>CAMCYF010000011.1 GCA_945883825.1 Chitinophaga pinensis
ACCAATTCCATATCGCCACCATCAGCATGTAAAAAAGGGCGCAATTGAAGTAAAGCGGTGTTTACTTTTTCGGTAATACTAGCTATATTGATTTCAGACATGTCAATTCTATTTTTTAGTAGCTATTAGATTCTTTAATTCTTCTGTAAAGTTATGAACTAATTCATCAAAAGCACGAGAAATTGGCGTATTTTCTTGATAAACAGCAGGTCGACCGGCATCACCGGCTTCGCAAACACTTTGAACAAGAGGAATTGAACCAAGAAAAGGAACATTCATTCCTTGCGCCAGATTTTTTGCACCATCTCTTCCAAAAATATAGTATTTATTATCAGGAAGTTCAGCAGGCGTAAACCAAGCCATATTTTCTACAATTCCAATAACAGGCACCTTCAATGTATCCATTTTAAACATATTGACACCCCTGCGAGCATCAGCTAGAGCAACTTCTTGCGGCGTACTTACGATCACAACACCATCTAAAGGAACAGCCTGCACAAGCGAGAGATGAATATCTCCTGTTCCTGGAGGTAAATCAATCAACAAATAATCTAATTCACCCCAATGAGCATCTGTAAACATTTGAGTAAGTGCTTTTGAAGCCATTGGGCCACGCCAAACAACAGCGTTATCCTGATCTGTAAAAAATCCAATTGATAGGAGCTTTACACCTTGTGCTAAAATTGGTTCAATCATTGAAATGCCATCAATATCAATCATTTTTGGTCTGTCACCAACAACATCAAACATAGTTGGCATTGATGGTCCGTAAATATCAGCATCAACAATACCAACCTTAAATCCTTTTTTCTGTAGCCCGCCCGCAAGATTAGAGGTAATTGTAGACTTCCCTACTCCTCCCTTACCTGAAGCAATCGCCACAATATATTTTACATCAGGAAGAATTTTTCTTCTCTTTTCTTTTGATTCACTCGGCAATCCTTTTACGGTGCAATCTACTTCTAAATCAGAACCAAAAACGCGTTTTAAATTAAATGAAACTGCTTCTTGCATCCGTTTTCTAGCATGAAGTGCTGGATTAGAGACTTGAATTGATAATTCAATACGCTGCTCTAAGATTTTTAAATCTTCAATCAAATTCAAACTTACAATGTCTTTTTTTAAATCAGGTTCAATTATATTTCCTAATACTCTAAGGACCTCTTCACGATTAAATTCCATCTTATTTATTGTTTTTTTTTAATGATTTTACAGATTTATAAACAAAATCAATCACTTTTTTAGAATCTCCAGTCTCTCTATTTGTGAATTGATAATTAATACCATTCATATTTATAACTGAAAACAAATGGTATGAAGAAGAGTTTACGTTCCCTAATGTTTTTCGAATAGTTCTTTTGTATAAAAGTAAATTTTTCTCTTCTTTAATAATTTCTATTTTATAATATTTATTGTTGGAGAATAATTTTTTCTTGAATTCAGGAAATAAATAAGGATAATCTCCATAATCTTCAATAAAAAGCTCGAAATTTTTGCCGACTGCTATTTTCCACTTATAATCTCCAAGCTCATGAATTACTTCTGGCATGAAAGTAGCTCCAATTCCAGCCGTTGCATCTGGGATTTTAATTGAAGCATCAATATCGTACTTACTAAGATTAATATCCTGAAACTGATAATAATCAATCTCATTTATTGGCTGTGTTTCCGATTTACAATTTAAGAGAATAAAACTCAAAAAGAAAATTAATACAGTAAATGAATTTAATTTCATAGTACAAAGATACAGAATTGATTAATAGTTACTTTTTTTATTCAACTTTGTAAAATGATAAAAACTTCACTAATTCTTGGGACTATATTGGTATGGCTTGCAATTATTTTAGGAGCCTTTGGAGCACACTTTTTAAAAACAATATTGGACACTAATCAACTAGCATCTATTGAAACAGGTATTCGCTACCAACTTATTCAAGGAATTGCAATTGTTGTGCTCTCTCTTAATTCAGATAAGTTTAAATTTCCACTTAAAAATATACTAAATAGCATGATAATTGGACTGTGTTTATTCAGTTTTTCAATTTATCTTCTAGTATTTTTTAATAAAATAGGATTACATATTCCATTCTTAGGATTGCTCACACCAATTGGAGGAGCAATATTAATTGGATCATGGATTTACCTAACAATATGTCTTTTGCGTAAATCCTAATCATTCTTCTGAAGGCTTTACTATTCCTAGTATTTTATAAAGTCCACATAATTTTTTTTTAAAATTTAAACTTTTTTTCATGTAATTGTTTCTATTATGAAAATAGTTATTACTTTTGATTAGAAAAACATCATTATTTAGATTATTTAATAAGCAAATATGGAAAAATTAACAATTGGAACTAAAATTCCTTCTATTACATCAAGCGATCAAAATGGAAAAGAAATCAATCTTTCCCAATTTAATGGTAAAAAACTTGTAGTCTACTTTTATCCAAAAGACGATACTCCTGGCTGTACAGCTCAAGCATGCAGCTTACGAGATAGCTTTGAAATATTAGTCGAAAAAGAAATAGTAATTCTTGGTGTAAGTGCAGATAGTGCACAAGCTCACACAAAATTTATTGAAAAATACAAGTTGCCGTTTTCTTTATTGGCAGATACGGAAAAGGAAATTATCAAAGCATTTGGAGTATGGGGATCAAAAAAATTTATGGGGAGAACATATGACGGAATCCACCGGACAAGTTTTTTATTTAATGAAGATTCAACTCTGATTGCTGTTTTAGACAAGCCAAATACAAAAGATCATGCAAATGAAATACTACAAACATACAAATTATGAGAAGGTCGTAAATAACTTACAATCATCTCAGCATAAATTTGTACCATAATAAAAACAGAATACTTTCACATTTAAAAAAATCAATATGTCAAAACAAGAATTAAACACAGAAAAGCTAAAAGCGCTTCAATTAACAATGGAAAAATTAGATAAAACATTCGGAAAAGGTGCAGTAATGAAATTAGGTGATTCTCCCGTTGAAAAAGTAGAGGTAATTCCAACCGGATCTATAACATTAGATCTAGCATTAGGAATTAATGGCTATCCAAAAGGAAGAGTAGTTGAAATATACGGTCCCGAATCATCTGGAAAAACAACGCTCGCAATACATGCTATTGCTGAAGTTCAAAAGCAAGGAGGAATTGCAGCTTTTATAGATGCTGAGCATGCATTTGATCAGTTTTACGCTAAAAAATTAGGTGTTGATATCGCAAATCTATTGATTTCTCAACCAGACAACGGAGAACAAGCATTAGAAATTGCAGACAACCTTATTCGGTCTGGAGCAGTAGATTTAGTTGTTATTGATTCAGTTGCTGCATTAACTCCAAAAGCAGAAATTGAAGGTGAAATGGGAGATTCTCAAATGGGACTTCAGGCACGATTAATGTCAAAAGCATTAAGAAAATTAACAGGTTCTATTAGTAAAGCAGGATGCTGTTGTATCTTCATCAATCAACTTAGAGAAAAAATAGGCGTGATGTTCGGTAATCCAGAAACAACAACTGGAGGAAATGCTCTTAAATTTTATTCTTCAGTTAGACTTGACATTAGAAGATCAACTCAATTGAAAGATGGTGAAGAAATAACTGGTAATCGCGTGAAAGTAAAGGTTGTTAAAAATAAAGTTGCCCCTCCGTTCAGAAAAGCAGAATTTGATATTATGTATGGTGAAGGTATTTCTAAGGTTGGAGAAATCATTGATCTTGGAGTTGAACTTAACATCCTAAAGAAAAGTGGTTCATGGTTTTCTTATGGAGAAACAAGATTAGGACAAGGAAGAGATTCAATTAAGACTTTATTACTTGACAACCCCGAATTAGCTGATGAACTAGAAGCTAAAATAAAAGAAGCAATAGTAAGCCCAAATTTAAAATTAGAAGTTTTACAAGATTGATTTAATAGTAGATTGGTTAAAATTGAGGGGGAAACTCCTCTTTTTTTTGCGGTATAATTAACAAAATCTGTACTTCATAGTCCTTTAATTATTTTTCAATGCATCCAAAACTATTGTATTTAATTAATTTAAACTTCCTTGGACTTTTAGTGTAACTCTTTTTTTTATTGTTCGTATTCAAACAGATTGGCTTAAAAACACTATTTTTGCCCTCGATTAATTAAAATTTAAACAGAAAAATATGAATGCAATTATGATTTATGTTCCTATAGCTATGGCTATAATTGGCCTAATTTTTATGGCTATTAAACGATCTTGGGTGTTAAAGCAAGATGCCGGAGACGGTAAAATGAAAGAAATTTCTGATTATATATACGAAGGAGCTTTGGCTTTTCTTAAAGCAGAATACCGCTTATTAGCAATTTTTGTAGTATTAGCAAGTATTTTATTGGCTGGGATTTCCTTCATTGTTCCAACTACTCACATATTAATTGTTGTCGCATTTATTTTCGGAGCATTCTTTTCGGCTTTAGCTGGGAACATGGGAATGAAAATCGCTACAAAAACAAATGTTCGCACAACTCAAGCAGCTCGTACAAGTTTACCTCAAGCATTGAAAGTTGCTTTTGGTGGTGGAACTGTAATGGGTTTAGGTGTTGCTGGTTTAGCTGTTTTAGGTTTAACAACTTTCTTTATATTATTCTTCCACTTCTTCATGGGAGGAGATTGGGCAAATGGTGGCACTGATAAAATGACAATTGTACTTGAAACCTTAGCTGGATTCTCTTTAGGAGCTGAGTCAATTGCTTTGTTTGCGCGTGTTGGTGGAGGTATTTATACAAAAGCTGCAGACGTTGGGGCAGATCTAGTAGGAAAAGTAGAAGCTGGAATTCCGGAAGATGATCCTCGAAACCCTGCAACAATTGCAGATAACGTAGGAGATAATGTTGGAGACGTTGCTGGAATGGGTGCCGATTTATTTGGTTCTTATGTTGCAACCGTATTAGCTGCCATGGTTCTTGGTAACTATGTTATCAAAGATATGGGAGGAGTAATAAATGATGCTTTTGGAGGAATTGGTCCAATTTTATTGCCGATGTCGATTGCTGGCTTTGGAATTCTTTTCTCAATTATTGGAACCATGCTTGTTAAAATTACAAGTAATGATGCAAAAGAAGCGCAAGTTCAAAAAGCACTAAACATTGGAAACTGGGTATCTATCGTTCTTACTGCTATAGCATGTTTTATATTGGTAAAATATATGTTACCAGAATCAATGTCTATGAATTTCTTTGGTGAAGGCGTGAAAGAAATTTCATCATTAAGAGTGTTTTATGCAACTTTAGTTGGTTTAGTAGTTGGTGGAGCAATTTCATCTGTAACTGAATATTACACAGGATTAGGTACGAAACCAGTACTAAAAATCGTACAAAAATCTTCTACTGGAGCAGGAACTAACGTAATTGCTGGACTTGCAACTGGAATGATTTCTACCTTCCCAACGGTTCTTTTATTTGCATTTGCAATATGGGGATCTTACGCTCTAGCAGGATTTTATGGGGTAGCTTTAGCAGCTTCAGCAATGATGGCAACAACTGCTATGCAATTGGCGATTGATGCTTTCGGTCCAATTTCTGATAACGCAGGTGGAATTGCTGAAATGAGTGAATTACCGAAAGAAGTTCGTCAGCGAACGGACATACTAGATTCTGTAGGAAACACAACGGCCGCGACAGGAAAAGGCTTTGCTATCGCTTCGGCTGCATTGACTTCATTAGCACTATTTGCTGCCTATGTTACCTTCACTGGTATTGATGGAATAAATATCTTTAAAGCACCAGTATTAGCGATGTTGTTTATTGGTGGTATGATTCCTGTAGTTTTCTCTGCATTAGCGATGAATTCTGTTGGTAAAGCTGCTATGGATATGGTATATGAAGTTCGCCGTCAATTTAAAGAAATTCCAGGCATAATGGAAGGTACTGGCAAACCTGAATATGGAAAATGTGTTGAAATCTCAACTAAAGCGGCTCTTAGAGAAATGATGTTGCCAGGAATTTTAACAATCGGTTTTCCTATTGCGATTGTACTTTTAGGAAAATTAGTATATGGTGATAACAATCAATTAATCGCTGAGATGCTTGGTGGATATATGGCAGGAGTAACCGTTTCTGGTGTTCTTTGGGCAGTTTTCCAAAATAACGCCGGTGGAGCTTGGGATAATGCAAAAAAATCCTTTGAAGCAGGTGTTGAAATCAATGGCGAAATGACCTACAAAGGTTCTGATGCACACAAGGCTGCAGTTACCGGAGATACGGTTGGTGATCCATTTAAAGACACTTCAGGTCCATCTATGAACATTCTAATTAAACTTACTTGTTTAATAGGTCTAGTTATAGCACCAATTTTAGGAAGTGGGCATCATGATGCTAAAAAAGCGAATGGATGCGATACAACCAAGTGTGAAATGATAGATGGTAAATGTGTACCAATTAATACCGATAAATGCGACATGAGCCAATGCTCTAAAATGACCAAAGAAGAGTGTTCAAAAATGTGCGATTCTAAAGGTTGTTCTCCTGAGGAAAAAGCTATGTGCTTATCAAATTATAGTGAAGATGGAAAATGGATTGGAAATCAAACAGGGAAATGTGAGAGTAGTAATAAAGATTGCTGCAAAAAAAAGTAGTTTAAATAATTGATATTTTAAAGCCAGGTTATCCTGGCTTTTTTTTTAATATTTAATCATCCTATATGCTTACCCCTGTAAATACCTCATTAAATAACAAAGATTTCTTTGAACAAGTGTATCAAGTAGTAAAACTAATTCCAAAAGGTCGGGTAACATCTTATGGTGCGATTGGAAACTATTTAGGAGCTAAAAAATCGGCGAGAATGGTTGGCTGGGCAATGAATGCGTCACATGAGAATTTGGATATTCCTGCTCATCGTGTTGTTAATCGTATCGGTTTATTGACTGGTAAAATTCATTTTGAAAAAGAAAGCACAATGCAAGAACGGCTAGAATCAGAAGGAATCACTGTTGAAAAAGATCAAATTCAAAATTTTAAAATTATTTTCTGGGATCCCAGTAAAGAATTAGCAATATAAATTCTATACTTGCTTAGCAAAGGAAATTAAAGAATTCTATTAATTTTGCATAAAAACTAAGCATGAAATTCGGTACAAAAGCAATACACGCTGGTGTTCATCCTGATCCTACAACAGGAGCTATTATGACACCCATTTATCAAACTTCAACGTATGTTCAAGATGGTGTCGGAAATCACAAAGGATATGAATATTCGCGTACTCAAAATCCTACGCGTCATGCACTAGAAAAAAATATTGCAGCCATTGAAAATGGTAAATTCGGCGCATGTTTCGGTTCAGGTTTAGCAGCAATAGACTGTGTAATTAAAATGCTTAATCCGGGTGATGAAGTCATTTCTACGAATGACTTATACGGCGGTTCATATCGTATTTTTAAAACTATTTTTGAAAAATACGGCATCGTTTTTCATTTTGTGGACATGCAAAATACATCAGAGGTAGAACGAGTGTTAAATAAAAACACAAAAATCATATGGGTTGAAACGCCAACAAACCCAATGATGAATATTATTGATATTTCTGCGATGTCAAAGATTGCTAAAAAATCAGGAGCTCTTTTATGCGTGGACAATACTTTTGCAACTCCTTACTTACAAACCCCATTAGATTTGGGAGCAGATATTGTAATGCATTCCGTTACGAAATATTTAGGTGGACATTCAGATGTTATTATGGGCGCATTGGTTACTTCAAATGATAAGATAGCTGATGAAATGTATCGAATACAGAATTCCTCGGGAGCAGTAACTGGTCCAATGGATTCATTTCTTGTCTTACGAGGAATAAAAACACTGCATCTTCGTATGCAAAGACACTGTGAAAATGGAGAGAAAATAGCACATTACTTAAAAACCAATTCAAAAATTGAGAAAGTTTATTGGCCAGGTTTTGAAGATCATCCTAACCATACAATTGCAAAGCATCAAATGCGTGGGTTTGGTGGAATGATTTCTTTTACATTAAAAGGCAATAATCTGGAAGATGCACTTACAATTGTAAAAAAGGTAAAGCTATTTGCACTTGCTGAATCCTTAGGAGGTGTAGAATCTTTGATTGGACATCCTGCAACAATGACGCATGCATCAATCCCAAAAGAAGTGAGAGAAAAAAGTGGTGTCGTTGATTCACTTATTCGCTTAAGCGTGGGTGTTGAAGATGTGGATGATTTAATAGAGGACTTAAAACAGGCACTTATATAATTATAGTGTCTCCAACATTTTAAAAAATTGCTCCTTTTTGGCCTGAGACAGAGGGATTTCAGTGCCATCTTTCATAATAACACATCCTCCTTCATGTTTGTCGTAACGATCAACATAATTCATGTTTATCAAATGAGACTGTTGCACACGAAAAAAAGAAAGATCAGATAACAACATATCATATTCTTTTAGTGTCTTAGAAACCAAGATTTTTTTCCCTTCTGCAAAAAAGAAGAAGGTGTAATTTTTATCGGATTCACATCGAACAATATTGTCAATATCAACAATAAACATGCTCTCAAGTGTTTTTAAAATTAATTTCTTTTTTTTGTGAGCTTGTACATTGTTATCTAAAGCAACAAAAGGGTAATTGCTTTTCTTTTGGTCAAGTGACTTTATTGCTTTTAACAATGCAGCCTTAAGTTCATCAATAGCTAAAGGCTTTAAGATATAATCTAAAGCACTGAATTTAATAGCTTGAATTGCATATTCCTGATATGCTGTTATAAATATCACCTCAAATTTTTTATCAGGAATAGCCTTTAAGACATCAAAACCGTTTCCGTCGGGCATTTGAATATCTAAAATAACTAAATCAGGCTTAATTCGTTCAATTGCAGAAATTGCGGTCTTAACATTTTCACCGTCAGTATAAACATCTAAATTTAAACCAAAAGAATTAATCATTTTCTTGATTAATTGTCGCGTTGGATTTTCATCATCAACAATAAGAATTTTTTTATTCATCTTTTAAAATTTAAATCAATTATTTTCAAACTTAAGAGGAATTTTTATAATAACCTCTGTTCCAATTTCATTTAATTCATCATAATCACGAATTTTTAAATTTCCTTTCGTCTTATATTTCTGGTTAATAATTCGAATTCTTTCGCGTGTAATATCAATAGCCATTGAATTATGACTCTTTATTTTTTGGGTATTTTTAGAGCCCTTTCGTCCTACGCCATTGTCAGAAATAATTATCTGAAGCATTTTATTCTCCTCTGTAATTGAAATATTTATACAGCCGTCAATAAGCGTATGTAATTGTCCGTGTTCAATTGCATTTTCAATAAAAGGCTGGGTAATCATTGGGGGAATTAACGCTTGTTTTTCTATTAAGAGCTCATCAATATTTAATTTAAAATCAAATCTATCTTCAAAACGCATTTTTTGTGTTGTTAAATATTTTTCGATGATTTCTAACTCTAATTCAAGTGGTATAAACTCTTTCGATGAATTTTCCAATATAAGGCGAATCAATCTGGAAAAATTAACTAGAAATTGAGAAGACTTTTCTGGTTCGTGGCTATAAATATAACTTTGAATTCCTGACATTGCATTAAAAATAAAATGTGGATTCATTTGAGAACGCAACAAAGACTGTGATAACTCAGCTTCTTTTTGACTTTGTTTTAATTTATTTTGACGGCTTCTGAAAATCAGAAAAAACAATAGAAATAATAGTAATACAGCAAAAATAACGGTAATAAAAATCTGTCTGGTAAGCTGTATTGTTATCATTTCCTTCGCTTGAATTGATTCTTTTTGATAGGAAATCAACCTTTCTCGTTCTTCTCTTAAATTTGATTCTGTTAGTTGTAAAACTTTACTCCCCACTGTTGACAAAGCATTGTATTCCAAAATACTTAGGTATAAATTCTGATAATTGTAAGCTAATTGTAACTGATTCTTTTTAAAATATAATTCTGATAACAACTTATAATTTTGAGATAGCTCGACTGATTTGCTTCCTTGGCTTACTACTTTTAACAAGTAAAATTCTGCTTGTATTAAATCTCCCTTTTGTAAATAAAGTTTCCCAAGATTATTGAAAACTAAATCTAACTCCTGCTTCTCACCCGAAATTCCAAAATAAGATATAGCTGAATTAAAATAATGTATAGCTGTTTCATAATCTGATTCTTGAGTAGCTATTTGACCTAAAACATTAGTGCATGTGCCAAGATTTCTATAATTATTAAAAGTTTTAAATGTCGCTAATGCTTCGCTTATAGTGTTGTTTGCTTTAGTAAGATTTTCACGAGCAAGAAACAATTTAGCAAAATAAATCTTCAATTTTGCCTGCTCATAAAAATCCGATAAACGAGTTGAAAAAGTATTTGCTTTCTTTAAATATATAGTGGTTTCATCAAAATTACCTACATCAAAAGAAATTTCAGCAATAGACCTGTAGGCTAAAGACTTAAAATAAGTATGGTCTAATTCTTCAGCAAGATAGAGGAATTTAAATTCTTCGTTAATTGCTTCAAGATAATTTCTAAAAAAAAATTGAACCTTTGCTTGGTGATGCAAAGAAAGTGCTAAACATATCTTTGTGTCTGAGCGTTTCGCGAAATCTGTTGCTAAATTGGCATAGTAAATAGCTGAATCTTTTGCCTGAGTTTGCATGAAAAATAAAGAGCGTGAAATATAAGCTTCTGAAATAAACCTATTTTGCTTATTTTTTTTAGAAAATGCAATATGTTTCAATGAAAAAATTGAAGCTAAAGCATCTTTTTTTGTAACTAGATAGTGTATTGCTAATTGTCTTTGTAAATGATTGTCTTCAAACCTCAAAAACTTTTTATTAGCAATGTTTAATTCATAACACTTTTTGAAATCAGGAATATTACCGAGCTCCAAATAGGCAGATCCCATAGATAGAAATAATCTTCCTTTTAATTCTTCTGATCCAATTTTTAGCGCCTCCTTTTTCAAAAGATCTATTGATTCAAACCATTTTTGTCGATTAGTAGTTGAATAAAAATTATGAAGTTCTATTAATTTGTTAATTTTTGAGTTTTGAGTTTTTGAAGAACTAATTTCTCGAAGAAGAATTTCTTCCTTGTTTTGAGCAAAGTTGTAGACTGGAAGATGCAGTGCAAAAAATAAAAAAACTAATATCTGTATTCCTTTATACATGAAACTAAGTTAAGAAAAAACTTGAGTATAAGAAAGGTTGAATGAGACAATAATTAAAGGTGTAATTAAAGGTGTAATTAAAGCTATAAGGAAAGCTGTAAGTAAAACTTACTTATTTTTATGAATTAAAGTCAAAAAATACAAATATCCCTGAATTATATTTAGTTTTATTTCTGAAAAAGAAATAATGATTGAAGACCGCATAATTCTTGGAATTGACCCTGGAACAACCGTCATGGGTTATGGCTTAATTCAAGTGAAAAACGGAAAATTAACAATGCTTAATTTTGGAATTATTCAGTTAAATAAACTTGCAAATCATCCTGAAAAATTAAAAAGGATTTTGGATCGCTTAAATGGCTTAATTGAGGAATTTCATCCGGATGAAATGGCAATAGAAGCTCCTTTTTTTGGTAAAAATGTGCAGTCAATGCTTAAATTAGGAAGAGCTCAAGGAGTAGCAATTGCTTCCTGTTTAAATCACAATATTCCTTTTGAAGAATATGCACCAAGAAGAATAAAACAAGCAATTACAGGGAATGGAAATGCTTCAAAAGAACAAGTTGCAGCTATGCTTCAAAAATTATTATCATTTGATGATATTCCAAAATATCTAGATGCTACCGATGGATTAGCCGTTGCTGTTTGTCATTATTTCTCAAAAGGAATAGGAGAACACAATAAAGGAAATGGAGGGTCCTGGAAAGGATTTTTATCTCAAAATCCTAAGCGAGAAAAGAAATGAAAATCATAAATATTTATACTGATGGGTCATCAAGAGGGAATCCTGGACCGGGTGGATTTGGAGTTATTTTACAATTTGGTGCTCTAGTGAAAGAACTTTCTCAGGGTTTTCGTAGAACAACAAATAACCGAATGGAACTATTAGCGGTAATTTATGCACTTGAAAATTTAAAAACAAACAAATACCCTGTTCATATTTATTCTGATTCAAAATATGTAATTGACGCTATTTCTAAGAAATGGGTTTTTGGCTGGGAAAAGAAAAACTTTAAAGGAAAAAAAAATGCCGATTTATGGCTGCGTTATTTAGAGCTTCATCCTAAATTCGAACTCAATTTTATTTGGGTAAAAGGACACGATGGACATCCAGAAAATGAAAGGTGTGATGTTCTAGCATTTAATGCTGCATCAAATAACCCTCAAAACATAGATTTCTTTTTTGAAGAGGAAGAAAAATAATGACTTATTGATTAACTAGTGTAATATACCCTGTTTTATCAAATTCAGTTCCTCCTTTTAATAAGCCCTTTAAGCGATAGAAATAAACACCATCACTGCAATTTTCACCACCATTAGTCTTTCCGTTCCATAAAAATAATGGGGAAGATGGATCCCTGTCTTTTTCAAAAACTACATTTCCCCATCTATTCAAAGCAGTGAAAACATAAGATGAAAAATAGTCAGAATCTAATTCAAAATTATCATTAAGCTCATCTCCATTTGGTGTGAATACATTTGGTAGAATAGGTACGATATCTGGATTTACATTAATTACAAGACTATAAGTACTAGAGCAGCCAAGGGCATTCTCAATTGTTAAACTAATTGTATAAGGATTTACAAGTGGAAAAGTTATTGATGGAGGATTTTGAAGATTTGAAGTATCCCCATTTCCAAAATCCCAATACCAACTAGTAATTGGTGATACTGAGGTTGAAGATTGATTAGAAAAAGTTACTGGGGTATTAATATTAACAGGATTCGTACTTGCTGTAAAATTAGCGCTAAGACCACTCGTGTTAGTTACTATTATTTGAGGATTTATAGGATAAGGAACATTACAACCTGCAGCATCTGTTAATATTACACTAGGTGAATAAGTTCCATCACTACTATAAAAATGTTCAAAACTTAGTCCAGTCTCAGTGGTATTATCGTCTAAATCCCATAATGCAGAAGAAATATTATTTGGGTTTGTAATAAAAAAACTTGCTGTTTGAGTACAAACATCATAATCATATTGAGGAGTCCCACTAGGACCTCCAACGGTAAGATAATCATTGAATAAAGTATCATCTGAACAACCATATTGATCTGTAATTGAAAGAGACAAATCATAGCTTCCAGGAAAAAAATAAGTATTTGAAGGATTTTCTAATCCAGATTGATTACCATTACCGAAGTCCCACAGCCAAGTATTTATTGTTCCATAAGAAGTTGATGCATCTAGATAATCTCCTGTTATTGGAGGGCAGGGAACAGAAGGAGGTAAATTATCTGTAAAATTAGCATTAGGGATGGAAACAGTAAAGGAAATTGAAATAGTATCTTTACATGTATTAATATCTTGAGCTACTAAAATCAAATTATGAATTGCACTTGTTTGACCAGGAGCTACATTTTGTTCAATATAAGGCTCATTTGGATTAAAATCTGTAGATAGAGTATCACCTATTGTATTATCAATATACCATTCATAGTTTACAGGGGAAACACCAACTGATAGATTATCTGTATTAAGTACCTCGCCATTACAGATAATATTGTCTAATGTAAAAAAGGCAGTAGGTTTTGTAAGAATTATCTCTTTGGTAGAAAAACTAGAACAGCCAAAATCATTATATGCAGTTAAGGTTGTAACATACACACCTTCACCATTAAATGTATGTTGGATTGATGTTTGAGGAGTTGCTGGAACTGTTATTGGAACAGGTAAGGTAGTAATTCCAGGTGAACCATCGGAAAAAGACCAATCAAAATGATTCATTGGATTATATGTTGGGGGTTGAACTGTCAAATTTAAAAATGTAACCAAATGAGGAGAACATCCACCCTCATCTGCTGCTGGTGTCGATATTACAGCAAAAGGAGGAGCCAAAACTCTTATAAATTGAGTGAATGAAGCTGAACAACCAACATCATTTGATGCTACTAAAGTAATAGCAAAATTTCCAGGACCAGGATACGAGTATGTCGGATTTGGACCATTATTTAAAAATTCTTGATTTCCCATGTTGTAAGCCCAAGAATCAATTGAATGAGAACTCCAAGATGAACTCGAATCGGAAAGTTGAATTTCTACTCCTTGGCAAATAGTATCATTAGGAATTGAGAAGTCGGAAGTAATGCTAGAAACATAAAAAAATTGTTTGCTTGTATCGCTGCATCCTGTGGTAATATTATTAATAACTTGCTGGATCTCATAGGTGCCATAATTCGTATAACTATGTGATGTACTTCCTAAATTAGCGTCGTCTAGCTCAGTATCATTTAATACTGTATTTGGAGAGCCATCACCCCACTGCCAAATCATTTGAACATTGTCACTTAAGAGTCCGTGAACAGAGGTATCACTTACTATCGCCACAGCTGGCCAAATAGTAGAAACTAATGGAGTGGGATTACAAATTAGATTTGTATCAAGATCAAAGAATGATATTGGAGCATTGATATAGACCATATCATTCATAACAAGTGTATCCTTACATCCTAAATAATCAACAACTAACATAACATCAAAATAACCTGAATCTGATTCAAATTGATAAGTTGGGTTTTGAATAGTATCTGTTGATGAAGATCCATCGTTAAAATCCCAAAAATAGGTAATTGGAGAGCTTGGATTTGCAGGACTCACAACTACAGTAGGGGTAAATTCAACATCCGTTTTAATACAATTAATAGGAGAATCAACAGTAAAGTTCATTGAGTTTATCTGACCTACAGTTATAAAACTATCTAAAATAGTTGTGCCTGAACAACCTGACTGAGTTGTTACACTTAGAGAAACATTATAAAAACCTAAGGTAGTATATAATTGAGCTGGTGGATTTTGACCATTAAAAACTTGACCATTACCAAAATTCCACGACCA
This sequence comes from Chitinophaga pinensis, assembly GCA_945883825.1. Lineage (GTDB taxonomy): Bacteria > Bacteroidota > Bacteroidia > Flavobacteriales_D > Crocinitomicaceae > UBA952. Next base: position 14,991 of record CAMCYF010000011.1, read on the forward strand.
TGAGGTAATAGGATTTAATGGCGATGGCGAAACAGATTGATCTGTAAACTGAACAGTCAACGGAGAGCAGCCCCCTTCAAAATCTGCAGAAAAAGATGGTGCTACATTGCTAATTGTAATAAAATCTGGAATTGAAGTACTTCCTGAACACCCGGCTGAAGTTGTTATCGTAAGAGAAACAGTGTAAGAACCATTAATATTATAAGTTTGAGCAGGAGGGTTTTCAAGAATTGAAGTTGAGCCGTTTCCAAAATTCCATAAATAAGATGATCCTGCAACAGAAGGTGTAGTATTATTTATATTAATTGATGCAGGTGCACAATTACTACTTATTGGTGCTACAAATGTAGGATTAGGAACAGCTTGAATAATTATTTGCTGAGATGCAGACGAAGTAAGCCCATTTGCAGATGTTGTAAGTAAGGTTACATTAAAAGTTCCTGCACTAGTGAAAGTATGAGTTGGGCTCGTTAAAGTTGAAAAAGTACTATCTCCAAAATTCCAAAGATAGGAAAGTGGAGCAGTTCCTCCGTTAGAGGTATTTGTAAATACAGTTGTTGCTCCAATACAAGCAGTTGTTGGAAGAGCAGAAAAACTTGCTGTTGGAACTTGTGAAAAAGAAAAACAACTTATAAACAGTAAAGGAAGAGTAAATTTAAACATGCTTATCATATGAAAAATTAATTCGTAAAGATATTTAATTTAAGACTAAAAACAACCTATAAAAGTTGCAAACCAAATAAAAAAATTAATTTCCTTTTTTTAAAATTAAAGTCGTAGAATACCCTGGAACAAAATCAACGGTGTAAACTGCACCACCATAACTTCTAACTTCCTTTGACCCTACAATGTATTTTATATTTGATGGATCATGCTCCGATGCATCATAATCTGCACCCTTGATAAGTACATCGGGCTGTATATCTTTAATCAAATCAAGAGGAGTTTCCTCATTAAAAACTAAAACTAAATCAACAAAACCCAAAGCAGCTATTAATAACATTCTGGCTTCCTCTGAATTAATCGGTCGATTCTCTGCTTTATTTAATCTTCTAACTGAATCATCGCTATTTACTGCTACAATTAGACGATTTCCGAAATCTGCAGAAGCTGCTAAATAATTAACATGACCTAAGTGTAAAATATCAAAACATCCATTTGTAAAGCAAATTTTCTCTCCTTTCAACTTCCAAGACATGATTCTTCTTTTTGCTTCTTCAATTGAAACCAATTTATTTTGAAGAAATTCAAATCGAGTCATTTTTGTTTTTTATGTTACTAGGGTTAAAACTAAATCTAATCTAATAAATTAGTTTGCTCATTTGGAAAAACAAGTGATGGCTTAAACGTTTTTGCAAGTTCAAAATCCATTAATCCATAACCAATAATTATAATTACATCGTTTACAGCTGCACGTCTTGCTGCAGGGCCATTTAAGCAAATCGTACCAGAATTTCTTTTACCTTTAATTACGTATGTTTCAAGTCGTTCGCCATTATTAATATTCACGATTTGAACTCTTTCGCCCTCGATTAAATTTGCGGCTTCCATCAACGATTCGTCAATGGTTATGGAGCCAATATAATTCAAATCCGCTTGGGTGATTTTAACCCTGTGAATTTTAGATTTTAAAACATTTATTAACATATTCTTAAAATAACAGGCAAAAATAATTCAAATTCTCGAATTAGAGAACTATATTATCAATCAAACGAACTTTATTGCAATATGCAGCAATGCAACAAACATTTGTCGCTTGCCAATCTACAGCATTCGTAAGTGTCTTTTCATCAACAATCTCTAAATATTCTAGCTGTAAATCACCAGATTTAAAAAAAGCTGTGGCGCTTGTTTTTAAAGATTGAGGATTCATTTTTGATTTATTTTCTTTAACAAAAAGTAATGTTTTATAAATTATTAATGCCGCTTCAATATCAGATGAATTCAAGCGCATATTTCTACTACTCATCGCTAAACCTGATGGTTCTCTTAAGGTTTCGCAAGAAACAATTTCAATTGAAAAATTAAAATGAGCTACCATTTTTCGAATTATTGCAAGTTGTTGAAAATCTTTTTGTCCAAAATAAGCACGATCTGCTTTTATAATTTGAAAAAAATTATGAACAACATGAACTACACCCTTGAAGTGTCCAGGACGAAATTTACCTTCCATTACAGCATCAATACCTTTCAAATCTACAGGGATAAAAAATTGATTTTGTGGATAAACTTCCGCTATTTCTGGATGAAATATGATACAATTTTTTCTGGATCCAATTAACAATAGATCTGAGTCAAGAGTTCTTGGATATTGAGCTAAATCCTCCTGATTATTAAATTGTGTGGGGTTGACAAATATACTAATCACTACCCAATCATTCTCGGACAAAGCTCTGTCTATAAGAGATAAATGACCAGCATGCAAGGCACCCATAGTTGGAACAAATCCAATTAATAATCCATTTTCCTGCAATAAACTTAGTGCAGATCTTAAATCCCTTGAAGTAGTAAACAATCTATTTTTTGGCATTTTAAAGTCCTAAATAATAGACAAAGCTATTGCTTTTCACGAAAGTTCATTTAAAATCCTTAAATTTGCACACTATTCATTTATAAACTAATGGAAAAAAAGAAAATTCTATTCATAACTCAAGAAATATTTCCCTTTTCACCAAAGACAGAAATATCTTCCACAGCAAGACGCTTACCTCAAGTGATTCAAGAAGCAGGAAAAGAAATACGTGTATTTACACCTCGCTTTGGATCTATTAATGAGCGAAGGCATCAATTACATGAAGTTATTAGACTTTCTGGCTTAAATATTTGCATCGACGATAATGATCATCCTTTGATTATAAAAGTTGCATCAGTTTCTGCAGCAAGAATGCAAGTTTATTTCATAGATAATGAAGAATACTTTAAAAGAAAAACAAATTTACAAGACGAAAAAGGAAAATGCCACCCAGATAACGATGAAAAAGCAATGTTTTTCTGTCGTGGAGTGCTAGAAACCGTAAAAAAATTAGGCTGGCAACCTGATGTTATACACTGCCACGGTTGGATGACAGGAATTATGGCCCTTTATGTAAAATATATTTATAATAAAGATCCACATTTCAAAGACACTAAAGTAGTTTACAGTTTCTATAATGATAAATTTGATGCTCCATGGGACAAAAGATTTTCTGAAAAATTACTTTTTGAAGGCTTCCCTCAAGATCTTGCCGATAAGTTTAAAGATAGTAGTTTCTTAAATGTTTCTAAAATTATAACAGACCATTGTGATGGTGTGACTATTGCAATAGAGAATCTTCAGCCAGACTTAAAAGATATTTATGATACTTCAGAATGTCATAAGATGGCATTTACGAATGAAGAGAATCAAGCAAAAGAATTGTCACTTTTTTTTGATAAAGTTATTGAAAATGTTTTAGTCTAACTGACAATGAAGTCAAACAAAAAACTCTTTTTCTTTCTTTTTGTTCTTGCAACTGTAGTTGTTTCTGCTTGTAAAAAAAAAGATACACTTGTTGGTCAAGGAGTCTTAAATCCTGATGACTATCTTAATGGAATAACCACAGATACCTTTGATTTAGAAACCTATACAATAGAAGAAGATTCAATAATTACATCAAACCCACCAAATACTGTTTTAGGAAGTTATAAGGACCCAAAATTTGGAGATTTTGATGCTTCTTTTTACACACAATTTCGTTTGGGGAGTTTAAACCCTGTCTTTGGTGATCCTAGTCAAATTGTATTGGACTCCTTTGTTTTAGCTCTTGAGTATGCAGGGTATTATGGTGACTTAAGTGCTCAAAATTTTGAGATTTATGAATTATCAGAAAATTTATCAATAGATAGTAATTATTATTCTTTCTCAAGCAAGTCTGTTAATTCATCTAATTTAGTTCCAATTGGGAAAGGCGCTATTGTACCAAAACCAAATCAAGCTTCAATAGTTGGAGGTGATTCTTTAGATGCGCAACTGAGAATCCATCTCGATACAAATTTTGCTAAAAGTATGATTTTGGAAGCAAATAATGGAGGAACAACCTTTGCATCAAATGAGACATTCCTGACTTTTTTTAAGGGTCTTTACGTAAAGACAAACAATCCTACTCAGGCAAATGGGCAAGGTGCAGCATTGTACTTTAATTTAAATGATGCAGCCTCAAAACTCACAATTTATTATAAATTAGCTACTATTAAAAAAACATTTGACTTCTTAATTAATTCATCATGTGCAGATTTTACACATTTGGAAATAAATAATTTTGGGACTAATATTGCTGCTATTTTACAAAATCCATCATTAGGGAATAGTGAATTTTATGCTCAAGCATTCAAACATAGGGCTGTTGTAAAAATTAAACATATCAATAAGTTGCCAGATAATACAATTATTCATAAAGCTAGCCTAACACTACCAATTCAATATCAAACAAATTATCGCCTTAGCCCAGGAGTAAGTGTTTCAGTAGCCACAAAATTAAAAAGTGCAGACAATTACTACACGAGTTTAGGAATATTTGGAGGATTTGAAGAGTATTCTAAACACTTTAGAATTGATTTAAGAGATTATATTCAAGCTGTATTGAATCGTAGTATTGACAATACAGGTCTAATTATTTCTCCTCGATTTTTTATAAACTCCGCTGAAAGAATTATTTTTAATGGAAAAAATACTTCTAACAAGAAGAAACCGCAATTAATTGTTACTTATACTACCTTCTAAACTATGTGTGGAATCGTTGCATATATTGGAAAAAAACAAGCTTTTCCTATTATACTCAAAGGATTAAAGCGTTTAGAATACCGCGGGTATGATAGCGCGGGAATTGCTTTAATAAACCAAGATCAACTAAACGTATTTAAAAAAGCCGGAAAGGTTAGTAATTTGGAGGAGTTTATGCTTCACCAAGACCATAATGGAACTTCAGGAATAGGTCACACTCGTTGGGCCACACACGGAGCACCAACTGACACGAATGCTCATCCCCATGTTTCTATGGATGGTTCAATAGCACTTATCCATAATGGAATAATTGAAAACTACAATGCTTTAAAGCAAGAGTTAATAAGACAAGGCTATTTGTTTAAAAGCGAAACAGATACAGAAGTACTTGTTCATTTAGTTGATTTCATTAGCAAGAAAGAAAATGTGTGGTTTGGAGAAGCCTTACGTTTAGCACTTTTAAACGTTGTGGGGGCCTATGCAATTGTAGCTATTTCAAAAAACTTTCCTGGTCAAATGGTTGCAGCTCGAAAGAGTAGCCCGCTTGTGGTAGGAATTGGAGAAAATGGAGATTTTTATTTAGCATCTGATGCCACTCCAATTGTAGAATACACAAAACGAGTTGTGTATTTAGAAGATGAGGAAATAGCGGTTATTAAGCTAGGTGAGGAATTAAAAATATACAACATCTCCGACCAAGAAAAAACAACTTACATTCAACAGCTAGAACTTGAGTTGGAAGCCCTAGAAAAAGGTGGCTACGACCATTTTATGCTGAAGGAAATTCACGAGCAGCCTAGATCAATTCATGATTGTTTCCGTGGAAGATTAAATTCAAGCGAAGGTTGGGTTTCATTAGGTGGTTTAAAAGAGTATGAACAAAAGATGATACAAGCAAAACGTCTTGTTATTGTCGCTTGTGGAACTTCGTGGCATGCAGGGCTTGTTGGCGAGTATTTAATTGAGGAATTAGCTCGAATAAATGTAGAAGTAGAATATGCTAGCGAATTTCGTTATCGCAACCCAATTATTAGTGAAGAAGATGTTGTTATTGCAATATCACAATCAGGAGAAACTGCAGATACATTGGCTGCACTTGAATTGGCAAAGTCAAAAGGGGCTACTATTTTAGGAATTTGCAATGTTGTTGGCTCATCTATTTCGCGTATTACAGATGCGGGTTCTTACACTCATGCTGGACCTGAAATTGGAGTTGCTTCTACGAAAGCATTTACTGCCCAAGTAACTATTTTAAGTTTACTTGCTCTTTCCTTAGCTCATAAAAAAGGAACAATTAGTGAATCTGAATTCCGAATATTAATAGCTGAATTGGAAGCTATTCCTGAAAAAGTACAGCGCGTCTTAGAAAATAATGCTCATATTGAGAAAATTGCCTTAGAATTTAAAGATGTAACGAATGCACTTTATTTAGGAAGAGGGAGTTTATTTCCTGTCGCTCTTGAGGGTGCTTTAAAATTAAAAGAAATTTCATACATTCATGCAGAAGGTTATCCTGCCGCAGAAATGAAGCACGGTCCGATTGCTCTGATTGACGAAAATATGCCAATTTTTGTAATTGCAACTCAGGGGAATTCATACGAGAAAGTTGTATCAAATATTCAAGAAGTTAAAGCTAGAAAAGGGAAAATTATAGCCATCGTAACAGAAGGAGATGAACATTTAAAAGAAATTGCTGATTATCATATTGAAATTCCAAAATCACATGAGTTTTTTGTGCCTATTCTTGCAACTATCCCATTCCAGCTTATTTCCTATCATATTGCCGTAATGAGGGATTGTAATGTTGACCAGCCAAGAAATTTAGCTAAGTCTGTTACAGTGGAATGATTTAATAAAAATATTTATCTAAACTAAAAAAATGGAGGAATTACTTAATTATCTCGGGGTTTCATTCATAATAAGTAAATTTTTACCTTATTTACTTACTATTTTAATTGGAATTGTTTCCTCAATACTCATACACAAGCATATTTCAGCTTCTAAATATATACGCATTATAGTTATTATACTAATTACAGCATTGCCTTTTGGAATTTATTTTTCAATTTATCCTATTTTTGAAGGCGATATAAATAGTGAAGGAGTTATTATTAGAAAAAACTTAGACTTACCAAAGAACAAAGATTTATTAATTATTGCCTTGGCCGATTGCCCCTTCTGTATTCAATCTCAAAAAACCATAAAAATTATTCATCAAAAAAATAAGAGAATTAAAGCCGAATATATAATTGTAAATGGAACCAAGCAAGACTCTATTAGATATGCGCGCATGTTGCACGGTTTTGCAAGCTGTAGAACTGTAAAAAATAGTGTTCCCTTAACTCAAACTATACAAGGTAAATTCCCATCATTTATTTTAGTTCAGAAAGGAAGATTAAAAAAAGTCTGGAATAATAATAATTTTAGCGTCAGAGCTTGGGACGAAGTTGTTTCTGGTATCGAATAATTTTTTTCTAATTTATAGTGAATTCAAGTAATTCATTTTTCAAAATGTTACTTTTGTGGTATGTCTGAAAAAATTGGGATTGCCATTCTTGGATCAACTGGGTCAATTGGAACGCAAGCATTAGAAGTGATAGAAAATCACCCTGATTATTTTGACTTACAAGTTCTTACTGCAGGAAAAAATGCAGAGTTATTAATTGAGCAAGCAAAAAAATATCAGCCTAATACAGTTGTTATTGGTGATGAGGATTCCTACCAGAAAGTAAAAGATGCTCTTTGGGGAGAAAATATTCATGTTTATTGCGGTGAAGAGGCTTTGTTTCAAGTTGTTGAAGCAACAAATGTACATACAGTTCTTACTGCACTCGTAGGTTACGCAGGATTAAAACCAACTATTCATGCTATCGAAGCAGGGAAAACCATTGCTTTAGCAAATAAAGAAACTTTAGTTGTAGCTGGAGAATTTATCACAAAATTAGCAAGAAAAAAAGGCGTAAATATTTACCCTGTAGATTCTGAGCATTCAGCTATTTTTCAATGCTTAGTTGGCGAGTTTCACAATCCAATAGAAAAAATATATTTGACGGCTTCAGGTGGTCCTTTTCGAGGATTTTCTATTTCAGACTTACAAAAAGTAACTTTAGAACAAGCTCTAAAACATCCTAACTGGTCAATGGGAGCTAAAATAACAATTGATTCTGCTTCATTAATGAACAAAGGATTAGAGGTTATCGAGGCAAAATGGCTTTTTAATTTAAAGCCTGAGCAAATTGACGTAATCGTTCACCCGCAATCGATTGTACATTCGTTAATTCAATTCCAAGATGGAAGTATGAAGGCTCAAATGGGCTTGCCTGACATGAAACTACCAATTCAATATGCCTTGAGTTACCCAAATCGTTTAGCGACAAATTTTCCGCGCTTTAATTTTATGGATTATCCTAACTTAACTTTTGAAGCACCAAATCGTGAGGTATTTAAAAACTTAGACCTTGCATATCGCGTTATGGATGAGTTAGGGACAAGTGCATGCGCATTAAATGCCGCAAATGAAATTGCAGTAGAAGCTTTTTTAAATAAAAAAATTAGCTTCTTGGAAATTGGAGAGCTCAATGAAACAGTTGTAAATGAAACAAATAATATTTTAAATCCTAGCTACCAAGATTACGTTAACTCCGACCAAAATGCGAGAGAAAAAGCACTGCAATTACTCCGCAAATAATACATATGAAATTAATTCAATTCATAGTAATTCTTATATTTTTTAGCTCTTGTAATAGCCAAAAATTAGCCATACATGTTGAGAAATGGAAACCCTATTGCGGAGGTGCTAAACCAACAGAAGAAATGTCAAAAGGTTTAAAAACTCCTTTTTCAGGTGAAAAATTTAAATTGTATTTTAAAGGTAAAACATCTTCAGATAAAATTATAAGGCTTGACGAATACGGAAATTGGAAAGGTAAAATACCAAAGAATGTAAGTTGTGAAATTTATCGATTAGATAAAACAATAAGTCTTGATGAACTTCGCAAAAAATACACAAAAGAAATAGGGAAATTTTATACTGTAATTGAAGATAAAGAAATATTTCTTTGGCAAAATCAAGCTGACTTTATTATTCCAATTGTTACAAAAAAACCAGTCAGTTTTGACATTCAAGACAAATGTTTTGTTGGATTAAATCCATGCATAAAATACATTGGTCCCTTTCCTCAATAGAATTAATTTTCAAACTTCAATTCTTGAGTAGTGAAAAATTCGAAAAGAATTAGAATGAGCTTCATTTTTTTCTTGGTAACCAATTTCAGTTTTAGACCAATTTAAAGCATCAAACTCTGGAAAAAAGGTGTCTGCACCAAATATACCATCAATATGGGTTATAAACATTTCTTTTAAAACAGTCGATGTTAAAGCCATACTGTAAATTTCACCACCACCAATTATAAAAATAGTTTTGTCGACTTCATTTTTAAAATGTTCTAAGCAAGTTTCAAAAGAATGAAAAACAAGACAATTATCAGCAGTAAAATTTTTATTGCGTGTCAGAATAACATTCAAACGGTTTGGAAGAGGACGGTATTTTTCAGGAATAGAATCAAAATTTTTTCTTCCCATTACTACAATTTGATTTTTAGTTGTTTCCTTAAAAAACTTCATGTCTGAGGGCAAATGCCACATAAGGTCATTGTTTTTTCCAATTCCACCTTCTAAATCAATAGCAACAATTAATGAAACTTTCATTTTAAATGGCTACTGCCGCTTTTATATGTGGATGAGGATCATAATTTTCCAATTCAAAATCCTCGTATTTGAAAGCAAAAATATCTTTGACTTCAGGATTTATTTTCATTTTTGGAAGTTTTCTAAAATCACGTGTCAATTGTAAATTTGCTTGTTCTATGTGATTTGAATACAAGTGAGCATCTCCCAAAGTATGAATAAAGTCGCCGGGTTTTAAATTACATACCTGAGCAACCATTAAGGTCAATAAGGCATATGAAGCAATATTAAAAGGAACACCCAAAAATGTATCAGCACTTCTTTGGTATAACTGACAACTCAATTTTCCATCGGCAACATAAAATTGAAAAAAAGCATGGCAAGGAGGAAGCGCCATATTCTCAATTTCGGCAACATTCCAAGCAGAAACAATAATGCGTCTTGAATCGGGATTAGTTTTTAACTGAGAAATAATTTTGGTAATTTGATCAATGTGCCGACCGTCTGCACAAGGCCATGAACGCCACTGAGAACCATATACCGGACCTAAATTTCCATTTTCATCAGCCCACTCATCCCAAATTGAAACATTGTTCTCTTTTAAATACTGGATATTTGTTTCTCCCTTTAAAAACCAAAGTAACTCGTGAATAATAGACCTCATGTGCACTTTTTTAGTTGTTAAACAGGGAAATCCCTCGTTTAAATCAAAGCGCATCTGGTAACCAAAAACTGAAATTGTTCCTGTTCCTGTTCGATCTTCTTTTTTTGCTCCCTTGTCTAAAATATGCTGAAGTAAATCGTGATATTGTTTCATAAAATTATTGAATTCTCAGAGACTAAATTACTTTAAAATCTTTTACTAAATAAACTGATTTAACACCTTTTTCTAACAAGTTACTAACTTTAATTTTAAAATAAATATGTTCTATAATCATTATAGATATTAGGAAAATTGACATTTTTTTTATTTTATTTTAAAAAATAGTTCATTTTGTTTAATCTTTTTTTCATAACATTAAACATTATTGTTTAACTTTACACCACAAATATTAAACAAAAACTTTTTATTATGTCAACTTTAGAATTTAATGATGCCTTAATTGGAATTGAAAACAACCTAAAATCATTTGCTTTAAGTTTTACGCGCAATAAAGAAGATGCTTCAGATTTGACCCAAGAAACGATGTTAAAAGCAATTGTTTATCGTAATTATTACACTCCCCAAACAAATTTTAAAGCATGGGTTTTTACCATCATGCGAAATTTATTTATTAATCAATACCGTCGGAAAGCAAAATCAAAAACAATTTTTGATAACTCGAAAGATTTATTTTTAATTTCAAATTCTTCAGGACATGAAGAAACAGCTTTAGAAATTATTTCTGAAAAAGAAATTAAAAGTAAAATTCGTACTTTAGGCGATGAATATAAAGCTCCATTTGAAATGCATTTTCAAGGTTTTAAATACAAAGAAATTGCTGATGAGCTAAATATTCCAATTGGCACAGTAAAAAGCAGAATTTTCATTGCACGCAAAAAATTAAGCGATTTACTTCCAGATTACTCGTTTTCTGAAAATTAAATGGCAAAAAAAATTACTATTCTCGGTGCCGGTATTTCTAGTTTATCTAGCGCATGTTTTTTAGCCAAAGAAGGTTATGACGTGACTATTCTTGAAAAGAATGCAACTATCGGCGGAAGGGGAAGACAATTTTCTGAAAATGGTTTTACCTTTGATATGGGTCCAAGTTGGTATTGGATGCCTGATGTTTTTGAACGATTTTACCAGCAATTTAACCATACCTCATCAGATTTTTACGAACTAAAACGACTAGATCCTTCCTACAGAGTTTATTGGTCAGATAAAAGCTACACAGATGTTCCAGCCAACATGAAAGAAATTGAAAATTGGTTTGAATCTTTAGAACCTGGAAGCTCTAAAAAACTTCAGTTATTTTTAAAAGATGCTAAGTACAAATATGAAGTAGGCATGCAGGACTTAGTTCACAAGCCAAGTTTGAGCATCTTTGAGTTTGCAGACAAAAGAATTTTAAAGGGTTTAATGAACATGCATTTGTTTTCTTCCTTTTCTAAATATATCCGAAAATATTTTAAGCATCCAAAAATCCTATCACTACTTGAGTTCCCTGTTCTTTTTTTAGGTGCTATGCCCAACGAAACACCTGCGCTTTATTCTTTGATGAATTATGCAGATATTTCACTTGGAACTTGGTACCCAAAAGGAGGCATGTATAAATTTGTTGAAGCTTTTGAAAAAATAGCAAAAGAACAAGGCGTCAAAATTAGAACAAATGCAGAAGTCACTGGCTTTGTAATCGAAAATAATAAAATTATTGCTGCAAAAGTTGGGGAGGAAATTGTTGAAGGAGATATCTTTGTTTCCGGAGCCGATTACCAACATACAGATGAAAAATTATTAAAAGAAAATGCAAACTATTCTGATAAATATTGGGACAAAAGAACCATGGCACCTTCGTGTTTATTGTTTTATGTTGGAATTAATAAAAGAGTGACAAATCTTCAACATCACAACTTATTTTTTGATGAATCACTTGATTTTCATGGCAAAGAAATTTACAAGGATCCTAAATGGCCAACAGCTCCCTTATTTTATCTTTGTGTACCCTCTCTTTCAGATGCTACTGTTGCTCCTGAAAATTGCGAAAATATGTTTTTCCTAATCCCAATTGCACCAAATCTGGAAGACTCAGAAGAAATAAGAGAGAAGTATTTTACTATTTTACTTGAACGTTTACAAAAATTAACAGGAAATACAATTAAAGAAAATATTGTTTATAAAAAAAGTTATTGTATTTCTGACTTTAAAAAAGATTACAATGCATTTAAAGGAAATGCTTACGGCTTAGCAAACACATTAATGCAAACCGCGATATTGAAGCCGAGATTAAAAAGCAAAAAACTTTCAAATTTTTATTATACTGGTCAATTAACAGTTCCTGGTCCTGGCGTACCTCCTTCAATCATTTCCGGTGAAGTTGTAGCGAAAGAAATTATCAAAACACATAGCTTAAATTAAGTTTATGAAACAGATATTCGACGATCTTAGTCAACAAATTAGTGAGATAACAACAAAAAAATACAGCACATCCTTTTCTTTAGGTATAAAATGTCTTCACTCAGATTTACATAAACCAATTTATTCGATTTATGGTTTTGTTCGATTTGCCGATGAAATTGTAGATTCCTTTGAGGGATATGAGAAAGCAGAACTTTTAAAAGATTTTAAGATTCAAACATATAAAGCCATTGAAAGTAAAATTTCCTTGAATCCAATTTTAAATAGTTTTCAGTGGGTTGTAAATAAATATAACGTTCCTCATGAATTAATTGAAACTTTTTTAAATTCCATGGAAATGGACCTTGAAGAGAAAACCTATGACACGGAAAATTATGAAAAATACATACTTGGCTCTGCTGAAGTCGTAGGACTTATGTGTTTAAAAGTATTTGTTGAAGGGAATGACACAGAATATGAGAGATTAAAGCCAAGTGCAATGAAGCTAGGCTCTGCATTTCAAAAAATTAATTTTTTACGGGATTTGAATGCTGATTTTAAAGATCTAGGTCGTAGTTATTTTCCAGGAATAGACATGAAAGACTTTAATTCAGGCATTAAAAGGCAAATCGAAGAAGACATAGAAAAAGATTTTATAGCTGGATATAAAGGAATTTTAGAATTACCTCGAAACGCAAAATTTGGTGTTTATATGGCCTACAAATATTATTTCAAATTATTCAAGAAAATAAAATCTACTGAACCAAATACTATTCTCAATGAGCGCGTTCGACTTCCAAATTACAGAAAAGCACGCATCCTTCTAACTTCAATTATTCGTCTTAATCTCAACCGACTCTAATGAATCCAGATTATGTTGTTCTTGTTGATGAATCCGATAACGAAATTGGTGTAATGGAAAAATTTGCGGCGCATGAACAAGGCAAACTTCATCGTGCCTTTTCTGTATTTATATTTAATGATAAACACGAGTTATTATTACAACGTCGGGCTCTGGGGAAATACCACTCACAAGGATTATGGTCAAATACCTGCTGTAGCCATCCAATGCAAGGTGAGGAAATAATTGTAGCAGCTCAAAGAAGGCTCAAAGAAGAAATGGGAATGAGCTGTGATTTAAAACACACATTTAAATTTATTTATCATGCAGAACTCGATAATAACTTAAAAGAACATGAAATTGACCATATTTTAATTGGGTTTTCTAATGAAACACCACATCCAAATCTCGAAGAAGTGATTGCTTTTAAATGGCTATCGCTGGAATTTCTTAAAAAAGATATTGAAATAAACCAAAGTTCTTATTCTGCTTGGTTGAAATTATTAATTAGAAATCATTACTCACAAATTTTAAATAATTTAAAACCATGAGGGTTTGTAGAAGAGCAACATTTAATGCTGCTCACCGCTTATTTCGTAAAGATTGGTCAGACGAAAAAAATAGTGCTGTATTTGGAAAATGTAATAACCCTAATTTTCACGGCCACAATTATGTTCTCGAAGTATGGATTGAAGGAGCTATTGATACTGAAACTGGTTATGTAATAGATTTAAAAATTGTGAAAGACCTTATTAAAAATGAAATTACAGATCGTTTTGATCACAAAAACCTAAATTTAGACTGCAAAGAATTTTTAAATTTAAATCCAACAGCTGAAAATATTGCAGTTGTCTGTTGGGATTTACTTCGTGCAGAATTAGATACTAAATATGAATTAAGTATCAAACTTTGGGAGACCGAAAATAACCTCGTTGAATACGCTGGGAAATAACTATTCAAAACTGAAGAAATGACAGCACTATTCTGGCACAGACGAGATTTACGTATTGATGATAATAAAGGTCTTTTTGAAGCTTTAAAGCAAAATGAGATTGTACATCCAATTTTTATTTTTGATAAATCCATCTTAGATAAATTACCAAAAAATGACCAGCGCATTTTATTTATATACCAGGAAATTGAAAGTCTAAAAAAAAGCTATCAAAATCTTGGATCAGATTTATGGGTTTACTATAGTGAACCTTCAGAAATCATTCCGAAAATAGCACAAGAATTAAACTGTTCATCAGTCTATTTTAATAATGATTATGAGCCTTATGCTCTACAACGAGACCAAGAAATTCAATTATCATTGAATAATATAAAAATTGAATTCATAGGAAATAAAGACCATGTTATCTTTGAAAAAAATGAGGTCTTAAAAGATGATGGAAAACCCTATACAATCTTTACTCCGTATTCAAGAAAATGGAAGGCAAATTTAAAAGAAGAGGACCTAAGAGAATATTCCATAGAAAAATACAGTAGAAATTTAGTCCAAAAACAACAAGAAGAAGCCTTAATTACTCTTGAAGAAATGGGTTTTGAATCAAAAGTTTTGCATGATTTTCCAGATAGAATTGCCAAGAACGAAATTTTAAAAAATTATCACCTTTCTCGCAACTTTCCTGCTGTTAAAGGAACTAGCAAGTTAAGTCTTCATCTAAGATTTGGAACGATTAGTATTCGAAAGTTGGCACTAATAGCTCGCGAACAAAACGAAACATACCTCAACGAATTAATATGGCGTGACTTTTATCAAATGATTATTTTTCACTTTCCAAAAAGTGCTGAAAATTCATTTAAAACACAATACGACAAAATTATTTGGGAAAAAAACGAAGTCCATTTTGATTCTTGGTGTACTGGAAAAACAGGTTATCCTATAGTTGATGCTGGAATGCGAGAATTAAATGCAACAGGTTTTATGCACAACAGAGTTAGAATGGTTGTAGCGAGCTTTCTCACAAAACATTTGTTGTTAGATTGGCGCTTAGGGGCCGCCTACTTTGCTGAGAAATTATTGGATTTTGAACTTGCCAGTAATACTGGAGGATGGCAATGGGCAGCAGGTTGTGGTTGTGATGCCGCTCCCTATTTTCGTGTATTCAATCCGCAAGCGCAGCAGGAAAAATTTGATAAATCATTCGAATACATTAAAAAATGGGTTCCAGAATTCGGAACAAGTTCATATCCTGAGCCAATTATTGAACATAAATTTGCAAGAGAACGAATTTTACAACGATTTAAATCTGCATTAAACGAAACCAATGCTTAAAATAGAAGATGCCTGTCCAATTTTTGAATTACCAAATCAATTTGGAGAGACTATAAAAATTAGTGAATTGTTAGGCAAAAAAATACTTGTTATTTTCTTTTATCCAAAAGATTATACTTCAGGTTGTACACTAGAAGCTTGTGCTTTTAGAGATAATTATGCTGAATTTCAAGGTTTAAATTGTGAGATTATTGGTATTTCGTCGGATAATGAAGACCGTCACTTAGCATTCTCAACAAAATATCTCTTAAACTACACCCTACTCGCTGATTCAAATAAAAAAGCACGAAAAGCATTTGAAGTTCCAACAAATTTATTTGGTCTAATTCCCGGAAGAGTTACATACGTAATTGGCTTGGATAAAAAAATTAAAGCAATTTATAATTCACAAACAAATCCCTTTGGTCACATTCAAAAAGCCATGGAAATAGTTAAGGTTTTGAATTCAGACTCATAAAATAATTTATCGGTTATTTTAAGCTTCTTTTTGCCTGCCTCTGACACAAAATGTGTAACTTCACGAAAATTTATTTAGTAATGGACTCAGATTTAGAAAAAGTAAGTTACGCAGTTGGAATGAGTATTGGAGAAAGTTTAAAAGCCCAAAACTTAGAAGATATTGATACGAAAAAGCTTTCATTAGCGATGGATACTATTTTCAAAAATCAAGACCCTCTCTTTACACCTGAAGAAGCGAACAGTATTATTCAAGCTTATCTTGATACAAAAAAACATGCAGCTTATGGAAGTCTAAAACTTGAGGGTGAAAAGTTTTTAAAAAATAATAAATCAAATAAAGACATTCAAACCACAGAATCTGGATTGCAATATGAAATAATAAAAAGTGGAAATGGCAAGAGACCTTCAAAAGTAGATTCAGTAAGCGTGCATTATCATGGAACCCTTATAGACGGAACTGTTTTTGATAGTTCAGTAGAAAGAGGAACACCTGCTAGCTTTGGAGTTCATCAAGTAATTCCCGGATGGACAGAAGCATTGCAATTGATGGATATTGGCTCGAAATACAGATTATTTATTCCACAAGAACTGGCCTATGGTGCAAATCCACATCCCGGTGGACCAATACAACCATTTAGTGCGCTTATTTTTGAAGTAGAATTATTAGAAATTAATTAAAAAGAAATATGAAATACCTATCATTTATTATCTTAAGCTCACTGATTTTTTTTAGCTGTGGAGAAAAGAAAGATACTAGTAAACCAATTGAATTTAAAAATCAAAAAGAGAAACTTTCCTATATTCTGGGAGCTATAAATGCAAAAACACTCTCTAATAGTGGTGAAGCATCTTTTAGTCAACTAGATAAAGAACTCTTAATTAAAGGGTTTAATGAAAATCTAAATGGTAATTCAACAGAAGAGTGCTTACAAACTCTGCAAAAATTATTTGGTGCAACTTATCAAGATTTTAATAAGAAGTATGTTAAAGAAGGTTCTCTTTGTATGGGAAGAATGACAGGTTACGCATTTTATTTTGATATTAAAAAACTAGGTGGTTTAAACGATGTAGATCTTGAATTTGTGAAACGCGGTTACGAAGATGGACTTTATAAAAGAGATACCGTGACATTCAAAGAAAAAGAAATGCAGGAAGAAATGCAAAATTTTATTGTCAAATTGAACGAAATAAATGGCGAAAAAATGCTTGCAAAAGCAAAAATATTGAAAGGCGCTGAAATTTTTGAAAATGGTATTATTATGGAAACTTTACGTATTGGAAAAGGAACACAACCTTCGGCAACTGATGATGTTAAAGTTCATTATATCCTAACATCTGCCTTGGGAGATACCGTTCAAAATTCGTATACCATGAAAAATGAAGCCGGAATTATCGAAGCTGTGTCCTTGCAATTAAGTGGTGGTGTAATACCAGGTTGGTCTTATGTTCTTCCTAAAATGAAAAAAGGAGGTTTGTACAGAGTTTATATTCCTTGGAACTTAGCTTACGGAGAGCAACAAGGGCGCGAATCACTTTGTTTTGTAATTGAGCTAATTGATCACGCAAAAACTGGAAGCTTTGTAAAACCTGATATGAATCCTAACGGTCAATAAATAAAAGTTTATATATTTACACTTATGCAAAAAATCAAGAAATACCTCTATTTTATATTTATTAGTTTGGGTTTAATCGTCCTAAATTCATGTAACGAAAAAATTGAATTAATAGGAGATTTTGTTGAAACTGCAGTTGTTTATGGCTTATTAGATCAAGCTGATTCGCTGCATTATATAAAAATAAACAGGGCTTTTATTGGGCCAGGAAACGCTTTAGAAATTGCACAAATAGCGGATTCAAGTTATTTCACCAATGTAGACGCAACTATTTCTGAATATTTGAACGGAAATCTTACAAGATCATGGTTGTTGAGAGATACTATTTTAGATAATAAAGATCCAAATGGCGTTTTTTATGCTCCCGAGCAAAAAGTATATTACTTTAAAACAATGCCAACAGGATTTAATGGTGTAATTCAAACTTCCACAAATCCACAAATGACTTCTTTAAACCCCCAAGCAATTTATAAAATTGACATTGTTCTTAACGATGGTGCATTTAGTGTTAGTGGAGAAACTGAATTAGTGAGAGGTATCACTTCTGCTGCAGCTACTCAAAACTTTAATTTTAAATTTGCTGATAATCCTGGAGAATATACATCAACTGGAATAACAGTTTCTTCAACAGGAAATTCCTTTGTTTTAAATACACAACTGAAGATGGCTTTTAATGAATGGGAAAACAACACTTATTCAGAAAAATCATTCTTTTGGAATCTTGGTGAAGCAGATGTTCAACCATTATCAAGTAAAGTATTTACAGCAAATGGAGAAACATTTTATGATTTAATGAAAAGTAATTGTACTGAAAATTCAACTATTACAAAAAGAACATTTAAAGGTGTAACTATAAAAATTACAGGTGGAGCAGAAGAACTCTACAACTTCATAGCAGTTAATAAGCCCTCATCAGGCTTAGCTCAAAGTAAACCTACTTATACAAACCTCACCGCAACAAATGGAAAGCGAGTTATTGGGATTTTCTCATCCCGGCAAACAGTTGAAATCTATCATCCTTTTTATGTTTCACAGCAACAGGCATATCTTAGAGCACTTGATAAGAAAAGTACAAGAGAACTTTGCCAAGGACCTATAACTGGATTGTATTTATTTTGCTCCAATCATCCTGGTGATAACGTAGTAAATCAAGAAGAAAGCTACGCTTGTCAATAAGTTATTGTTCTAACTATTTAAAAATATAGGCGTTTTATTATTTTTACACTGTGAGTGATAGAAAAACTTTATTTGCAGATGTATTACTGCCTGTTCCAATACACCAAGTTTTTACTTATCGTATTCCTTTTGAACTGAATAATTCAATAAAATTTGGAGTCCGGGTAATTGTTCCTTTCGGCAAAAACAAATTACAAACTGGAATTATTACAAGAATACACGAAGAAATTCCAAGTTCTTATCAAGCAAAATACATCGAACATCAGTTGGATGAACGCGCAATTATCACTGAAAACCAATTGCACTTTTGGCAATGGATTTCTTCTTATTATATGGCGCCTTTAGGAGATGTAATGAATGCTGCCTTGCCCTCTAATTTTAAATTAGCAAGTGAAACAATTCTTGTTATTCACCCAGAATTTAGTGCAGAATTAGACTCTCTAGATGAGAAAGAACAGATAATTATTGATGCGCTAAGCGCAAAAGATTCACTCGACTTAAAAGAACTTTCAGTAATTCTCGGAATAAAAACAATTCAACCACTCATAAAAAAAATGATTGAAAGAAGAATTGTTATTTCAAAAGAAGAAATCAACCAGCGCTATACCCCAAAGACACTGACATGTATTTCATTCTCTGAGGATTTTTCAAATGAACAAAATTTAGCTCAATTATTGGAAGAAATGGAGCAAAATGCACGTATGCAAAAGCAATTTGACACACTCTTAATTTTAATAAAAGAGGCAATGGATTGCGGTTCTATACTTACTCCAATTCCAAAAAAAATACTACTTGAAAAAGGAATTAGTGCATCAGCACTTTTAACATTGGAAAAAAGAGGTGTTCTTATTTCTGAGCGTTATCAAATTGATAGAATAAAAAATAAAATAGATACCTCGAATGTATTTAAAGAGTTAACACAAGCACAAGCACTTGCTTTAGAAGAAATTAAAAGTGCATTTGAGACGAAAAATGTTGCCTTATTACACGGTGTTACAGGCTCTGGAAAAACTGAAATTTATGTTCAACTTATTCAAGAACAATTAGACAGCGGAAAGCAGGTTTTATTTCTTCTACCTGAAATTGCCTTAACAACTCAATTAATTCAACGCTTATCTTACTACTTTGGAGCACAAGTTGGAGTTTATCATTCGCGGTTTAATCAAAATGAACGAATTGAAATATGGAACAAAGTACTTGAAAATAATGCAAAACAATTTCGAATTATTTTAGGTGCTCGTTCTTCGGTATTTCTTCCATACCAAGACTTGGGATTAATTATCGTAGATGAGGAGCACGAAAGTTCCTTTAAACAATATGATCCTTCTCCACGATACAATGCAAGAGATACAGCAATTATTCTAGCAAAGCAATACGGCGCAAAAGTATTACTAGGAACTGCTACTCCATCGTTGGAAACATATTACAATGCAAAGACAGGAAAATTTGCGCTTATTAATTTATTAGAGCGATATAAAGGGCTAGAACTCCCAGAAATTATATGTGCCGATTTAAAACGCGAGCGAAAATTAAAAAATATGCAGGCGCATTTTTCATCACTTTTAGTCGATGAGATGAAAATAGCACTGGATAATGGTGAGCAAATAATTTTATTTCAAAACCGCAGAGGATACACACCACTTTGGTCCTGTGAAATTTGTGCCTGGACTCCAAGATGTATAAATTGTGATGTTTCATTAACCTACCACAAACACAGTAATTTGTTAAAATGCCATTACTGTAGTTATTCATCAGCACCTGTTGGATCGTGTCCATCTTGTGGAAGCAATCGCTTAAAAATGCTTGGATTCGGAACGGAAAAAATAGAGGATGATTTGGCCTTAATTTTTCCTGAAAATAGTATTAAAAGATTGGATTTAGACAGCACAAGAAGCAAAAATGCCTACGAAGAAATATTGAGTGATTTTGAAAATCGAAAGATTGATATTTTAATCGGCACGCAAATGGTAACAAAAGGTCTGGATTTTGATAATGTGAGTCTCGTTGGTATATTAGATGCTGATATGCTTTTAAAAAGACCAGATTTTAGAGCATATGAAAGATCGTATCAGCTGATGTCACAGGTTGCTGGAAGAGCCGGGAGAAAAGAAAAAAGAGGGAAAGTAATTATTCAAACCGCAGATCCAGAACATTGGGTTATTCAATTAGTAATGAAACACGATTATTTCGGTTTTTACAAAAATGAAGTCATAGAGCGGGAAAATTTTTTCTATCCACCATTTTATAAGATGATAACGCTAACTTTAAAACACAAGGAAGAATTTCTAGTAGACCGAGCTGCATTGGAATTATCACAATCCTTGAGAAATGTATTTAAAGAACGTGTTTTAGGACCTGAGTTTCCACTCATTAAAAGAATTCAGAATTTATTTTTAAAGGAAATAAAACTAAAAATTGAACGCTCTGCTTCAGATAAAAAAGTAAAGGAACGAATTGCTTTTACAATCGATGAGTTTTATGCTAAACCCGCCAATAAACCAATTCGAATTGTTATTGATGTTGATTCACTCTAAATTATCCCAAGTAACTCTTTAAAGTTCTATTTTTAGAAGTGTGCTTTAAACGTCGAATTGCTTTTTCTTTAATTTGTCTAACCCGTTCTCGCGTTAAATCAAATTTAGTTCCAATTTCTTCTAAAGACATTGGAGTTGCACCTTCCAATCCATAAAACATATTTACAACATCGCTTTCTCTTTGCGTCAAAGAAGTAAGTGAACTTCGAATATCAGAGCGCAAAGATTCTAATACTAGATTTGCTTCTGGACCAGGCAGTGAATCACCCACCATTACATCGTACATGCTCGAAGAAGATTCATCACCATCTACAAGAGGTGCATCCATTGAAATATGTCGACCATTCTGTGCAAGAGATTGCTTAACCTCCTCAGTTGTGCATTCTAAAAACTCTGCTAATTCATCTGCTGAAGGAGGTCGCTCGAATTTTTGTTCTAATTCAGAATAAGCACGGTTAATTTTATTTATGTTTCCAATTTTATTTAGTGGTAAACGGACAATTCTAGCTTGTTCGGCAAGAGCTTGCAAAATCGACTGGCGAATCCACCAAACAGCATACGAAATAAACTTAAATCCTCGGGTTTCATCAAAACGCTCTGCGGCTTTAATTAAGCCAACATTCCCCTCATTTATTAAATCCGGAAGTGCTAAGCCTTGATTTTGATATTGCTTAGAAACAGAAACAACAAATCGCAAGTTTGCTTTTGTTAAACGCTCCAATGCCTGACGGTCACCATTGCGAATTTTACGTGCTAATTGAACTTCTTCATCAGCTGTAATAAGATCAACGCGTCCAATTTCTTGAAGGTATTTATCAAGAGATGCCGTTTCTCTGTTTGTAACTTGTTTTGCGATTTTTAATTGTCTCATTTTGCTTTATTTGTAAGTGTTGGAGTTATAAAACGTATTATAATTAAAAAGGTTAGTGTTTTGACGCTTTTTTTTTGAAATAAAAACAAGAAGATTATAATTTGTAAATAAATGAGTAGTATTTGATTAGTTTGGCTGAATATTTAACTTCCTTTTAAAATTTAAAAAAGAGCGTTTTAGCAGGATTTTTTATCTTTTCTAGAAACTTAATCCCAAAAAAAATAAATTATTGATTTGGAAAAACTACTTATTTTTTTTAAACTTGTTATAATCAAGAAGATGGAAAAAAGAACTTGTTTAGAATGTGAGGCAAAATTATCTGGGAGAAAAGACCAAAAATTCTGTGCTGATTACTGTCGAAATACCTATAATAACCGACAGAATGAAGATGCCAATGCAACGGTAAGGAGAATAAATGGGATATTGAGAAAAAATAGAAGGATTCTAGCGCAGCACAATCCAAATGGAAAAAAAACACTAGATGGCATTACCTTAGCAGAAGACGGATTTAATTTTCATTATTTCACAAACACCTACAAAACTTTAAAAGGAAGCCACTACTATTTTTGCTACGATCATGGTTATATTAAGTTAGAAAATGACCAATATATGCTGGTGCTCAAGCAAGATTATGTGAAATAGAATAAATGAGCTGCTTTATTTCGTTCTCAAATTTGCAAAGAACTTCTATCTTTGTAAAGTCAATAAAATAATCAATGAGCTTAATAGAACTTTCTGAACAAGAAATACAAAGACGTGAATCTTTACAAAAATTACGCGACTTAGGAATAGATCCTTATCCTGCGGCATTATTTCCAGTAAATTCCTCCGCTAAGGAAATAAAGAATGATTTCGAAGATGGAAAGCAGGTTTGTATTGCAGGAAGAATGATGAGCCAACGAGTGATGGGAAAAGCATCTTTTGCTGAACTTCAAGACGCTAGTGGAAGAATTCAAATTTATATTAACCGCGACGAGATTTGCCCTGATGAAGATAAAACATTCTACAATGAAATTTTTAAAAAATTACTCGATTTAGGAGACTTTATAGGTGTAGAAGGAAAAGTTTTTAAAACACAAGTTGGGGAAATTTCCATTCATGTCACAAAATTAACGCTATTAGCAAAAGCCTTAAGACCTTTGCCGCTTCCTAAAATTGATGCAGAGGGAAGAATTCACGATGCTTTTACAGATGCTGAAATGCGCTCGAGACAACGATATGTAGATTTAGTAGTAAACCCGCACGTAAAAGACACTTTTGTAAAACGATCAAAAACGATTTCTTCAATGCGCCGGTTTTTTGATGGGTTTGACTATTTAGAAGTTGAGACACCAATTCTACAAGCAATACCAGGTGGAGCAGCAGCACGCCCCTTTATCACACATCACAATGCATTAGATATTCCACTTTATTTAAGAATTGCAAATGAAATGTATTTAAAACGATTAATTGTTGGTGGTTTTGAAGGCGTTTATGAATTTGCAAAAGACTTTCGGAATGAAGGAATGGATCGCACGCATAATCCAGAATTTACAATGCTTGAAATCTACGTTTCCTATAAAGATTACAACTGGATGATGGATTTCACAGAAAAAATGATTGAAAAGGTCGCTCATGATGTTTGCGGAAGCACAGAAATAGAAGTTGGCGGAAATAAAATTTCACTAAAAGCACCTTATAAAAGAATTTCTATGCGCGATGCAATTCTTGAATTTACTGGAAAAGATATCAATGGTAAATCAGAAATGGAATTAAAGGAAATTTGTAAAGAATTAGGAATTGAAACAGATTCTTCAATGGGGAAAGGGAAATTAATAGATGAGATTTTTGGTGAGAAATGTGAAGCGCATTTTATTCAGCCAACATTTATTACAGACTATCCAATTGAAATGTCGCCTTTGTGTAAGAAACACCGCGATAATCCAGAATTAACAGAACGCTTTGAGTTGATGATTAATGGGAAAGAAATTGCAAATGCTTACTCAGAATTAAATGACCCGATTGACCAAAGAGAACGCTTTGAAGAACAAATGAGTCTTTCTGAAAAAGGAGACGACGAAGCAATGTTTATCGACCAAGATTTTTTGAGGGCTTTAGAATATGGCATGCCCCCAACCTCTGGGATGGGAATAGGAATTGACCGTTTAGTAATGCTTTTAACAAATAATATTTCCATTCAAGAAGTACTGTTTTTTCCTCAAATGCGACCAGAAACTAAATCCGTTAAAGTCGAACTAAATGATTCAGAAAAAATCATTTTTGAAACGATGAAAGAATTGAAAGAACTGCAATTATTCCAGCTCAAAGAAAAATTTGAAATGAGTAATAAAGTATGGGATACAAGTATTAAAACTTTAACGAAACATAATTTAATAAAAGTTACGAAAGAATTGGAAGAACTTTGGGTTCGACTTGCGTAATACTAAATTTGCATTGCATATTCTTAGAGTAAATTATTCATTCTAAATAACTTATTGTTATGACTACAAAAGAAGAAATTGTACATAATTGGCTTCCGCGTTATACTGGAAAAAAAATTGAGGATTTTGGTCACTACATTTTACTCACTAATTTCTCTGCATATGTTAACCTATTTGCAAAATGGAAAAATGTTGAGGTTGAAGGATTAGACCGGCCGATGCAATCTGCAACAAGCGAAGGAATCACCATCATTAATTTTAGTATGGGGAGCGCGATGGCGGCGACAATAATGGACTTATTATCTGCTATAGAACCAAAAGCGGTTTTATTTTTAGGGAAATGTGGTGGATTAAAAAAGAAAAATGAAATTGGCGATCTAATATTACCAATTGCAGCGATTCGAGGTGAAGGTACTTCCAATGATTATTTTCCAGCGGAAGTTCCTGCCTTGCCATCCTTCAATCTTCAAAAAGCGATTTCTTCAACAATAAGAAGTAGTGGAAGAGATTATTGGACAGGAACAGTTTATACCACTAATAGAAGGGTTTGGGAGCACGATGAAAAATTTAAAGAATATTTAAGAACAATAAGAGCCATGGCAATTGACATGGAAACTGCGACCATTTTTAGTGTTGGATTCTTTAATGAAATTCCTGTTGGCGCATTGTTATTAGTAAGTGACCAACCGATGACGCCTGAAGGAGTGAAAACAGAAACAAGCGATGCAAATGTAAGTGCTAACTACTTATCTGACCATCTAAAAATAGGAATTGATTCCTTAAAAGAAATTCAAAATTCGGGAAATACAGTAAAGCATTTGAAATTTTAAAGGCAAAGAAAATACCTATAGCTCTTCACTAAAAGTGTAGCCTACTCCTTTAATTGTTCTGATAACTGAATCCCCTAATTTTTCTCTTAATTTTCGAATGTGCACATCAATTGTTCGTTCGCCAACAATTGTATCGTTACCCCAAACTATCGAAAGAATTTGATCTCTGTTAAAAACCTTACCTGGGCGACTTGCGAGTAACTCTAAAAGTTCAAATTCTTTTTTTGGTAAGATGATAGATAAACCATCTACTTCTATTAAAAATTTTTCTCTGTCAATTTTTATTTTTTTAGAAGGTGAATCAACATCGATTCTTTTTGTATTCTCAAACCTTCTTAACAAAGATTCTATTTTAGTAATCAATAAACGAGGGCGAATTGGTTTTGTGATATAATCATCAGCACCAGCTTCAAAACCTGCAATTTGAGCATAATCTTCAGCACGAGATGTTAAAAAAACAATAATGGGCTGCGCTAAATTTAAATCTTTTCGAATCATTTGACATGCTTCAATACCGTCTATTTTTGGCATCATCACATCTAAAATTATCAAGGATGGCATTATTTGCTGAGTTAATCGAACCCCCTCTTCTCCATTTGAAGCGGTAAATACTTTGTAACCTTCTTTCCTAATCGTATAAGATAGAAATTCTAAAATGTCTGGTTCGTCATCGACAAGTAAAATTGTATGCCCCCTTAAATTATCCATTCTTTTATTTAAAAAAAGGGCTGCCAAAACTTTTAACAGCCCTTACTATTTACTTTTTATTTTGCAACTATAAAGCTTTTTGTGAAGCTTGAATTTTGCCCTACAAAAAGTATTGAATACATGCCATTTGCTAAAGATGACACATTCATTGTTACAAAATTTTGATCTTCATCTTGAACATCTATTGTTTGAATGATTCTTCCAACTCGATCGCTTACAAGAAGTTTAAATGCTGAACCACTTTGATTATCAAAAGCAACAACTAAATTCTCATTCGCAGGATTTGGATAAATCGAAATGTTATTTAATTCAATTGATTCTTCAATTCCTCCTGTTATGTCTACAAAGAACTTCGGATGAGTAAATGAAGCACCTGAAGCTGCGGAAGAACCACTAGTCAATCGAGCATCTGGAGTTGTTCCAAGTGGTGCAAATAAATTTACCCAAGATACTTGAGATATAGATTGCGTTGAGTCATTTCCATCAGCACCCCAAAAAGAAGTATAGAAAGAACTTGTAGATGCAGCTCCACCGCTTGTACCAGCATTATAAACTGTATTTGTATTATTCGTGAAACCTGTAAGAACATTGTTAGAAAAAACCAAAGTGTCGGCATTTACATTATTTACAACTGAAGTCCCTTCGATTGATAATCCTTTTTCCCAACCTACAACAAGGGAATTAAAACATGAAACAGCCGTATTTCTTCTCAAACGAAACGCTTTTTCGAACTTCTCACCCACTGGAAGAACTATTGAACCATTTCCTTTAGGTCCAACTAATGTAACGTTAGAAAAAATAGCGGCAGTTTTTGGTTGACCAGCAGAGCCTGCTGCATCATTATCTGATTCAAAACAATTGGAATCACCAATTGCATCAGAAACATCTTTATCACGAATTGCTAAGGCAAACTGTATTTTTCCTCTAAAACCAAAGTCAGTATCAAAATCATCATCTAAACCTCTGTATGCAATAAGATGCTTACAATTAACAGTTCCTCCAAACCATTCAAATGAATCATCCCCTGAATGAGAAACTTGAATAAAATCAATCGTTGTTGCAGATCCAACTGATCCAAAAGTTAAACCATTAATCTCCTTGTTAGGTTCTAATGCAATACCAGCAAATTCAATTCGAACATATTTTAATGTGCCAGAATTATCGTTATCTAAACTTCCGCCGTACTCAGTATTATTTGTTGGAACGATTCCTTCAATATTCGCTACACCACCCGGTTGATTGTTTCTTGCTAATCCTAGAAGAACAATACCACCCCAATCTCCTTCACTACGGTTGCCTATAGCTTCATTAGAAGTAAAAATAATTGGACTTGCTATTGTGCCAATTGCATTTAATTTAGATCCGCGTGTAACTAATAATGAACCTTGTGTCGCTTTGTCACCACGAATAATTGTTCCTGGTAGAATGGTTAAAGTAGCAGAGTTTGTTACATATATTTTATTCTGTAATAAAATAACACCACTCCAAGTTGTACTTGTTGTTATGTCTGTTGAAACTGTAGTTGTTGTAGCTGGATAATCTGTATTTTCTGCATCAAAATTTGACCAGCCCGAAGTCCAATCTGATGCTGCAGTGTTATCCGTTACAGGAAATGCACCTTTGTAGGTTGTTGGTGTCCAAAATGCATCTTGAGCGTGTAGGTTAATCCCCAAGCTTAATACAAAGCTTGCTAAGTAAATGTTTTTCTTTTTCATAATATTTTTTTTTAGTTGGAACAAAATTCCACAGAAAAAGAAGTTGCCATGTTACACGATATTTAAATGTTCTTTAAGTTTAGGTTAAGAACTATCGGTATTTTGTTAACATTAGAAAAAAGCGGGAATTATTAGAAATTGTATTTTAATGACATAGAAACAGTTTGCCCAAACGTTATTTCTTGCCAAGCACTGTCAGTGCCTTTATCATACTTCTTATTTTTATTTATATCTTGGAAATAGATTAAATCTTGTGCAAGTAAATCCTTAATATTTAATTTTAATTCTAATTTATTCTTAAACATTTTGGAAATCTGAAAGTCGATTACATTTCTACCATTCTCCCAAACACTAGGTTCTTGAATACTACCAGCAATAGCAATTCTTTGACCTACTAAATTATAAGACAAACTAAAATTAACATCCTTAGGAGCTGAATAATATATACCTGCATTAATAATATAAGGAGATTGGCCTTGTAATGGTCTTGCGGAATTAGTATATTCTGCTTGACCTGCATACATACTTAAATCTACACTTGAACGAATAATTGAAGCATTTGCATAAAGTGTGATATCCTTTAAGAACGAAGTGGAAGCTTTAGAATCAATCAGTTCAAGATTCATTCTAAATTCAAATTCAGCGCCATAATTTTTTGTGTTTCCTACATTGTCATATTTTAGTTCTGGTGCTCCAGATGTTCCGGTTCCTAAAATCAATTCAATTGGATTGGTAAATTGCTTGTAGAATGCCGAGACACTAAAAATTTGTCCAGCACCAGGAAAAAATTCAAATCTAGCATCAAAATTATTAATTGATGCTCTCTTTAATGTGGGGTCTCCTGATGTTAAATTGTCATTCAAGAAATTGTAAAAGGAAAATGGTGCTAACTCTCTAAATTCAGGTCGAGAAAGTGTTTTTGACGCACTCAAGCGAAAATTCGCTTTATTAGTAAGTGAATAAATTAAATTCACGGAAGGTAATATATCAACAACAGTTGTATCAATATTTTGCTGAAGATTAGAACCAAATTCTATATATTTAAAATTCTGACGATAAGACTCTATGCGAGCACCTCCAACAATTCTTAGTTTTTCAGCAATTTTTGTATCGAACATGGCATAAGCAGTATTTAAAATCGAAAATGCTTGGTAACTGTCATCTACATTTGTTCCTTCTTCTAATTTAAAACCACCTTGACCATCAGCCATTAAACCTAAATTTGAATTTGAAAAGATTTGGTCTTCAGGTAATGATAATAATTGGTCATTAAAATTTAAGCTTCCTGCTGGATTGTATTTCGAAAAACCTAAATTTCTCGATTCGAAAGAACGCGTTCGGTATTGATGCATCCCCCCCATTTTAAGTTCCGTCTTTGTATTCAAGAACTCAAGAGGAATAGAAAGATCATATTTCGCACTTACTATTTTTTCATTTAGCAGCGACCAAAACATATTTCCAGCACCAAGTGTTGAAATATCATTATTTTGTATGACTGCAGCAAATGGAAGGGCTGTATCTGTTTGCTGGTATACTGTTCTTCTTAGAAAAGGGACTTCACGTTTCACATCACTAATGCCAGCTATCCATTTAAATTTTATTTTATTTTTAAATTCATGATTTCCAAGAAATTGAGAACTTACAAGCTTATTTTGCGTGTACCAAATATTAGTTGATTTCTCAGATAAAACTGATTCAATATCCATGTCTCGCTTTCCATTTCGAATATTCACTTTGTCATCTGAGGAAAGCGAATAAAGTGTTTTTAATTGAAGGGAATTATTATTGTTTAGTTTATATTTCATATTAAACATCGCACTGTTTAATACAGACTGAGTATACGCTGAATCTTTTAATTCATTTTTAGTGATAACTCCTGCTGCTGACTCTTCAAATTCTCTTCTTGTAACTTTATTAAAACTCATGTTGCTTTGGTAATTGTAAGCAAATACATAACCGAAATTTCGCTCCTCAGCTAACTTAATTGTTTTCCCGATGCTGTATTGCAAATTTAGATTTGGTAAAGCAAAACGACTATATGTCCCCCAACTATTTGGAATTGATTTAGCATATTCTGCTTTTTGAAGAGCGGAAAGATTATTAAAATCTTCTGTTGATGGTAAACCAGATGGAAGAGTTCTTGAAGAAGAACTAAAGCCCAAAAAGTCTGTTTTGCTTCCATCGTATGTTTTAAAATCTTTAAAAGTTGTAATTAGATTGTAAGAACTTCCTATTTGGATACTTTGAAAATCATTTTCCTTGGGTTCAGTTGTATTGATATCAATTACACCACCAGCAAATTCTCCTGGTAAATCTGGTGTTGCTGTCTTAATAATCACTAAATTATCTAACATATTTGAAGGGAAGACATCAAAAGAGAATGCCTTTCGATCACTTTCAGAACTTGGTAAAGGGGCACCGTTGATTAAGGCAAAATTGTAACGATCACTTAAGCCCCTTACAACAACAAATTTATTATCCTGGACACTTGCTCCACTAATTCTTTTTAAAACATCTGAAGCTTTTGAATCGGGGGTCTTTTTAAATGTCTCTGATGTAATTCCATCTACAACTGTTGCGCTATTTCTTTGTAGTCTTAATATTTCAGTTGTTGATTCTCTATTAACTTTCGCTTTAACAGTAACAGGACCAAATTCTAGAATAACTTTATCTAAGGGAATATTTAAAACTAAATTCTCGTTTTCTTTTAATTTTATTTCCGTTAAAATTAGGTTGTTGTATGTTTCATTTCGAACTTCCAATATGTAAGTTCCTGCGCTTAAACCTTTCAAAGAATAATTTCCATCACCATCCGCTACAGCACCTTTTCCTAGTCCTTGAAGAATTACTTTTGCACCAAATAAAGCTTCATTCGTTTTAGAATCTGTTATTTTTCCGCTTAGGGAAGCATTTTGAGAAAATGAATAAGAAATTAAAAAACAAGTAGTTAAAAAGGTTAATAAAGACTTAAAATGCATAAGATAGAAGTATTAAAATTGTATGCAAAGAAACTGCCTTATCGTAATGCTAAAATTAAAATAAGGTTAAGGTTATATTAAGGAATTATTTAACCTTGGTAATATTAAAATAATCTACAGGCTAAAAAACATCCTTTTTAGTTATTTTATTTACAGCATGGCTTGACCTAAATTAAAATAGAATAATAAATATTAAAATATAAAATCAGTAATTTTAAGGAAATTTTTAATGTTTGAATACAAAACGGTGACGAATCAACTAACATTCTTTACCAAACTTATCTTACTATAAATGTCCTATTTATATCTTTTATTTTTATCAGTAGCAATTTTTTGTTATTCAACTTCTTACACCCAAAACAAAGTAGTATTTATTGAAGGTAAAGCTCAAGGAACAACTTATCACATTACCTATTACGAAAAGCAAGATCGGAATTTTGAAGATGAAATTTCAAAACTCTTATTTGAATTTGATTTATCGCTTTCAACCTACAATCCAAATTCTCTTATCTCGAAGATTAATAATAATGAAAAAGATGTTGTACTTGATGACTATTTTCTCACATGTTTTAAAAAAGGAAAAGAGTTATGGAAAAATACAAATGGGTCATTTGACCCAACCGTATATCCATTGGTAAATGCTTGGGGCTTTGGACCAAAGGAAAAAATTGTTGTTACAAAAGAAAAAATCGACAGTATTTTAGCATTTGTAGGTTTTGAATTAATCAACATTAAAGAAGGAAAAATTGTAAAAACTGATCCCCGTGTTTCACTTGATTTTAATGCTTTTGCACAAGGATACTCAGTTGATATTGTTCGGCAATTTTTTAATGCTAAGAATATTGACTCCTACATCATTGAAATTGGTGGAGAAGTGTATGCAAAAGGACTAAACGACAAAGATTCTTGGTTAGTTGGTATAGAAATCCCTATTGCCAATCAAAAAAGTTTAAATTCTTATCATACAATTGTAAAACTTGAAAATAAAGCAATTGCAACTTCTGGAAATTATAGACGCTATATTATAGAAAATGGCGAAAAAATAGTGCATCATATCGACCCTAAAACTGGATATCCAACAAAAAACAATTTACTAAGCGTTACAATTATTTCAGACTCATGTATTATTTCAGATGCAACTGCAACAGGAATTTTGGTTATGGGTTTAAAAAAATCAAAGAAATACCTCAAAAAAAACAAGGAAATTGAGGCTTTGATAATTTATATGGATAGAAGAGGAATCTATAAAACTTTCCTTTCAGATGGTTTTCAAAAGTTCATTATTAGTACAGAAAATTAAGGTGCTTAATTACTGCTGGCGAAGAATTTGAAAATAGTTAAGCTTAATCTTTCTTTTCAGGATTTTCAATAATTTCAGCACTTAAAGGATTCCATGAAAGTATAATAGCATCAAAATTAGCATCTGCTGCTGGAGACTGTGCATCAGCATTTGGACCTTTCACAAATGAAAAAGACCTAACTACTGTTCCATTTGCACTGTGATTCCAAGTCTCTTCAATGGAAATTTTATAAATACCATCAGGGAGAAGATTCCCATTGACATCTGTTCCATCCCATGTAACAGATCTATTACCAAAACTTGCTAAAGTCGCGCCAGTGGTTGCACTAACAACATTACAGTTTGCAGCAATTGCATTTGAAGCAGCACCACCTGAATTAACCGCCCAAGTTTGTAAATGATCTCTCGTAACAGAGCCAACATTTCTAGATATTGTTTTTACAAATTGACCTAAATCTGATTGAATCCAAACCGCAAGAACGTGTTTCCCATAATTATTATACGTTGCAGAAGCTGGTTTGCTTACTTCATTAAAGCTAAATGTCAAAGTTCCTGCTGTTTGTGCTATTCCAGAAAATGTAAATCCTAATGAGATAATAAATGCAATTTTTTTCATGTAATATTATTTTTAATTTTTACTAATTATTTTTTTTACCTTGATTCACCCAACATTCCATTCGTTGAATGATACTATCAGGCAAGGCGTATCCATTACCATTTCCGTCTATCGGCATCAACTTATAACCGCTTTTTCTCATAGCTCCAATAATGGCAGAAGAATTAGATGAAATAGTAGCGTGATTTGTAAGAGAGTAACCATTCTGATTATCATGGCAGCCCGCACAATTATTCTCAATGAGTGGTAGAATTTCATCGTTAAAAGAAACAGTATCTGAACAATTTGCATTTGAATAGAAATCAACTTTATCCTTTTTGCAACTGCAAACAAGAATAAATAGTATAAAAAAGCTGCTAAATTTCATTTTTTTTAATAATTGGTGAAAGTGCTAACCAAAATAGTGGAAGAATAAAATGTAAGGGAATTACAAATCCAGGATAAAATTCAGTCATTTCTAATGACTCCGGAAAATCCTCTTTCATTATTGGAAGGAGTATGCTGCATAACGATGCAAAAACAAAAACTATATTAAAAATAATGCCCCCAAATTTTGGCAATAATTTAGTGCTGAGAAAGCATAAACCTGATACAATTAAACCCAAAGAAAAATAGCATGTTATAATTTTCCAAAGAGGAAGAATGGATGAAAAATCTGAAATCAACTCATAATATTTTGTCATATAAATGGAAGCTCCAAGTGATGAAATCAATGAAACAGCTAATCCTAAAAGAAAATATGACTTAAACATGTTATTTTTTTACTGCGGGTAAATCAAAAGAAACTTTCATGATGTCTGGAACGACATCGCTCTTTTTACCAATGTTAAAATCCATTCTGTTTACATTAATACTTCCAGTAAAAGTAATAGCATTTCCGGACCCACTTTTCTTTGCTTTAACGACATACACTTTAGTTGTTCCTTTAAGCGTTAAATCTCCTGTAATTTTATATAAATCACCTTCTTTTTCTACTGTTTTAGACACAAACTTGATATTTGGGTATTTTTTGGCATCAAACCATTCTTCAGTTTGGGCTTTTTTATCTCTCATTCCGTTGCCTGTTTTTATTGACGAAATCGCGATTGAGAAATTAAATTTTGAAGTCTCTAAACTTTGCTCGTTAAACTCGATTGTCCCCTCCATTTTTTTGAATGAGCCTGAGGGATCAGCACTTTTAAATGTGAGAGAGAAAGCATCAGTAATTTCAAAACGATCTATGGACATAAACGCCAAAGAAGTTGTTAGTATTAACAAACTAAAATATGCAATTATGACTGAGTATTTTTTCATAAAATAAAGTATTAAAATTTACGAGCTACACAAAAACCGAACCTAAATTGCCCTTTCAA
The DNA here is from genome assembly GCA_945883825.1 of Chitinophaga pinensis. Taxonomy (GTDB): domain Bacteria; phylum Bacteroidota; class Bacteroidia; order Flavobacteriales_D; family Crocinitomicaceae; genus UBA952. The sequence continues at coordinate 49,146 of CAMCYF010000011.1, forward strand.
CCAATTTTCTGTAGTGTAAGGTATAAATTGAGTTTCACCTAAACCACCAGAATTAGTAAAATTGACAGTAAAGTTGTGCCCAAAAGTAAACCACTCCAAAGCAAGGCCTAGACTATTCTTATAAAAACTTGAAGGGCGAAATTGTTTATTGTGAAAAACATGATAGTATTCAGCAAGTATTGCAAAGCGGCTACTAATTTTCAAGCGAAATGCGCTTCCAAGAGCAAATAGAGTATTTTGATCATTTTGAGTAACATAATTTCGGTGGAGAAGTGTTGGTATAAGAGCAAGGGAAAATCGCTCGCCAAAATGTTTTGCTAAATTAAGCTGAGTAAAATAAGCTAGTCGATGAGAAGCTTTTGGAAAAAAACTAACATCAGATTGAAGGATTGAATTTTTCATGTAGGTAAAGCTAGAACCAGAAATCACAGTCATAGAAAGAGGCATACTTCCTTTTTTTTGCTCAAGGACTTTGAATTTTAAAAATCCATCTAAAAGCGAGCGATAAGGAGCTCCTGTTCCTTTAGATCTTCCAAAGCCAAGCATGAATTTATCACTTAAGCCATATTCTATTGCTATTCTCATGTCTGAGAGGTAATCAAAACCAAACATATTTTGGTATCCTCCATTAGTACCAGAAAAATCTCCAAAGCGATGTTCAATACGCATTTCGTAAGTTCCTTTAGGAAGAGAAGCAATTGAGTGACCATTAATGATCCTTGTAGAAGAAAATGTTATTGGTTCTTCAAATGGTATTTCGGATTCATCCGTAGTCTGAGCTAAAAATAAAGGTGAAGCAGCTAGAAATAAAAACGTAAAAAAGGATAAGGAGAAATTCATTTTTTTGGTAAAATTAAAAATAAAAAAATACTATTTGTATAATTTTTAGATATAAAATCAAAGTCATTGACCTGTTCCAATTAGAAATACTGTCGGTATTTTACTTAAGTCGTATGCTTTTTCTCGCCATTCAATTACTGAATGAGTTTGAATCAATGCATTGTGAATGGTTAAATTAGAAGCAATACACAATTGAGTAGTATCCGTTAATTCATTCAGTAAATCTTCTAAAACATTCATATTTCGAAATGGAGTATCCATAAAAATATGTGTCCCACCATGGCGTCGAGTATCCATTTCCATGTCTTTCATTTTCCGAATACGGTCTTTTCGTTCCTTTGGTAAATAACCATGAAAGGTGAAATGCTGTCCTGAAAATCCACTACCCATTAATGCCAAAAAAATAGAAGAAGGTCCAACAAAAGGAACAACTTGAATTCCTTGACTATGAGCTAAAAAAACCAATTCAGCGCCAGGATCTGCAATTCCGGCGCAACCAGCTTCAGAAATAACTCCTACATCCTCACCATTTGTTAGTTTGAGAAGGACCTTCATACAATCCGATTCTTTAGAATGCTTATTCATGAGTGTGAAATGACATTCATCAATTGGAAATTGACGGTCCATTTTTCGCAGCAAACGTCTGGCAGATTTGATTTCTTCGACTGCAAAGTGGCGCAATAGAATTGTTGATTTTATAACATCATCTGGGATTATATCGGATATCGATTCACCTCCTAAGGTATTTGGAATCAAAAATAATTTACCTAATTTCTCCATTTTTAATTTTCGTTATGATAAGTGAAGTTACTTTTTCTACTAATTCATAAACAGCTTTAAAATCCTCTAAGCTGCCATAATAAGGGTCGGGAACTGAAAGATTTGAATCAGAATCTAATTCATCTAAAATTAACCGTACTTTTTTTCTATCAGAATTATTTCTTGCTAAACTCAAAATATTTTGTCGATTTGATTCATCCATTGCGTAGATAATATCAAAATCATCAAAATCATTTATTGTGAACTTTCTAGCTACTAAATTTTTGATGTTGGTGCCAAATTGTTCTGCTGTTGAGCACATTCTTGAATCAGGTTCTTTACCAATATGATAAGCCGCAGTTCCCGCAGAATCAACAAGAATATTTAAGTTATTTTCTTTTACTTTTCTTCGCAATAAACCATCTGCAATAGGAGAGCGACAAATGTTACCCAAACAGACCATTAAAATTCGCAATGAATAGTTTGACTCTTGCTTCACAAATTAATGAATCGTCAATTTTTTCTCTAACTCCTCTAAATAATTTCGGAATTGTTTATCTGTCTCAGATAAATTAACAACTGTACGGCAAGCATGAAGAACGGTAGCATGGTCTTTTCCACCACAGTGAGCACCTATATTTGCAAGTGATGATTTTGTCATCTTTTTAGAGAAATACATTGAAATTTGTCTTGCTTGAACAACTTCACGCTTTCGCGTTTTAGATTTTAGCATTTCAATTGGCAAATCAAAGTAATCACAAACTACTTTCTGAATGTATTCTATAGAAACTTCACGAGCTGTACTGCGAACAAATTTATCCACCATTTGCTTTGCAAGTTCCAAAGTAATTGCTTTTTTATTAAGTGAGGCCTGCGCTAAAAGTGTATTTAAGGCACCTTCAATTTCTCGGATATTTGTATTTATAGAATAAGCTAAGTATTCAACAACATCATTTGGCAGCTCAATTCCGCTTCCGTACATTTTCTTTTCCAAAATTGCAATTCGGGTTTCAAGATCAGGTGTTCCTAAATCTGCAGATAATCCCCACTTGAAGCGAGAAAGTAAACGTTGCTCCATTCCTTGCATTTCTACTGGTGCTTTGTCTGATGTTAAAACAATTTGCTTGCCATTTTGGTGCAAGTGATTGAAGATTGAAAAGAAAACATCTTGGGTTCTTTCTTTACCAGTAAAAAATTGAACATCATCAATAATTAAAACATCTACCATTTGATAAAAATGAACAAAATCGTTGGTAGTATTATTCTTTATAGCATCTATAAATTGGTGTGCAAATTTTTCAGATTGCACATACAAAACTGTTTTATTGGGAAAATTATCTTTAATCTCGATTCCAATTGAATGCGCTAAATGTGTTTTTCCCAAACCAACACCACCATAAATTAATAGAGGATTAAAAGCAGTTCCGCCTGGTTTATTTGCTACAGCATAACCAGATGCACGAGCCAAACGATTACATTCGCCCTCTACAAAATTTTCAAAAGTATGAGATGCGATTAAATTCGATTCAATATTCACCTTCTTTAAGCCTGGAATAATAAATGGATTGCGAATTTGCTTCTCATTTGTATTAATCGGCATATTGACCGGAGCATTTTTTAAAGAGCTTGTATTATTTGTAGGAATTTTAACTGTATAAGGACTTGAAGAGTTTGAATTGTTTTCCATAACAATACTGTATTCTAAACTTCCATCGTTGCCAATTTCTTTTTTGACAACTTTTCGAAGCAGTTGAATATAATGTTCTTCTAACCATTCATAAAAAAAATGTGAAGGGACTTGGATTGTTAAAATGTTGTTTTCTAATTTAATTGGAACAATTGGTTCGAACCATGTTTTGAATGCTTGTAGAGAGATGTTGTCTTTGATTAACTTTAAACAAGACTCCCATACACCTTCGTGACTTTTAATCATAATTGAATTTTATAAACAGTTTATTTTTACTTTAAAAAAGTGATAAAAAAACACTTTCAAAGCGTATTTTTTGGAGAGTACAAAGATTTGTATAAAAAAGTTAAAAAAAAAATTGAATTGCTATTGACTTTATAGTTTTTTTTACTTGTTTAAAATTAATCGCATGTTTTTTTTAGTTTAATATGTACTTTCGAAAGTAGTTATAAATATTAACTTACTGTTCTACTAATTGTTAAATAAATTAAATAAAATTATAAAAATGCTTGGAAAATTTGAAGGCGCTCATTATGTCAGAGTGAGATACAGCGAAACAGACAAAATGGGCTTCTGTTATTACGGGAATTATGCTGCATTTTTAGAGCTTGGTCGCGTTGAACTTTTAAGGGAAAACAAAATTATCTACAAAGAACTTGAGGATTTAGGAATTTTATTGCCGGTTTCAGAATTAAGTATCAAATACCTTCACCCAGCAAAATATGATGACCTTCTAAAAATAAAAACTACAATTAGCGACTTGAAGGGAGCACGAATTTATTTTTCTTATGAAATTTACAATGAAAATGAAATTCTTATTCTAAGTGCAACTACAACTTTGGTTTTTGTCGATGCAAAAACTATAAGGCCAATAGCAGCACCAGACTTTATATTAGATATCCTAAAATAAAGATAAAGACTTCTTGAACATAAAATCTTTTCTCAGAAGCGTCAAATCTTAAAGGAGTTCTTTAAGAGACAAAAAATAAAATTAAATTTGTGGTATGAAACAACTAATAGAATGTGTTCCGAACTTTAGTGAAGGTTCTGACATGAGTATAATCAAGCAAATTACGAATGAAATTGAAAGTGTTGAAGGAGTTCGTCTACTGGATGTAGATCCTGGGAAAGCAACTAATAGAACAGTTGTCACCTTTGTTGGAGAACCAATTTCAGTTATTGAAGCAGCATTCCGCGCTATAAAAAAAGCTGCAGAGCTAATTGATATGCGCAAACATACTGGTGAACACCCACGAATGGGAGCAACAGATGTTTGTCCTTTAATTCCTGTGGCAAATATTTCAATGGAAGAAACTGCTGAATGGGCAAAAAAATTAGGTGAGCGTGTAGGAAATGAATTGGAAATACCCGTTTATCTTTATGAGGATGCGCAAAAAAATCCGGAACGTAAAAATCTATCTATTATTCGTGCAGGCGAATACGAGGGGTTTTCTAAAAAAATTCTTTTGAGTGAATGGGCTCCAGATTTTGGGAAAGCAATTTTTAATGCTAAAAGTGGTGCAACAGTAATTGGCGCTCGAGATTTTTTAGTTGCATACAATATAAATCTGAATACAACATCGACGAGACGAGCAAATGCTATTGCTTTTGATGTTCGGGAATCAGGAAGGAAAATCCAAAATGAAAAAGGAGAAGAAATAGTACAGCCAGGCACACTAAAATCCGTAAAGGCTATTGGTTGGTTTATTGAAGAATATGGCGTAGCTCAAATCAGTATGAATCTGACAAACGTAAATATTACTCCCATACATATTGCTTTTGATGAAGTTTGTAAGAAAGCAAATGAAAGAGGTGTTCGTGTTACTGGCTCAGAATTGGTTGGTTTGATTCCTTTAAAGTCTCTGCTAGATGCTGGAAGGTATTTTTTAGAAAAACAACAACGAAGTGTTGGCGTAAGCGAAAAAGAATTAATTCACATTGCAGTTAAGTCACTCGGCCTTGATGAACTTTCGGAATTTATACCAAAGAAAAAAATTATTGAATACTTACTAAACGAGGAAAAACAAGACAAACTTGTTAATTTAACATTACAAGAGTTTGCAAATGAAACTGCAAGTGAATCACCAGCTCCAGGAGGAGGATCAATAGCAGCATACATGGGATCACTCGGAATATCCCTCGCAACAATGGTAGCGAATCTTTCAGCACATAAAAAAGGTTGGGATAAGCGGTGGAAGGAATTTAGCGCTTGGGCAGAAAAAGGTCAAAAGATTAAAGATGAATTATTATACTTAGTTGATGAAGATACCAATGCATTTAATAAAATAATGGAGGCATTCTCACTGCCCAAATCCTCTGAGCAAGAAGTAAAATTTCGCACTGAAGCCATACAAAATGCCACAAAATATGCAACAGAAGTTCCGCTTAAGACAATGATTTTAGCTTATTCTTCTTTCCCAATAATAAAAGCAATGGCGGAGATAGGAAATCCAAATTCCATAAGTGATGCTGGTGTAGGTGCTTTGTGCGCAAGAAGTGCGATTATTGGTGCATATATGAATGTGCGAATTAATGCAGCAGAATTAAAAGATGAGGCATTTAAAAAAGAAATTCTGGCAAAAGCTGAAAAAATAAAAAACGATGCGATTAAAGAAGAAGAAGCGATTTTAAAAATCGTTTATGCTGTTATTTGATTCTCCTAAAAATAATTTTTTGAGTGTACGCTTTCGAACCACTAATCAAATTCATAACGAGAACAATAATCTCAATTTGAGAATTTATTTTACTTTCTTTTTTTCTTGACAAAAAAAGAAACACCACCAAGTAACAGCGAAGCTAAAAAAATCAAGGCTCTGAATTTCTATTTTTCCACCCAGGTGAACGTAAACTATTATTTTACAATAATTTAAAAATCGTTTCAAACAAGATAACTCATTTCAGTAGCAAAAATCATGAAATTCAAGGCCGAATATTTCTGCTGGGGAGGAATATCACATCCATATCGTGTTAAGCATGCCGCGAATCAGTGAATTTTAACATCGTAAGAATCAATATTAAAGCCAATAAAAGAAAATTCTCCATTGATTGGAATCTATTCTATCTAAATGAATGGAAGTAAAACCAAACCATTAAATGTGATAGCGTCAATACTCCCACTTATCACTAAAACTATTATAGAAGTTTATTCCAAATTTAAATTGAATGGAAGATTTATCAAATGAATTATTCTGACTAACAGCATACAATCCAATCTTAAACAATTGCTTTCTAATTCTAAATTTCCTTTCTAAACCCGCATAAAGTTCAACTTGAGCAAAATTGGAACTGGGTATAGATATCAATCCTCCTCCAATCGTTTCTTCTAATTTTAATTTATTAATTAGCCATATTTTATTAAGAAAATAGCCGTTGAAATGATGGATAAAATTGAATTGAATGAAAGAATTAGACGTATGCAAAGCGGTGTCTAATAACTGCATCGTATTTACAGGATTTGAGAAAAACCCCATATCAGATGGTCTAAAGAATTTATTTTCAATTAAACGTAAATCTTGCTTGTGCAGGTATTGGCCAGCCACAAATCGAAATGAAGAATTACCAAATGACTTTAATTTCATGGTATGTGTCGCTTGAAATTCTAAATAACTAAAATCTGCTTCCGCATCAAAAATGGTAGGGATAGCAACCTTATATTTCAAAAAAACCACTGGCCAAATCGAACCCAAAACCACTTTTTTATGTTTTCGAATAGTATACTTTTGTCGAAAGTGATACTCTAAATCCAAAGAAACCTGCATAATTTTATAGGGATCAAATAATTGAGCAGGCTGAACTTGCTTAAATATAGCCAACCATTCTGGATACTCTAAATTACCAATTGACTCTCGAAATGAATATAAAACAGAAGATTTTCCATACAAACCATTAACAATTTCTCGAGAAAAAAAGGCTTCAAATTTACGATTTCTTACTCTACTACTCGGCGCTAAGGCTCCTACAATATTCTGAGTTCCTGCGATAAAATCATATACATCCCCTATTTCAAATCCAATTTTAGAAAAATTCATTCGATTATAGAGGATTGAACCTGCAAAAGAACCTTTAAAATCCTTATTATAAGATCCATAATCAATATACGGCGCAATAGTTATAATTTTTGAATTTTTAAATTCCTTCTGAAAAGAAATGCCTGGTCTATATCGAAATCCTCCTATTCCAAACGGAGTAAATTGAGAAATCACTGGCAAAATCGTGAATTCATATTTCTTAAATGAATTCACATGACTTATTCCAGAGAAAAAAATCGCGGAAAAATTGATCACGTTTCGTGTACTATCTTTTATCTTCAAATATTCTTCACTTTCGTGATACAAGATAATGCTGTCTTGATCTTTAATAAATTGTTTTTCAAAATCTTTTAAAGTAAAAGGTCTCGTTTCATTCCAAAACGATGAATCTTTTTCAAAAGCATCCTCCTTATAAACAGTTGATTCTAACCAGAAATTTTTCGGAGAATCATCAACTACAAATTTGTAGTCTTGATGAGAAACCCGCACCAAACCATTTATCAAATCCTTTCCTTCTTTTATGTTGTATACAAATTCTCTTCGAACCGGAACTAAATGCTCTCCTACTTTTTTGTAATCGCAGATGATGTGAATATCTTTAAAATAATTAAGTACTTTTTTATTCACTTGGAGTTCATAAGATACCAATTCCCAGCTCCCTTCTCGAATAAATAAGGTTCCTGAAAACAAAGCTTCGTAATCAAACTTAGGCTTTACGGTAACCTCATTGATCATTGTTCCTGTGGAGTCCACAAAAGAATTCTCTAAAAAATACCTGTAATACATAAATGCATTGTCAGCCAATGGAGAGACCAAAGGATTTTGTGTTAACTTGTTTGACGAGATTGAATTTTCAAAAAGAGAAAAATGAGCATCCTTAATTCCATTAATAAATAGATACGGATTCGCAGACAAGCTTTGTTCTTCGGCTATACTCTGTTCCGAATTTCCAAAATCAAAACGAACCCCTACTTGTGATGTATTATTAGTCATTGCTGATGAACGATCCGCTAGATCGTTGTAAGCATAAAATTCATCTTTAAATTTTCCGATGCGCTTGTAAGAGGTTTTTGCTTTCCATTCAATGATGTTTAACTTATCTTTTCCAATGATTGAATCCCTTTCAAGACTATCTAATTTTGCCTTTTCAAGCGTGGAAAAGCAATATGTTTCGCATTCGTACTCAGCCAACAAGTCTTGAAAATAAGGTCTTTTCTTAATAACTTCCTTCATTAACTCCTTTCCTTTGTCTTTTTTACTTTGAGCAAAAACACTTATCTCATCAAATTCTAGCGTGTTCTCTTTCATAACAATAACCAAACTATTAGCCAGATCGACAATTTCAACTGTATCTGTTTTGGTATCATAACCCAAGGATGAAAAGACCAACACATGCTTACCCTTCTTCAGTTCTAATTGAAAATTTCCTGAAGCATTTGCAACAGTTCCATATGATTCATTTAATAGATGTACTTTTGAAAAGGGTATTTCAACGGAATCCTTATCTATTATTTTACCTGTCAAAACTTGGGAAAAAGAAATAAAACTTGCTAAAACAAAGAGAATACTGAAAATGATTTTGTTCATTTTAATTTTAAGTATGTTGTTGTTTTTTTTTCGATAAAGTGAGTTCTGTTCTACACTTTTTGTTTGCTAATTTAATAACTTTAATTTAATCTGTATTTGTTTTTCAAAATGCCCATAACGTCCAGCTAGAAGAAGTTTCATGTATTATAAAGTTTTTGATACTTAAATAAAAAGGGAAAGGATTACCTTTGTCCCTCTATAAATCACATTAAAGTAACAGATCACATTAAAGAAGCGAAAGACTCCTTATTCTCTTTCGGGATTTTGCCTCCTCTAAAAGGTAAAAGCATTCAATCCATTTTTGATGGTATAGAATTTCAATCTAAATTCGTCAACGTAACGTATCATAAGAATTATTTATAAAGAGCGAGAAAATGGCCTTTTGGAAAAAATCGCCATACGTAAACGTCCAGGAACGGTTGTTTCAAAATTAACATTTGAACATTGATAAAGATTTAAAAATCTCAAAAATTAATAAGACCTTCAGCATACTTTTGCTGAGTTATGAATTTAGAGAATTCTTCTATTCAAGCCCTAGTAAAATTAATTGACGATCCCGATGATTCTGTATTCGAGCACGTAAGGGGGAAATTAATTCAATTTGGACCTGATGCAATACCTTATTTGGAACAATCTTGGGAAAATGATTATTATGGATTAATCTTTCAAACGAGAATTGAAAACATCATTCAAGATATCCAATTTGAAGTCATAAAAAATCAATTACTTGAATGGACGGTCTCATCAGAGAAAGATTTACTAGAAGGCGCGATAATTATTGCAAAATTCCAATATCCAGATTTAGATGATTCTCAAATATATAATTCAATACAAGCTATCCGAAAAGATATTTGGCTTGAATTAAATGATAATCAGACAGCCTACGAACAAGTAAAAATCTTCAACCGCATCTTCTTTGGAATGTATCATTTTCAGGGTGACACAAAAAATTATTATTCGCCAGTTAATTCCTGCATCAATGTTGTAATGGAAAGCAAAAAAGGTAATCCTTTAGTAATCAGTTTAATTTACAGTATTATTGCTCAAAAATTAGATCTTCCTATTTATGGTGTGAACTTGCCAAATCATTTTATTTTGGCTTATATGGATGATAAAGGAACCGGATTTTTAAGCAATACCCAAAATGAATATGGCGTATTATTTTACATTAATGCGTTCTCAAAGGGCAGTGTTTTTGATGCTGCAGAAATTAAGTCTTTTTTGGATGAACTCAAATTGAGCTATGAACGCACTTTTTTTGAGCCCTGCTCTAATACGAGTATTATAATGAGGATGATAAATAACTTAATTGCGTCCTATCAACAAATTGGAAATGCTGAAAAAGTGGAAGCACTTATTCGTTTAAAAGAGATTTTAGATTAGCATTGCATTGACCTCAATTCTGACAACTGCGTTATCTGGGGATTTATAAAAGGTGCTTTTTGAACTACCGCATCAAAATAAGAAAGTAAGCGTGTTTCATTTCCTTCTATCACTAAGACTTCCAGTCGCGTAAAAAAATCTATCCCTAATTCTGAGCCCATGCGTTTTGCAAAATGAACTGAGGAATCAATGGAACATCCAGAGGCAGATTCGATATTTTCATCTACAGAAAAGATTAAATACTGCGAAAAAAGTAAAGTTGCATTGCATTGTAATCTTTTGCCGTGAGCAGACCAGCTATCAAGAAATACAGTTAATTGCTCTTTTAAAAATTGCTCCTCTGAGGCTACTAATTTTCTATTCGCAAGATGCAACCAAATGCGACTTGAATCAGGCAACTCAGAAAAAAGTGATTTAAAGATCTGCTGCATTGGCAATTAATTCTGCTACATCTAAAACTTTTATAGCATCTTCTTTTTCAACATTTTTTATGCCGTCTGTCATCATAGTATTACAAAACGGACATCCAGTTGCAATAATTTCGGCCGCTGTTTCCAAGGCATCCTCTGTTCGCTCAATATTTATTTCTTTTGTCCCTGGTTCTGCTTCTTTAAACATTTGTGCTCCACCTGCTCCGCAACATAAACCCTTTGATTTACAGCGTTTCATTTCTACCAATTCTGCATCTAATTTTTCAATCAAACTCCTTGGTGCTTCATAGACATCATTTGCTCGACCTAAATAACAGGGATCGTGAAAAGTGATTTTTTTTCCTTTGTAGGTTTCGCTGCCTTCCAATGCTAATTTGCCTGTATTGATTAAATCTTGAATTAATTGTGTGTGATGAACAACTTCATATTCACCTCCTAATTCAGGATATTCATTTTTCAATGTATTAAAGCAATGTGGACAGGCAGTAACAATTTTTTTTACTTCATATCCATTTAATACCTGAATGTTCATCATTGCCTGCATTTGAAAAGTAAACTCATTTCCAGCACGTTTTGCAGGATCACCAGAACAACTTTCTTCTGTTCCAAGAACTGCAAAATTCACCTTGCAATGGTTTAATATTTTAACCAAAGCTTTTGTGATTTTCTTAGCTCGATCATCAAAACTTCCTGCACAACCAACCCAAAAGAGAATTTCTGGTGTTTCACCTTTGGCAATCATTTCAGACATTGTAGGAACATGTAAACTCATATCTTATTCTTCAAAAACTTGAATATTTGTACTTTTTTCAATCATAGTAGTAAATTTACCAGTAAAACGTGTAGCACGTACTATATGATTGTCAATCCAATGATAATTTCCTCCTCTTGGTTTTCCCATTAACAAAGCATGATAATTGAATCCATTTTCCTTGAGCCATAGTTCCGTTACAATTCGATGTTCTTCTACTCTAGAAGTAAAAAAAGTAATAATATGACCTTCATTAAACCATGTGTTAATTGTCTCTAAAGCGTCATCATAACGAGAGGCAGTAAGCATTCTTTCGGGTTCTTCATTTGGAATATCATCGCAAATTGTACCATCAATATCGATAAGGTAATTTTTTATATGTTCAGGCAAAATAGGCGAAAGAGCTTTCCCATTTTCATTTATCTTAATTAAATCATTTGAAATTAAATTACTCTTCATTTGCCCAATTTAAGCGGTCGCTCTGTGAAAATTGCCATGGAGCACCATTGTTTTCTATATTCGTCAACATCCCTGTTAATTCTGTTGGCATCTTTGATTCTTCCATTACCAAAAATCTTCTTAAGTCGATTATGATCGAAAGCGGATCGATATTAATAGGACATTCTTCCACGCAGGCATTACAACTTGTACACGCCCAAATTTCTTCTTCTGAAATATAGGAATGCAATAAACTTTTTCCATCGTCAAAATCTTTACCAAATTTCCGTTGATTATTCCCTACTTCAACCATGCGATCACGTGTATCCATCATGATTTTTCGAGGAGAAAGTAATTTACCAGTTTGATTAGCAGGACAGGCAGAAGTACAGCGACCACATTCCGTGCAAGTATAGGCATCAAGAAGATTTTTCCAAGTTAAATCTGTTACATCTTTTACACCAAATCTCAAAGGAACTGCATTTGGATCAACTGCTATAGCATAAGGATCTGCACTTGGGTCAAGCATTAACTTTACTTCACTTGTAACCGATTCTAAATTGGTAAATTTTCCTTTTTTTTCAAGATTAGAATAATAGGTGTTGGGAAAAGCTAAAAGAATATGAAAATGCTTAGAGTAAGGGAGATAATTCAAGAAAATGAAGACCATTATAATATGTCCCCACCACCCTATTTGCTCTAATAAATGAAGGGTTTCTATTGATTTTATTCCGCCAAAAAATACAGGTCCAATAAATTGACTGACTGTAAATCCATAACTGGAATTTGAACTCAATACCTGAGCAGCTTCATCTGCACCATTCATCGTAAAAATACAGACTAATAAAATTACTTCAAAAATCAGGATTAAATTCGCATCTTTCGTAGGCCATCCCTTTAATTCACTCATCCTTAAACGAGGCACTTTCAACATGTTTCTTCGCGCCAAGAAAGCAATTGTGGCAAAAAAAGCTAGCACAGATAAAATTTCTATAAAACTTATCATGAAAGTATAAAATCCTCCCAAAGAAGCACGTAATGAACGATGTACTCCGGATAGACCATCAGCAAGAATTTCAATTAGTTCAATTTGAGTGATTACAAAGGCAAGATATAAAGCAAGATGGAGAAATGCAGGAATAGGTTTTGAAAACATTTTTTTTTGCCCAAATGCAACTAGTGTCATTAGCTTCAGACGAGTCCAAAAATTATCAGAGCGATTTAAATCTCTTCCCAAAAGAATATTACTTCTAACTTTCCAAATGTTGTATCCAAAGAAACCGAATCCAACAATTATTAGTAGGGAAAAGATAATAATTTTAACCATAAACAAAATTAATCTGGAATACTATCTAATAAATTTCGCAATTTCTTTTCTTCCTTTGAACTTATTGGAACTCCCTTCGTTTTTCGGCCAGTTATCGAAAAATGAATGTACCTCTCTGGATGAACTTGAATATCAGAAACAAGATTTTGCAGTTCATTATTCGTTTCAACTAACTCATCATATAACTTTTCATCATGAATCAATTTACCCAATGTTCCATTTCCTTTGCTTGCATCATCTAAAACTAAATTTAATTTTTTGAGAGTTGTTTGAGCATCAAGTATCACTGATTTAAAATCAGCGGTAACAAAATCATCTGTGATTCTCTTTGTATTTCCTATTATAGCTGTTATTTGCTCATTGCTTTTTTGAAGATTTGACGTAATCCCTTCAACATTTTGCATAATTCTAGAAAACTGGATTCTCTCAGCTACTACAAAACCTTCGATTTCGGAAGCAACGTTACCTAATTTCTGAATTGTTAATTTTACTTGTTTCAAACTACCCTCAATTTCAGATGTTGCTGTAGTATCCCAAAAAGCAGACAAAGAAATTACCATTTTATCAATAGAAGCCATCATTCCTTGTAACTTTTGTGCAATTGGATCTGCATAGGCCTTTACTTGAGATATCATGTCTACACTTAACCTTCCTGGTATAGAAGCTCCTGGCAGGTAATTTCCTTTTGAAAGATCTGAAGATAATTTTATTAAAATCCCTTTACTAAATAAATCCAATGACCCAATTTCAATAATTGTGCCTTTTGGCAAAACTACATCAGAATTATTTATAGTAAATGTGACCTTAACTCGTTTTTTAGGATTAATATTTGGAGTATATGCTATTTTTTTAACTTTTCCAACAACTACTCCATTTAATGTAACGTTACTTGCAACTGTAAGTTGACCTGAATTTTCAAAGTAGGAATAGTATTCCAAATCACCTCCAAAAAAACTATTACCTTTTAGAAAATTAACGCCAAGAACTAACAAGATAATTCCTGAAATAGCAATAGAACCTACTTTTAATTCTTTAATAAATCTCAATTAACCTATTTTTCTGCTAATTTAATAGCTTTTTCGATATTAATTCGTTCTCCATTTAAAAAAGCAACCAAAAATGCATTTTGGAAGCCCTTTTTTATTAATTCAATTTTATAATCTTTTGCTATTTGATAATTAGAAAAATTCCCAATACAGTATTTAAATGAATTATCTTGCTCATATTCATATACTTCGTAACCTTTAAATAACTTATATGAATTATCTCTTCTTTGATCCCAAGACTCAACTTGAACTCTAAAAACTAAACCTAAACTATCCTTTAATATTACTTTGATTGATGTAACTGGCTCTTCTAGCATTATATCTTTTTTTTCATTCTTAATAGTGATTTTATTTTCTATCTGATTTCGGTAATTTTCAAATGCATTGAACATCAACGTGGCCATATTTGACTGTCCTGATGTATTGCCTAAAAATTTTTCCTCCGTTGAATTAGTTAAAAAGCCAGTCTCTATTAATACACTTGGCATTGTAGTTTTGTATAGCACTAAAAAACCAGCTTGTTTTACTCCTCGATCGTACCTTCCAAATTTTTTAAATTCTTTTTGTAATTTTTCTGCAAATAATATAGAATGGTCTAAAAAAACCTTTAATTGCAGCTGTCGAACAATAATTGCATCAGTTGAAAGATCAATCTCTTTATACTTTGCCCCTTTATCATCTTCTAAAGCAATGATAGAATTTTCTCTTTCTGCAACTTTTTGTTGGGCTTCTGTTCGGTGAAGACCCAAAACATAAGTTTCCGTGCCAAATGCTGCTTCACTTGCATTGGCATTGGCATGAATACAAATAAATAAGTCTGCTTTAGCGCGGTTTGCAATATTAGCTCGTTCAATTAATTCTACAAATACATCCTTCTCACGTGTATAGATTATTTTTATTTCTGGAAACTTATCCTTAATCAAAGCTCCTAATTTTAAAGCCATAGATAAACAGACTTCTTTTTCAAATGCAAAATTTCCGTGGCACCCAGGATCTTTTCCTCCATGTCCAGCATCTATAACAACAGTTTTTATTTGCTGCGAAAGCAAAGAAAATGGAACTAAGAAAGTAACAACAATGATTAAACCTTCCAATAATTTAGAAACCACAACGTTTTTCTTTAACATCCTGAAAAATGGTAACTTTGTACTATGCACAATAATTTAACAAATTTAGGCCTTTAGTTTTGACTACTAATTCTGGGATACGAGAACTTTTCTTCGTTGTATTGTTGATAAAGTTATCTTTTTTGCCTGTTTCAGCGCAGAAAGAAATGAAAGATTCCGTTGTGATAAATAACAACATGATTGAAAGTATTGTATCCTACAGTGCTAAAGATACAATTTATGCTGATATAAAAAACAGGAAAGTACATTTAGTAGGTAATGCCATAGTTAAGATGGAGGATATTACAATTACTGCTGGATATATTTTAATTGACATAAAAATCAATGAAATACTTGCTTCTTATCGTTTTGACAAAGACAGTAATAAAATTGAACTACCAAGTTTTACTGACGGTAATGAAGCAATTAGTTGTGAAATAATGCGCTACAATATCAAAACAAAAAAAGGATATCTTAAAGAATTAGATCTCAAACAAGATGAATTTTTTTTTCAAATGACAAATGCAAAAAGACTATCAAATGAGGAAGTTCATTACCGGAGCGGAAAGTTAAGCACATGTGATCAAGAGAATCCCCATTATCATTTCCAAATGTCAAAAGGTATTATTATTCCAGACCAAAGAATTGTTTCAGGCCCTTTAAATTTATACATCAATGGAATTCCTACCCCACTTGGATTACCATTTGCAATTATTCCAAATCAAAAGAAAAAATCCTCAGGATTGTTATTTCCAGAATTTATTCCATTATCTCAATATGGGTTTGGGTTCCAAAATTTAGGTTATTACATTCCAATAAATGACATGATGCAAACCTCTATTTATTCAAATATTTACAGTCGTGGAAGCTGGGGCTTAAGAAACGACTTGGATTATTCAAAAAAGTACGCTTTCTCTGGAAATCTATCTCTTGGATTTCAGCAATTTCGGTCGGGGTTTCCTACGAATCAAAATAACAACAAGTTTAGTATAAATTGGATGCATAGAAAAGAGGTTAAATCAAATCCCTTTTGGAGTTTTTCTTCAAATGTAAATTTCATTTCTGACAACAATTCCAAGAATAACCTTGACCCTATAAATAGTGAATATTTTAACAATAGTTTTAATTCTGACATAAATATCAATAGAATATTTCCTGACAAGCCCTTATCCATGGGGATGAAAATTTCTATCCGTCAAAATTCATTAGCAAAAAATATTTCCTTAATCAGCCCCATTTTTAATGCCAATTTAACTCGTATTTTTCCTTTTAAAAATACTTTTAAAATTAATAATACCGAATTTAAAAAAACAATTTCAAGAATTGGTATAAGTTATAATATGGAAGCTCAAAATCGTTCTACATTCAAGGATTCTTTAATTCAACAAGCTGATTTTGGAGCTATTTCAAAAGAATTTTTTAATGGTATTTCACAAAATATGACTTTACAGACTACATTAGGTTTATTTAGTAATACTGTGAAGATCAATCCAAGTTTAAATTATGGAAACAAAATCAATTTTCAGCAAATTGAAAAAACATACAATTCGACTGTAAATAATACAAATATCGATACCTTAAGGAAATTGGGAATGGCTCAGGAATTTAATATGAGTATAAATATGACAAGTATTTTATATTCCTATTTTCGAGTAATTGGAAAATCTAAGCCCCTAATGAGGCATCTAATGACTCCTACTATTGGCTTCAGATATCTTCCAAAACTAAATTCTTTGATAACTTCAAATGCCGGTGTAAATCAAAATGCTATTGTTTATTCTCCTTTTGAAAGAAGCGTCTATTCTGCAGGAAATACTCAAGCTGCTTCACTTTTAACATTTGGATTAAATAATTCATTAGAATTAAAAGTTAAATCAGAGAAAGATACACTTACAGGCTTCAAGAAAATTCGCTTAATTGATCAATTTTCTCTCACAGGATTTTACGACTTTTTAAAAGATTCTATGCAGCTTTCTAATATCGCTATGAATTTGAGAATCAGTCCAGCTACATGGATAAATTTCGTTTCTAATGCAACTTTCAGTCCATACTCTTGGGATACAATAACAGGGAAGACAACAGGTGCATATGCAAGTGCCAAAGGACAGGGGATTGGAAGAATTTTAAATACAAGTTTAACGACCTCTATTACACTTGCACCAAAAAGTTCTCGAAATAAAATTGCTGAAAGTGGAGAACAAAGAAACACAAATTGGGACAGTGATTTTAATTATTTTGCACTACATCCTGAGCAAGCTATTTATTTTGATATCCCTTGGAAAATTTCCCTTTCGCATGTTTATTCATTAAATGCTAATCAAGCAATTTCTAATTTTTCAAAAGAAAAGTTTTTTCAGACACAAACTTTAGTAATGAATGGGGATGTAAGTTTTACAAAAAAATGGAATATTTCAGGGAATTTAAATATCAATGTAAATACCTTAAAATTAACAAACGCATTTATTTCATTGAATAGAAATTTACACTGCTGGGCATTATCCTTTTACTATGTTCCAATTGGAGGAAACAAAAGCTTTTTACTGAGTATCCGAAACACATCATCTATTTTTAAAGCTGCAAAAATCGAATTCAGAAAACCGCCAGGATTTTTATAGCATTTACTTGATTTTTATTCCATCACGTTCAGCTAAAACTGCAGTAAATTTCGCTCCAAAAAATACAATTTGTGCAGAATAATGTACCCAAGCTAAGAAAATAAAAAGAGATCCTGCGATACCCATATTTCCTAGGAAAAAATAATTATGTAGGTAATACTTGATTAATAATTGGCTTAAAAACAATAAAACTGAAGTTACAAAAGCTCCTTTTATCGCCAATTTTATGGGTACAAAACCATCGTGGATGTATTTAAAAACAATCGTAAAAATCAAAATATTACTAAAAATTGAAATGAGGTGTTGTAAAAAATCAATTGTTAAATCTACAAAGCCATTTTTGTAATGAAACCAATTAGTTAAAGCTGAAAAAATAAAAACTTGCATAAAATAAAAAAGTATGATTATAAATGCAAATAATGCTAAAAAAGCAACTGATAAGAATCGGAATCCAATTATGCTCATTAAAATATTTTCTTCCTTTCTTTTCTTTTTACTAATATTAAAGAATTCATTGATGCTTCTCTTTAGAGAAACTAAAAATGCTGAGCAGCCATAAAGTAAAATTCCAATACTTAATATTTCAAGAAGAAGACTGGGCTTATCAAAATTCACACTGTTTAAAAATTCCATTATACCTTTAGTATCAGAAATTCCAATTTGATTTTGAAGTAGATCCTCAATGATTTTTTGCATTTGATCTTTTCCTACAACTCGACCAAATATTGAAGTGCTCAAATAGACAATAGGAATGAATGCGAATAGGGTATAATAAGCTAAAGCAGCGCCGTGAAAGAATGCCCCTTCAGAAAAATAACCTACAATCGAATCTTTTAAAACACCTAAAATAGCGTACCAAGGACGATTGTTATTTTTTTGAGGTAAGTCGGATGTATCGGATGTCATGCTGTTTGTCAAAGCTATACAAAATTATTTCTTCTTGCTTATCTGTTCTAAAATAATTATGGTAAAGCGAACCTACAAAAATTGAGCGAATATAGCTTAAATGGATGCCTTTGGAGTCAGAAATTTGATATTCATCTGGTCTAAAGGTTATTTTTACTCCTTTAATTTCTATACTATTTAAAGGGCCAAAAAGAAAGGCCTGAGGATTATTTTTATTTTTATAATATAATTCTGTTGGACTATATTTTTTACTTAATAATCCATTACGAAGTAGACAAATGGAATCACATAAGCCCAGAACATCTTGACCTTCGTGGGAAACCAAAACTATACTTACTCCCTCTTTATCCCGAATATTTAATAAATGATTGCTTAATTTTCTGCGTAAAGTCGCATCTAAATGACCAAAAGGCTCATCTAGAAATAAGACTTTTGGCTTGTTTGAAATTGCACGTGCAATAGCCAAACGTTGTTGCTCGCCTCCAGATATTAAATTAGATTTTACAGCTTGTATTTTAGTTAACTCAAACAATTTTAATAACATTAAAACCCTCTTTTCTCTTTGTTTTGTTGGTAAAAATAAAATTGATTCACGAATGTTTTCCTCAACAGTATGGTATAAATCTAATTTAAAATCTTGGTTTACAATTGAGAAGTCTTTAAACCCAGGAACTAAAAGTTGTGCAGCGCTTGGTAATTTTTTGGAATCAAATAAAAGCGTTCCTTCATCTGGGGTTAATAAACCAGCAGCTATTTTTAAAAGGGTTGATTTTCCAGCACCACTTTTACCAACTAAGCCTATTATTTCAGAGGGGAATAACTTTAGGTTTACCTTTTTTAAAATAGCTTTATCGAAACTATGTGATATATTTTTTAATTCAAGTATCAAAATACCAATTCCTTAGGGAATTCTTTTGATGCAATATAAATTCCAGGAATAGGATTTGCCAT
>CAMCYF010000012.1 GCA_945883825.1 Chitinophaga pinensis
TGGAGAAGGTCCCAAGGGTTGGGCTGTTCGCCCATTAAAGTGGCACGCGAGCTGGGTTCAGAACGTCGTGAGACAGTTCGGTCTCTATCTGTTGTGGGCGTTAGAAATTTGAGAGGACCTGCCTCTAGTACGAGAGGACCGGGGTGGACATACCTCTGGTGTACCTGTTGTGGCGCCAGCTGCATCGCAGGGTAGCTATGTATGGATGAGATAAGCGCTGAAAGCATCTAAGCACGAAACTCGCCTCAAGATGAGATTTCTTTTAAGGGCCGTGGAAGACGACCACGTTGATAGGCTATAGGTGTAAAGACAGTAATGTCATAGCCGAGTAGTACTAATAACCCGTAGACTTACAAACTTGTTTTTTCTAGTATTGAATACTACTTTAATCGTCCGATATATCACTAAAGTTTTGTGATACTATGATTTTTTTTTATAAATTACTGGTATCAACGATTTTGGGTGTTTATAGCAGCACGGTCCACCTCTTCCCATTCCGAACAGAGAAGTTAAGCCTGCTTGCGCTGATGGTACTGCCCTTTTGAGGGTGGGAGAGTAAGTCGACGCCGATTTTAAAGAGCCTCTTCAGTAATGAAGGGGCTTTTTTTATGGATCAAATCTCATAATCTAAAGAGAGTTTCTTTATTCTATAAAAAGTTACTGGATAGATTTATTATAACTTCTTCCGATTGATTATTATAAAATATATCAACAAAAAAAATAGGCCAATCTATTAAATTGACCTATTTTTTGTAGCGAGACCGAGAGTTGAACTCGGGACCTTTGGGTTATGAATCCAATGCTCTAACCAACTGAGCTATCTCGCCATAAATTAGATTTTACTAATATTCGTCTTCGTTAAAGAGAAAATCTTCGCGAGAGGGGTAATCTGGCCAAATTTCTTCAATGTTTTCATACAAATCTCCTTCATCCTCTAAATCTTGTAAATTCTCAACAACTTCTAATGGTGATCCTGTACGAATTGCAAAGTCGATTAACTCTTCTTTTGTTGCAGGCCATGGTGCATCTTCTAAATACGATGCTAATTCTAGTGTCCAATACATATGTTGTTATGTTTGTAAATTTCTATTTCGGCAAAAGTAAACTTTATTTTATATAAAGCAAATAATTAGTTCATTCTTCTTGCTTTTTTTTAATAAATAATAAAATTTAGAGTCTTGGCTTCCAGATTTCTTCGACTGCGCCCAAATCTTGCGATAGTTTCCTGCAAACTGTAAAGAGATAATCACTTAGTCTATTGAGATAACTTAAGACAATAGGGTCAACAAATTCTAAATCACTTAATTCTACGACAATTCTTTCAGCTCTTCTGCAAACGCAACGAGCTACGTGGCAAAAAGATACAGTTTGGTGTCCGCCAGGTAAGACAAAAAATCTCATTTCTGGTAATGTAAGATTCATCTCGTCAATCCAATTTTCTAAATTTAAAATGTCTTCTTTATTAAGGGAAGGTAATTTCATGCTTGATTTTTCAGGATCTGCAGCCAAACTGGATCCAATAGTAAATAATCTATCTTGAATTTCTATTAGTTGAATTTTAGTCTTAGAATCGATTTCAAAATCTCTGACAAGTCCAATGAATGAATTAAGTTCATCTATGGTGCCATAGGAATCAATGCGTAAAGATTTTTTGGAAATTCTTGTCCCTCCAATCAATCCAGTGATACCTTTATCTCCTTTTTTAGTATATATTTTCATTGTTTTGAATTCAGTTTAAATTTTCTAAACACTTTTCTAAATTTTTAGCTTCTTCTCCAATTAGTACTAGAATTTTTTGTAGTACTTCATCAACAATAATATCTGGACATGAAGCGCCAGATGTTACAATTACACGAATTGATTCTTTTTCAGGAAGAAATTCTTTTTTCTTTTTTAGCGCTTGCGTATGAATGTCGTAACTTAAGATTTCATTTTTAGAATAAATAGCATCTTGATTACTAATAAAAAAAGTAGTGAACTTGTTTTCTAAAAGTTCAACTAGGTGTGTGGTGTTTGAGCTATTATGTCCGCCAATAACAATTGCTAGATCTGCTTCTTTTTCAAGTAAACCATAAGTTGCAGATTGATTGTCATTCGTTGCATAACAAAGTGTATCTCTAGTATCGGCAATGTGAGATTTAATAGCATCTTCCCCATATTTATTTTCCATTACACCGCGTAAATAGTCAGTAATTTTTTGGGTTTCAGAAGCAAGCATAGTTGTTTGGTTAATAACACCTATTTTTTCTAAATGAATGCGAGGATTGAAGCCCTTTGAAATTTTCCCTTTAAAAAAGTCAAAAAAAGCAACTTCATTTTTTTTTCCTTCAATAAATTCTGCTAGTTCTCTAGCATCGCCCATATTTTCAAGAACAATTACAGGAGCATTTTTTTCGCTGTGAGAGAATGTGGCTCTTGTTTCCTCGTGATTTAGTTTACCATGAACGACAATCGTATGATCTGTTTCGCCTAATTTTTTTGAACGATTCCAAACTTTTTCTACAAAGGGGCAAGTTGTGTTGTAGGTTTCAACATTCACACCAATTTTTTTCAAGTGTTTTTCAATTTCAATTGTTGTTCCAAATGCAGGAATAATTACAATGTCTTCTTTTGTTAAGGACTCAAAAGGAATTAATTGTTTGCCATTTGTGTCTTGTAAGAATTTTACTCCGTTTGCTACTAAATCTTCATTAACATTTGGATTGTGAATCATCTCACTGATAAGAAAAATACGTTTGTCAGGGTTCTCCTCAATTGCTTTGTAGCTTTTTTCAATTGCATTTTCTACACCATAACAAAAGCCAAAATGACGCGCAAAAATAAATGTGACTTTATCTAAGGTTAATTCTAATGCACTAAAATCTTTTTTTCTAGGATCATCTAATTTTCGTTTTGCTTTCACCTTTGCTATAATTGGTGAGTGGTAAAAATTAGGGACTTCAAATTGCTTCATTCTGAAATTATAACTATAAATAGAATTATTTGTTCTGAACAAAATTAGCAAAACGATGTTTGAATTCATACTATTTGTTTCCACATTTTAATTTAAGTTGTTTGCTGTTAATAAAAAATATAAGATATTGTTACATTATTTAGTTTCTAGTTAATTTTGTTAAAAGATAAATGACAATTCAAGAGCTTATTCAACTAAAGTACAGTGGAGAATTAAATCAAACAATCTCCTATGTCAATGTTACTATTCAAGCAGTTTCAGTGTTGATTGGCGGCTTGTTAATTTGGCGTTTTATGAGTGCTTGGCAACGCAAAAAAAAACTAGAAAGAAGAAGAAATCCTTTTTTTGAATCAGCTTATTCAAAGCATTGGAGAAAATAAAAGTTTATGGAAAAAGGAAAAAATGTAGTTATTGTTGGTGCTGGTTTGGTAGGATCTCTTTGGGCTGTTTATTTATCAAAAGCTGGATACAAAGTAACCATTTATGAAAGAAGATCAGATATCCGTAAAACAGAAATTTCAGCAGGAAAATCGATTAATCTTGCCTTATCTGTCCGTGGTTGGACGGCCTTAGATGCTGTTGGAGTTGGAGATGAAATTAGAAAAATTGCCATTCCAATGCATGGAAGGGTAATGCACGATTTAGAGGGAAATTTAACTTATCAACCTTATGGTAAAGAGGGAGAAGCTATTTATTCAGTCTCCAGAGGAAAAGTTAATGCGGCAATGATGGATATTGCAGAAAAATACGGCAATGCAACTATTCATTATAACCACGAATGCCAGAATGTTGATTTGACAAATGGCATTGCCTTTCTAAAAAATTCTTTAACTGGAGAGAAAATTGAAGTAAAAGCCGATTTGATTTTTGCTGTTGACGGAGCATTTTCTGCAGTACGATTTAATTCTATGCAGAAGTTAAACCGCTTTAATTATAGTCAAAATTATATTGCTGATGGTTATCGTGAATTACTTTTACCTGCAAATGAAGATGGATCTTATAAGTTAGATAAAAATGCACTTCATATATGGCCAAGAGGACGTTTTATGATGATTGCTCTTGCAAATGAAGATGGGTCGTTCACCTGCACTTTATTTATGCCACATGAGGGCGATAAGTTTGCTTTTGATAAATTAAATTCCCCAGAGGAAGTCAATGCATTCTTCAAAACTGTTTTTCCAGACTTTTACCAAATGGTTCCAACTGTTGCAGAAGCTTGGGAAGATCATCCTTTATCTAATTTAGCGATTATTCGTTGCTCTCCATGGACAAATGGCAAGGTTGCACTCATGGGAGATGCTGCTCACGCTACAGTGCCGTTTTATGGTCAAGGAATGAATGCGGGTTTTGAAGATTGTACTGTGCTCTCTAATTTAATGAAGAAACACAATGAGAATTGGGAAGCGATTTTTGAAGAATACAGTCGCGAACGCAAACCAGATGGAGATGCACTTCAGGATTTGTCATTGGATAATTATTATGTTATGCGAGATTATGTATCAGATCCTGAATTTTTATTGCGCAAAAAAATTGAGGCTAAATTTAGTGAACTCTACCCAAAAAAATGGCTTCCACTTTATTCTCAAGTAACTTTTAGTAACATTCGTTATAGTGTGGCATACCAACAAGGTAAAAAGCAAAGCGATATAATGGATATCATCATGAAAATACCAAACATAGAGAATGTATGGGATTCTGAAACTGTTATGAATGAAATGAAGGTTTTAAGTAAAGATTTTAACTTTTAAGTTATGAAATATATTTTAATTTTATTTTTACTTCCACTTATTGCTTTGTCACAAGGGGGGTTTAAAAAAGGTAAAAAAGGCGACGATTATCGAATTGTCACTAAAAATGGATATCATTTTGCTTTTGGTCCAACTTATTTGCTTTCTTCAAAAACCATTTACGGAGATTTATCAGACAATTCAGGAGCAAGAGGAGATTTTGAGATTAATCCAGTTGGACAATTTGGTGCCTTTGCAGAATTTGGTTTCTTACAGTTTCCCTCTTGGAAGGGAACTCCAATTAAGTTTCTTAAAAAAAGTAGGATAATGGATTACATGGAATTTGCAGTAGGCTTCCGTCAACTTGCAGGTTCTGAAAAAACAACGATTAATTACCGTAATATTGATAATACTCTTGCTTCTTCTCAAGAGTCAATTGGTGATTTTAGAAATACACACGTTTACCTTCGAGCATCTCTTCACTCTTTAATTTTTGTTGGAAAAAAGAAAATAGATGTTACTAGAAAGTATTTTATAGATCAATCTATTGGCTTGAATTATGACTATAATTTATTCCCTGGAGATACAATCTATCCTTCTAATCTATCATCAAATATTGTAAAAAGAGATTTTTACAATCCTTCGGTTTTACAATTTCATTATAGTTTATCCTATGGTATTCGACTAAACCGAGCCTGGATGTTAATTCCTGGAGTTTCTTTACCTCTTCTTGGTATTTATGAGTGGAATGACTTTGGAGCAAAAATGTCTTGGTTTTCCTCGCAATATAGGCCAATTCAATTTCAGATTAAGTTTATTAAATTATTTGAAAGGGCACCAAAATGCAATGTTTTTGGTAATCCAAATGATATTAAGTTAGATCAGCAATATAGAATGGGTAATTAATTTAGCCATTTCTTTCGAACTCTGGCTTCAAGTACTTTTCTATATTTTTTAAGTACAGAATCTCTATCGGAGATATTACTAATTTTAATTATATCAGTAAAAATCATTTCATTGTTTTTGAAAAAAATAAATTCGAAACTTACTGAAGTCGATTCATCGCGGTAAATAGAATAGATACTTGTTCGTTCTAAAATTTCATTTACTGTGATTTTAGTTTTACTAGCTTTAAATTTTCGGTCATATCCTTTTACATTTACAAATAAATAGGTGTCGTATCCTTTGGTTTTAATGTTTTCACGAAGGGAGTCACTTGTTAGATCACTTATGTTTGCTCCTTGTTTTAAGAAATTTAATGAGGGCTGCGCTTTGATTCCAAGACTATTTAGAATTTCAGTTGTGTTTAATTCAATAGTATAGCGGTCTTCAGGTCTATCAAATTGGCCGATTACTAAAGCGTTAGTTAGCTTTAATCCCTGACCTAGACTATGAAAAGAGAATAATAAAAGTAAAAAAAAAACTAGATTTTTCAAGGAATATATTTTAAAATTTTAATTCAAAGATACTTATTTCAATGAATGTAAAGCTATTTCTTATCAGATTTTGATTTAGTTACTTATCTCATCTAGTGCTTCCAAAATTAGTTTTGTAGCTTCATTGACTTGGTCTTCAGTTATGTTTAATGGTGGCGATAATCTAAAACTATGAGGATTTGAAAGAAACCAAAAAGTAATCAATCCTTTTTCCATGCATTTTTCAACAAGTTTTGTAACTATTTCGCCTGATTCCATATCAAATGCAAACATTAAACCAATTCTTCGTACAGCTTTTATTGCATTATGAGAACCTAGTCTTGTTTCTATAATTTTACCTAAGAGTTCAACTTCAGCTAAATCAATTTCAGTTTTTAGAACTTCTAAACTAGCTGAAGCAGCCGCACAAATTACTGGGTGGCCTCCGAATGTTGTGATGTGTCCAAGCATCGGATTATTTGTAAAAACATGCATAACTTCTTTACTTGAAACAAGAGCTCCAACTGGCATACCTCCACCTAATGCTTTCCCTAGTGTCAAAATATCTGGAGTAATTCCAAAATGCTCAAAAGCAAATATTTTTCCAGTCCGACCTATTCCGCATTGAATTTCATCAAAAATAAGTAGGGCTCCAACTTCATCACAACGCTTTCTCAAAAGCGACATAAATTCTTTTGATGGAATACGAACACCTGCATCACCTTGAATTGTTTCAATAATAACTCCGGCTGTTTTATTGGTGATATTTACTAGTTGTGTCGCATTATTCCATTCTAAAAAGCGCACCTCTGGTAATAGAGGTCGGTAAGCTTGTTTTTTGGTTTCATTTGAGGAAATACTTAAACTACCATTCGTGCTCCCGTGGTATGCTCCGGTAAATGCAATTAACTCCATTCTACCTGTTTTTCTTTTTGCAAGTTTTATTGCTGCTTCATTTGCTTCCGTTCCAGAATTGACGGAATATACACAATTTAATTTTTCAGGGAGTAATTCCAATAATGTTTTGCCAAATTCATTCTGTGCTTCTTGAACAAATTCCCCGTAAACCATTACATGCATGTGTTTATCTACTTGTTTTTTTATTGCTGAAATCACTTTTGGATGGCAGTGACCAATATTGTTTACAGCAACGCCAGCTATCATATCCATAAATACTGCGCCAGATTTATCATAGATATATAAACCTTCTGCTCGTTCAACTTGAAGTAAAAATGGATGTTCGTTTGTTTGAGCTAAGTGATTTATGAAAAAATCTTTTTCCATGTTTTATTTTCTAAAAATCTCTTGAATCGGAATTCCTGTCATAGCTCCAGTTTGTTGTAGATTTAACAAATGACTAAGTGTTGGGGCAATATCAATTATTTGATAAGGAGTAAACACATCTCCTTTAGTAATATTTTTTCCATACCAAAGTAAAGGCACATGTGTATCATAATTAAAAGATGATCCATGAGAGGTTCCTTGATGTGCGCTAGGAGTATCAGATGATTTTAGCAAATACCCAGGATCTAAAATAAAAATTATTTCGCCGCTTCTTTCAAAGTCGTAGCCATTTTGAATCATCGTTTTCCAAGTATTATTCGAAGTATTTTCTTCGATTAATTCTTTTGAGGTATAAACGGCCTTAACTTCTGGCCAAGTTCTTATTTCATCTCGGATATAGTCTGCTATAAGATTATTACTTAGGTTTAAAGATGAAATTCTAGTTTTATTCAAATAGATATTCTGATTTTCTTCTTTTTCGATAAGGTTTTCTCCAAATTTTTCAATACATTTTTTTGCTAATTCACTTAACTTTGTATCTAAAAATAAATAGCCTCCGGGTAGTTTTTTATCAATTAACATTTGAGGAACAGGAACTACGGCATGGTCTGCTGTTAAAAAAACAGTAAAACCATCTTTCCCACATTTTGCAGTTAAAGCAGCTAACAAACGACTTATTTCCAAGTCTAAACGCAGGTACATATCTTCTATTTCTAGTGAATACGGTCCGAAAGCATGCCCTGCAATATCTGGAGTGGAGTAACTAATGCAAAGCATGTCTGTTTGAATATCTTCCCCAAGTTTTTCATTTTTTAGGGATTCCAATGCTAAATCAGTAAGTAATGTATTGGCAAAGGGTGAAATTGTAAAAAGTTGATTAGCTGAAGCTTCATTTCCCATTTCTAAAAAATTATAGGGGAATTCAGCACTTGTTTTTCCTCCTATTATTTGTTCATATGGACTTTTATCTATAGAAGTATAATGGTCTTTTGAGAGTAGCAAATCCCAGTTTTTTATGTAGCTTTTGGAATTGTTTTTTGAGTTAAATTGCTTTAGCCACAGAGGAAGTTCTTTTTTAAAAAAGCTACTCGTTATAAATGTTCCACTTGAATAATCAAACCAATAAGAGCCATCACTTAAATGTCCTCCTGGCAAAATAGCAGAACGGTCTTTGTAGGATATGGAAATTACCCGAGCACTTGGATATGTCAATTTTAACTGATCCGTTATTGTATAGGTTTTTAAACTTCTCGGAGATCTTTGTCCATCAGTTGAAATACTTCCAACAGTTGACTCTCTTGTATCAGTAACACAATTGATTATACTTGAAGTTTTTCTGTCGTACCACTCATTTCCTACGATGCCATGATCTGCAGGAATACTTCCAGTATAAATTGAAGCGTGACCAGGACCAGTATAAGTTGGAACATAATTGTAAACTATGTTCCGAATATTCATACCTTGGTTTAAAAACCTGTTGAAACCAGTTTTGCAAAAGTTAGCTTGGTAGCGGTAGAGATAATCGTAACACATCTGATCCACAACAATCCCAACTATAAGTTTGGGATCTTTGTTTTTCTGTGAAAAAAGTTGAGCGGCATTTAAAAATAAAAAAAGAAAGAGAATATTTTTCATCTGCCAAATTTAAGGAATGAACTCGTAATTCCCTTATTTTTCTTGTAGAATAATCAATTTGAAATTAATAGCAATAATAATATATTTGAATTTATTTTTTCTTCCTTATATAATTTATCGTCAAAAAGACTTTGTGTTAAATCAAAAAGAACGATTAATTCTTTATGAATTTATAACACTTTCCATTGTTCTCTAGCAAGTAAGCACCATTTTTAAGATTTGATACATTAACAGTTTTTTCGAATGTGCTTAAAACTTCTTTTCCACTTAGGTCTAAGATTTTTGTCTTCTCTGATGAAAACCCAGATAAATAAAGATTTTCATTCGTTGGATTTGGATATATTGAAAGGGAATTTTCTTGCTCTGTTAAACCAACACTTGGTCGCACATCAAATACAATAGTTCCAGGGGAAATACCTACGTTAAAGTTTGATAATTCAGTATTGTTATCGTCAAAAATATGGATTTTCCCAAAAGAGAAAAAGTCAGTTTCGCTGGTGTACAATTGACCAGAAACAGGCTCCTGAGCTAATTCATAATAATTGATGGAATGACCAGAGATTGGTCCACTTAAGTTCATTAGGTTGATGTCAAATTCATTCAAAGTAGTTTCCATAGAAATTTGGTAAACTAATTTATCATCGCGTAATGCTGATGTCCCACATCCAGTTGCTGCAGATTGTAAGTTAACAGTTGTATTGCTACTGCCATTCAAAGCTACTTTTGAAACGGATGCGTTAGACCAATCTTTGTTGTTTACAGTATACAGAAAATCTCCTGATTTCATCAAATTATCTGGATTTTTACCATCTGGACCAAGGTCTACTTCATTTCCATAACTTAAGTTATCTAGGTTTAATTTTCCAATGAGACCTTTTTCATTTCCCCACTCGTAGCCATTATTAATCGCAATATAAGCTATTGAACCATCTATTACGATATTTTGACTTGCCCATTTTGGACCAGAAATTGTATCTATTGCTTGAATTAAAGAAAGTGTGTTCGCATCATAAATATGCAGATATGAATCGAATGTAGTTAGGTATTCTCCTCGAGTTGCAATTAATTTATTTTGATAAATCCCTAAATTTCTAACTCCTACGCAAGATACGCTTGCTATTTCTTGGTGCGTATTCAAATCCATTTTGTAGATTTTAGAGTCTGCAGCGATATAATAAAAATTTCCATCGATGATAAGATCAGACCCAAAACGCATTCCGTTTAAGGTGCTGACTACACTATAAATTTGAGTTGATGGATCGTAACTGCCAACAGTTACTGGATCTATAATTTGATTTGTTTGATAATCAAAATATCCTTCGTTTAGAACAAGAACTTTGTGTAGGTAATTCTGAGCATTTAAGATTGTAGAAAATGCAATTCCGAGGATTAATAAAACTTTTTTCATGGTTTTTTTTAAAAATATTAAATTATTAAACTATTAAAAAGACGCTGAAATAAAGCCAAGGAATAGAAAATCGAAATCCAAAGGAATTCGTTCATCTTCCGAGTACGACTTTATTCTGAAGTCTTCACTCCGCTCATTGGCAAGTCTTCTGGCTCACACCAACGCTAATTCACCTTCCCGTCTTAGACAGTGGTTTTAGAATAGCTTTAACAGTGCTTACAGCTGCAGATACAGCTCCGGATTCTAACCGGATTCCTTCTTAATTTGCTTTAAGGGCAAAACCAAAGAACAGTACAAAATTAAATGAATAATTGAGGAATTGCAGTTTTTTATTTTATTTTTTGAAATTTAAGGGAGTGTGACCCAGAATTTTTAATCACTTGAATCTTCATTTAGAATAGTCAATTAATTTTTTACTGTTTCATGAAAAATAGTCTGCTAATCTTATTGTTCTGTTTTAGTTGTAAGATGTATGTCCCTTTTACAAAATTAGACAGGTCAATTTCAAGTTCATTTCCAGAAAAGCTACCAGTATATACTTCACGATTTAAAACATCTAGAATAACCAATTCACTGTTGCCTGAAGCATAATTTGTAGTTAAAGTAAGATGCTCAGAAGCTGGATTTGGAAATAGATTATTTTCTGCTTCTTGCTCAGTTAAAGAGGAAGGCAAACAAGCTTGGCAACTAGTCATACTTGTATACAAGGAAGCAGAATAATCTATCATTCCTGAAATGTTTGAACATCCTGAAATCATCGTGCATTGTCCGTTGATAATTCCGATTCCAAGAGCCATGAAACACATTCCAAAATCAACGTTTGATAAATCTGAACATGGAGGGGCAAGATCAAATTCCATGCAGTTTACTTGGCAATTTTCTAGACTTGAATCTATAGCCAAAGCATAATCAATATCCCCCACAATTGTTCCACAGCCACTAATTGGACTGCAAATCCCATTAATTAAGCCATAACCTATAAACATTGTGCAAGCACCAAAGTCAATTCCCGCTAAATCTGCACAAGAATCTGCAAATGTTATACTCCCTTGACATTCTCCTGGAGTCCAGGAAGTTACTCCAAACCAATTTTCCGCTATGCAAGCGTTGCTATAAGTGATATCATTGCAACCACAAACAGGATTATAATCCGCAGTACACATTATATCAGGATTTATTTGTGAAGAATCAATGCAAGTTATGATGTCTCCACAAGGGTAAGGCAAAACACAGATATTATTATCATAGTTAAAAATAACGGATCCTATGAAATTTGAAGGAAAAGGAGCTGTTAATCCTGAACTCGATACTGAATAAGGTATTGTAGTTCCTCCAACTTGTGCAAAATAAGCTAATTCTCCACTTGCTATGACATCACCATTTAGATTTAGTACTTGTGAAACATATGGATAATTAATAAAATTATTAAAATCACCACTAAAATTAATTGATACATTGAGTATTCCAGAAGTGTCAAAAGAAATGTTTTCTGCGCAAAAAGATGAGCATGAAATAGTACTTGAACATGCTCCCTCTGTCCACGCAGTTACACCTCCTAGATTTACCGCAATACAGTCATTTGAATAAGTAACGCCATCGCATCCACAAACGGGTGCGTAAATCATAGGGCAAATAGCAAATGAATCAATTAGAGCTGGATTTACACATTGAGAAAAATTATAGGTTTTAAATCCAAAAATTAGAATTAGAAGTAGGATGTATTTCATGATTTTTATTTTTAAAGTTTTGTAAATTTAATCTAAAATCTAATTCTTTTCAATATATTTCTTGGTTTAATAAATTTAAAACCCAATGAAATCAGTTAAAGGAATATATTTTAATGAGTGATTAATGTTATCTTTGACAAAATTTATTTCCATGCGAGTTTACTTGGATAATGCAGCTACAACTCAAATTGCTCCTGAAGTGATTGATTCTATGTTGCTTGTTTTAAAGGAGAATTTTGGCAATCCATCATCTACACATTTTTATGGAAGGAATGCAAAAGCTCTAGTTGAGACATCAAGACGTTCAATTGCAAAACAAATGAATTGTCTTTCTTCTGAAATTATATTTACTTCAGGAGGAACGGAAGCAGACAATATGGCAATCCATGCAGCAATTAATGAATTAGGTGTAAAACGCATTATAACTTCTTGCATAGAACACCATGCTGTTGGTCATACGATTGAATCTCTAACAAAAGAAAATTTAGTTGAAAGCGTTTTTGTTAAAATTGATTCAAAGGGGCATGTTGACCTTAATCATCTAGAAGAATTACTCCAAGAAAATATCCCAACATTGGTTTCTTTAATGCATGCTAATAATGAGATTTCGACCATTCTTCCTTTGAAAAAAGTTACACAAATGTGTCGAAAATATGGCGCTTATTTTCATTCTGATACCGTACAAACAATTGGTCATTATCCATTTGACTTACACGATTTAGATATTGATTTTATAGCTTGTTCAGCACACAAATTTCATGGACCTAAAGGAATTGGTTTTCTATATGTAAACAAGAAAACAAAGATTTCTGCATTAATACATGGCGGGGCACAGGAACGTGGGATGAGAGGTGGAACAGAAAATATCGCAGGAATTGTTGGTTTAGCTAAAGCAATGGAATTGACATACCAAGATATAACAGCTCACCAAAGACATATTCAGGAACTTAAAAACTATATGATTGATCAATTGAAAAATCAGTTTTCTGATATTACATTTCACGGAGAAACAAAGCCAGAGGAATCTTTGTATACTGTTTTGAATGTCTGCTTTCCAAAGACGGAAAAGTCTGGAATGTTATTATTTACATTGGATCTCAAAGGTGTTGCAGTAAGTGGAGGTAGCGCATGTTCTTCTGGAGCAACAAAGGGTTCACATGTTTTAGAAGGAATTTCAGCTGATTTATCACACCCGAATGCGCGTTTTTCATTTTCTAGGTATACAACAAAAGCTGAAATCGATTATGCTCTAGATCAAGTTAAAAGTGTCTTTCAAGTTAATATTTGCTAAGAAATGGCAGCTCAACGCCTAAAGATTTTAGCACTTTGTTCTTGGTATCCGAATGACTTTAATCCGACCTTAGGAAATTTTGTAAAAAAACATGCCGAAGCTGCTTCTCGCTATAATGATGTAGTTTGTCTTTCTGTTTTTCCTTCGTTACTTGATAAAAAAATACGTTTGGTTGAGACAAGAACAAGAACTTTCTCAGAGATCGTAGTTTACTATCCCAAAACAACTAGCAAATTTCGCCTTTGGAATATGTTCCGAAATTATTTCGCTCATAGAAAAGCGTTTAAAAAAGGATATAAAACTGTAAAGTCGATTATCGGCAAGCCGGATTTAATTCATTTAAATATTACTTATCCACTTGGAATATGGGCGTTTTATTTAAATTGGCGAAAAGATATTCCTTATGTAATAACGGAAAATGCAACAGGTCTTCATGTAGGAACTGATCATTCATACCCAAAGATTATTTTGTCTTTGTGTAAGTTTATAGTAAGAAGAGCTTCGATTTTACTTCCAGTTAGCGAGGATCTTAAAAGTTATATGCGTATTCTTAGTCCAAAGTCACAATTTGCAATTATTTCAAATGTTGTAGATGAAGAAATATTTAAGTACAGTGAAAAACAAAAAGAATTAAAAATAAAAACTTTTATTCATATCTCAACTGGAAAAGACGAGCATAAGAATATTAGTGGAATACTGTCTTGCATCTCTAGCATTTCAAAATATCGAAAGGATTTTCATTTGAAAATTGTCAGTGATGGCGATGTCGCATATGCCAAGGAAAAAATCGAAATTTTAGGAATCCAAGATTTTGTAACTTTTTATTCAACGAAGTCAACCAAAGAAATTGCTTCTATGATCGACAATAGTTCTGCCTTATTGCTATTTAGTAATTATGAAAACTTCCCTTGTGTAATTGCAGAATCACTTATGATGGGTAAACCTGTTATTTCAACAGATGTAAATGGCATCCCTGAACATGTAAATTCGAAAAATGGGATTCTAATTCCTAAAGGAGATGAAGCGCAACTTGAAAAAGCTATTTGTGATTTTTTAGATGCTAAATTCACCTTTGATTCAAATGAAATTCATTCTTATGCGTTTAAACATTTTAGTTATCAAGAAGTGGGAAAACAATTTGACGAACAGTTTAGAATAGTTTTAAACTCTAAGACTCAATAATGCTGAAATCAATTCTCAGTAATTTTAGCGTGCGCTTTTCTTCTGCTATCTTTAATTTGCTAATAGCAGTTCTAGTTTCACAATTTTTAGGTGCAGCGGGAAAAGGCGAGCAAAGTCTGATACTAGCTTCAATTACAATTGTTTTATTGTTTCATAATCTTGTAAGTGGTGCTTCTATTATCTATTTAGCATCTCGACTGAATCCTCAAAAATTACTTATTGTATCCTATTTGTGGACAATCACAGTTAGTTTTTTTAGCTATTTAATAATAATAAAGTTAGCATATTTCACTCCATTTATTTCTTTTGCAGTTGTTATGTTGAGTACTTTAAGTTCATTTACAGCCATAAATTCATCTTTGTTAATCGGTCGTGAAAAAATTGGAAAAAGTAATGTTGTTAATTTTTTAGTCCCTTTTTTAACCTTATTATTTCTATTTGTACAATTTTATTTTTTTGACAAAAAAAGTATTTCAGCTTATGTTTTCGCATTGTTTTTCTCATACTTACTGTCGCTAGTTTGTAGTTTATATTTTATTAAAGCCTATTTTTTCGAAAATGAAACGCAAGATTTAAAATTCCAAACGACCTTCAAGTCCCTTATTTATTATGGTTTCCAGAATCAGTTGGCGCATATATTTCAACTCTTGAGTTTTCGAATTAGTTATTTTGTAATTGAACATTACAATGGAAAGGAAGCTGTTGGGATTTATTCTAATGGAATCTCTATCGCTGAAGCAATTTGGATGATAACGAGTAGTATTTGTTTGTATCAATATTCTAAGATTTCAAATTCAACCGACAAGGAATATTCTATGCGTTTAACCGAGAAATTAACGAAAGTAGCTTTATTTATTTCTTTCCTTGTTATTTGTTTAGTTGCGATTATCCCAACAAATTTTTACACTTGGGTTTTTGGTAAAGAATTTTATGAATTAAAATCTTTAATTCTACTTCTTCTTCCTGGAGTTTGGATTTACAACTATTATTTGATTATCGGACATTATTTTTCAGGACGAGGTAAATTCCTTTCTAATGCGCTAGCCACTTTTATAGGTCTCGTTTTTACTTTTCTACTTATATTTTCACTAGTTCCAAAATTTGGTATTCAGGGATCAGTTCTTTCTGCTATTCTTTCCTATTCACTTACCTCTCTAGTTGCAATAATAATTTATCTTTGTCAGGGAGGTAAATTTGTACTTTTTCCAAAGTTTTCTGAAATTCAAAATTATTTATTTACTAAAACTAAAGTAAATGAAAAAAGTAAGTAAGGCAATCAAAGCATTTATTGCAATTCTCAAAAAGCCATATTTATTGAATGCTGTATTAAATAGTGAGGAACTTTTGGAATTAGAATTTCAAGTCCTATTTCCTTCTGCAAACGAAAAGAAACAGATTTCATTTTCGACCTTATTTCCCCTTGAGAAGGATGTGAATGTATATCCATATTCTTTTTTAAGTGGTTCTTCACTTGCCACAGACTTTGCCTTGTTACAGTTATTGTGCAAAAAAATAGAGGCGGAAGATTATTTTGAAATTGGAACCTGGCGTGGAGAAAGTGTTGCGAATGTTGCTCCATATGTTAAAAATTGTTTCACTTTAAATTTAAGCGATGATGTAATGTTAAAAAAGGGATTAGATAAAAGTTATATTCAAATGCATCGATTTTATTCTGAGGGTATTAAAAACGTAACACATCTTTTTGGGGATTCAAAATACTATGATTATTCTGGTTTAAACAAGAAATTTGATCTTATTTTTATTGACGGAGATCATCATACAGAATCAGTAAAAAGTGATACATCCATGCTTTTTCCATTTTTAAAAAATGAAAAATCTGTAATCGTTTGGCACGATGCAAAACTAGATACAGAAACTTGTAGATATGAAGTATTAATGGGGATATATCAAGGGATGCCCCAAGAAACCCACAAACATATTTATCTTGTAGAAAATACCCTTTGTGCAATTTATTGGCCTTATGACTTAGCTTTTTCTAAGTTAGTTAAAAATACTTCCCCTGAAAATACTTTTGACATTCAGTTAAGAATAAAAAAGTAAAAATTACCTAAAACTAAATTTCCGTTGGAGTAAGTAACTAATTACAACAACAATACAGGACGAAACTATATTTGCTATTGTTGGAAAGAAATTAAAAGTTTCAATGAATATTTTTAAGAGAATCCAACTTGTAAAACTGGTAATTAGAGCACTTACAGCATAGCGAAATAATTGTGTTATTCCTTTTAAATGGCTTTTAGTAAAAACAACGTATTTTAAGAGCGTAAACCCAATTGAAAAGGAGATGATAAAACATAGAAAAGCAGTCATTGTATACGAAGAAAGTGTAATATTAACTAGCGGAAAATGCCAATTTTCTTTCTTGAAAAGGAATTGATAAAAGATAAAAAATAAAAACCAACTTAAAACTAAATTACTAACACCGCAAACGGCATAATAGTAGGTTGTACGATCAAAAAAACGTTTGAACAGTGGGTAGAAAAAATCTAAGAAAGAATGAATTAACTTAACTAATTTCATCGAATTCAATTTGATAGGATGTATGCCGACGAATATTTAAAACCTGCCCGTCTTCAAATAATAAATATTGACCTTTTATTCCTTTAAGCATGCCATTTATTTCTGATGTTTTGTCAAAAGTTAAGCTTGTTACTTTTGTCGGGTAAATTTCAACGGGATAATTAAAGGTGTGGATGCTGTCGTCCTCACTCCAATAACATGATAAGTCGCTAGGTAGTATTTCGTGAATATGCCATTTTTCATTTTCTAAATTAATCGTTTCATCTTGCAAGTTACACAACATGCTTTGCCAGTTTGTTTTATCAGAAAAGTGTTCTTTCAATGCAACTTCAATTTTGCCAGCTAAATAGCGATTTGGTACTTCAGCTAAAATAATTGCCTTGTTTGCGCCTTGATCAATCCATCTTGTAGGCACTTGACTAATTTTTGTGACACCAACTTTAACGATATCTGTTGCGGCTAAATAAACTATATGTGGCTGGTTATGGTATTTCAATTCATATTCAATATCTCTTCCTTTTCCCAAGTGTGCTTCACATAATTCGGGATGTAAAATGCAGGGGCTTGCCTCAGGAGCAGAAATAAAACAAGTGTAGCAAAATCCCTGTCCGAAAGATTTATCAGTTTGTTTAAGGCATTTTGAGCAATCTATTCTTCCATTCCATTTTAAAGAAATTTGTTTTCCTATGAATTTATTTACATGAATATCTTTTTCTGGGCATTCGAAAAAATAATCAATTTCACTCCCCATTTGGGTCTTCATTTTTGTAAGGAGTAGTTTCATTTTTCAGGTAAAATATTCATCTTTTCAGCAAAATGAAAGCAGTAATCACGTAAATCTTCCGAAATCAAATGCTCACCTGTTGCTTTTTCAAAACTATCCGCCATTGTTAAAAGACTTTGATGAAAAAATTGTTTCATTTCTTCAATAGTCATATCCTTTGTCCATAAGTCAATTTTCATTGTATTTTTTTCTTCTGGATTCCATATTGAAAGTAGAAACGCACTAGCATTTTGATTCTCGATTCCACCATCGCTAGCGCTCCAATTCATTTGAATAGGAAGATTGTTTGCGTTTAAATCAACTTTAATATTTATTTCAGATTGCTTTGAGATCCTTTCTTCCATCTTAGTCTGCTTTATAATTTTGTAATAATTCGTTGTAAGTTATTTTTTTTAATTGGGATAGACTAATAGAGTGGTTTTCCATATATTGTTTAACAATTCGCCATCCTAAAAATTGCCCAAGTCTATCGGGACTTTCTTCCGGCAAACCGCCTGTAAATGGCCCTTCATTTAAAAGATTTGATCTAGTTTTCTCGTCTGTTTTGAATAGTAATTCATTTTCAACTAGGTACTTCCAAAAAACACCTTCATTTTTGAGCGCCCAATTAAATTGTTTGTTGGTGTATCGTAAAATAGTATTCGTTTTTACATTTGGCAATGTTCCTTGTGTAATATACAAAATTTTTCCCCAGCGCATCATTTCGCTTGCATAATTTTCTGATTTTTCTGTACAATAATGCGTCATAAGCCATCCTGCAATAACATCACGAGTGAGGTATTCTTTTTTCATTCCATTTTTAATCCATGTGTAAAATTGATTAGTTGGTAGCTCTTTAATTACTTTCTCTTTTGAACCAATATAACGTTCTACACCAATTGCAATTTCTTTTTCAGTTGAAAAGACACTTGCTGAAAAAGATGAATTAATAAAATAGATGGTTTTTGGTATTTTTTCTCTTGGGAAAAATGCTTTAAGACGACTAAATGCTATCAAAAGTTCTTTTTTTTCTGAGGAGAAGTCCCCAAGTGTTTTTTTTATGGTCCCACCAAGTCTTCGAATATAATTGTTACTATAAAATCTCCTTATTCCATTTATATAAGAAGTGTCAGTCTGCATATTTCCACCCATGCAATAACCAAAAGTATAATCAAGTAGTGATGAATTATTCTTCTTAAATTTAGATTTTAAAGCCAATAGCTCTTTGTCTGTTGAGTTTCTTAATGCTGAATCAAGGTTAAAAAATTTTAAATCAATTTGTATGCCTTCTGTAGAAATTTTAAATGGATCCTGCGAACAAGCAAAAAATAGACATAGTGTTAAGAGAATTGTCGAAAATATATAAAGCCTTGTTTTCACTATTTTTTGTAATTTTGTTTCAAATTTAATAATATTAAAATTATTATTATGAAATCAATTATTTTGAAGTTATTTGTCCTTTTAGGTTTTGTCTTGTTATCACCATGTTTATCTTACACACAAGGTCTACAAAATAAAAATATACAAGCTGGTATTATAAGCAGTTTTGGTTTTAATTTTGCTAAAATGGGAACTTCAAGATTAGAGAATAATGGCGTAGGTACAAATTTTAGTGTTGGCCTGCTCATGCACAAATCATTTGCGGGTTCTAAAAACTTTGGGTTTGCATCTGGTTTAGAATTTGATTTTAATACAATTAATTTTAAGTCAGTTGAATCAATTCATTATAATTACAATGACAGAGAAATTCTGCCTTATTCTTCTTCAACTCTGAGCACCTTTCAGCTTCAAACTCGAAAACATAAAACATCACTCGTAACTATTCCTCTTGCGCTTCTTTTCAGAACAGATCCTGTTGGAAGTTTTCGTTATTTTGCAAAATTTGGAATTAAGAATTCTTTTTTGATTTCTAATAAGATGGTAGATAAAGGAATAGATATTTCTAATCCAGCAATTTTAAAAGAAAATCTAAATATGACTTCTAAGAATGAAATGTTTTTTTACCAATTATCCTTGGGTTTATCTTTTGGTACCGAATGGAATTTTATTGGTTCAACCTGTTTAGTTGCTGAAATGAGCTACTATTATGGGCTTACTCCTTTATTCTTGGATAGAAAAGAAGAGAACCAAACCTTGTACATTAAGGTTAATGGAGAAAATACTCCTTTTTCTAACAAGGCTACTCTGAATCAATTAAATTTAAAATTTGCAGTCCTTTTCTAATTTGAATCCTCTTCAGAATTTTATATCATCTTGGTTAAATTCCTATTTGGAAAACTCAGCTATGCAAGGATTTGTTGTTGGTGTTTCAGGAGGAATAGATTCAGCTTTAACATCAATTCTATGTGCTGAAACTGGAAAAAAAGTAATTCTTTTGAATTTGCCAATTCGGCAAACTGATGCAGAATATGATAGAGCTCAACTTCACATAGCAGATTTAAAAAAACGCTATCTAAATGTTGAATCTTTTATTATTAATCTGTCGGAAACACTTACAGTTTTTGAGAAAACACTTCCTTTTGACATAAAAGAAAATAATTTAGCTCTTGCAAATTCCCGTGCTAGGTTAAGAATGACAGCTTTATATGCTGTCGCTCAAGCAAATTCATGCTTAGTAGTCGGAACTGGAAATAAAGTTGAA
This sequence comes from Chitinophaga pinensis, assembly GCA_945883825.1. Lineage (GTDB taxonomy): Bacteria > Bacteroidota > Bacteroidia > Flavobacteriales_D > Crocinitomicaceae > UBA952. Next base: position 20,568 of record CAMCYF010000012.1, read on the forward strand.
GATTTTGGCTTAGGTTTTTTCACAAAGTACGGTGATGGTGGAGTTGACATTAGTCCGATTGCAGACCTTACTAAATCTCAGGTTTTTTCTCTTGCAAAAGAACTTAAGGTGATTCCTGAGATTTTGAAAGCTAAACCAACAGATGGCCTTTGGGAAGATGGAAGAAGTGACGAGGATCAAATTGGAGCATCTTATCCTGAATTAGAATGGGCAATGGATTTTTTTGGAGATAGTAATACTATTTCTGAACGTCAAAAAGAAATATTAGCTATTTACAAGCGTTTTAATAAATACAATGCTCATAAAATGAATCCGATTCCTGTTTGCAAAATACCATTAGAATTGCTTGGATTGTTGGATTCGTAAGCGATGACAAATGTTGTTTATCATCTAAATATGAAAAGACTTTTTCTAATTGTATTTCTGTTCTCAAGCTTAAATCTACTTTTTTCTCAAGGTTTCCAGAAAGGTTTTATTGCCTTAAAATCAAAAAATTATCAAATTGCCGAAATTACATTCCGTTCTTGTGAGAAAAAACATGCCGCTGCAGCAGCATTTGGATTAGCATCTCTTTATTTAACAAATGATTACTACAATAAGGATAGTTCATTTAGATATGTTTTGCTTGCCGAAAATAAATGGAATTTATTTGATGAAAAAAATCGAGAAAAAGCAAGAGTTTATGGTTTTGATTCATCAGCAATTCAACAACTTAAATTAAAAGTAAGTTCTCTTTTTTACGCTGATTGTTCCTCAAGTATTTTAGCGAGTGATTTCCAAAAATTCATGGATAATCATCCTTGGTCATCATATTGTTTAACTGCTTTAGTCAAAAGAGACTCACTTCTTTTCGAGAATGTTAAAATAGCAAAAACATCAAAAGTAGTATCAGATTTTATCCTAGCGTATCCTAAATCTTATTTAATACCATCAGCAATTGATTTATTTGATGACTTGCAGTATTCTGAAGCTACAGTTTCGGGGCGTATTTCTGATTATGTTTTGTTTATAGAAACTTATCCAAACAACAAAAACAGAAAGAATGCGGAGGATCAGATATACAAATTATCTATCCAAGACAAATCATTTTCCTCGTATCTTAACTTTATAAAAAACTATCCTCAAAATACAAATCATGAGTTGGCTTGGAAGGGCTTATATGCAAATTACACTAAAGATTGCAAATTGGAGTATTTTAAGGAATTTCAAAGAGAATTCCCAGATTTCCCTTTTCAAGAACTTATCCAAAAAGACTTAGATATTTATAGTGAAATATATTTTCCTTTTTTTGAAAACAATTTATTTGGTTTTATGGATAGCGAAGGAATAGTGCAAATCCCTGCTGAATATGATGAGGTTTTAAATTTTCAAGATGGTATTGCTGTTGTAGTAAAAAATGGTAAGTCAGGTCTGATTAATAAAAAAAATGAATTGATTTTAGGTTTTGAATTTGATCAAATCGAGGAATTTTATAATGATCTTGCTATTGTTTCTATCTCTGATTCATTAGGGGTAATTAATAGGTTGGGAACTTTGGTTTTTCCTTTAATTTATAATGATATTCTATTTCTTAACAATCGTCTAATTGCAGCAAACAATGAAAAAGGTTACTCAATTTTCAACTTAAACGGAGAAAGAAAAATTGAACTAAATTTTAAAGAAATCAAACCTCTTAAAGAAGATTATTTTATCGTACAAATAGGAGATTCTATTGGTTTGTTAAACAGCAATTTGGGTTTTGTAATCCCTGCAATTTATGAGGATATTACCTTGATTAAAGATAGTATCTTTTCTTATCAATTAGATGAAAAAAAAGGGTTAATTACTCATAGCGGAAGAATTTTGACTTTACCAGTTTACAATGAATTTTCATCTTTTGATGAGCATTCTCAAATTATCATTGCAAGATATGGTTCTAAAATGGATTACTTAAATTTAGACGGCTCAAAATTTATCGCTTCAACTTTTGAGTATTTCCCAAAAGCACTCAAAATTGCTCATTTTTATAATGGTAACGCAATTTTTTATAAAAATGGAAAATTTGGTATTATAAATTCAAAAGGAAAAATATTATTGAAGCCTACTTTTACTGCTCTTGGAAAAGTTTCCAATGCAGTTCCTGTAACAAAAAATGGAATTTGGGGTTTCATGGATATCACAGGAAAAATAATTTTAGATTATAATTTTATATCTATTAATGAGTTTTATGATCTTGGTTTTATAGTTGAATTTGATGGTTTATTGGGGCTTTTAGGAAATGATTTAAAACCAGTCTTATCGGTAAATCATCAGTCAATAAAAAGAATAGGTGAAAATTATTTAGTGGCGAAGAAAGATGGAAAGTATGGTGTTTATTCAGTTGCAGGGGAGCAAGTTGTGCCCTTCAATTTTGATCTCATTCAATTACATGATTCAGATTGTTTAGCTTTGACAAATGAAAATGGCATAGCTTATTACTTTTTAAGTACTGGAATTTACATTCTAAAACAATGAAAGGTTTTTTTAATCGTCCTGAACATTTCTTTTTAGCGCTTATTGCTGCATTTGGAGTATATATTTTACTTTTTATGTACTTCCATATTTCATCTTATAAACAATATGTATTAATACCTGCATTTCAAGAGTTTTCAAAAATTGAGGAAGAAATAAAAATAGCAAAGGAAAATATAGAAGTCCCTGATCAAAATTCCGGAGAATTAAAAAATTTAGCTCGGAACAATGAAGATAAGAGAACTAAGTCAGAAAAAGATTGGTCTGAAAATACTTCTTCTGAAGATCCTGCTCAGACAATAAAAGATTTTGAGAAAAAATTATTTGAGGAAGCTGGAGGGGAGAAGAAAAGAGAAAAAATTGAATTAGAAGCTGAACAAAAAAAAGTAAAGAAAGATCAAAAATTAACCCCGACAAATAAGCAGACGACAAAAGACAATCAATACAATGGGAATGTTATGGTTGACTTTAGTTTAGAGGGAAGAACTGCTTACAACAACAATAATTGGTATATTAGGAACCCTGGTTATACTTGTGGTTATGGCTCAGTCGGAACGATTGTAATTTTGATAAAAGTTAATTCATCTGGAAAGGTTGTAAAAATAACTTTTGATGCAGCTAAAAGTATAAATGCTACTAGCTGTATGCAAGAGCAAGCTTTAAAATATGCAAGTATGTCTCGCTTTAATGCTTTAACTAATGGAGGTTCGGATCAATCTGGATATATACGTTATCAGTTTGCCGCACAGTAGTTGATTATTTAATCATCTTTTTTTTGCTTAGTTTCTAAATATTTTCCTATTTTTACATAAAATATGAAAAATGAATGTCGGAAAAAATCTAAAAGCCCTTCGTAAGTTCAAGGAAATGTCTCAAGAAGAAATTGCACAGGCTCTTTCAATGAATCGTTCTACTTACAGTGGATATGAAAATGGAGTTGCTCTTCCAAATATTGAAAATCTTATCACATTTAGTGAATTTTTTAAGATTTCGATTGATGATCTGGTAAAAAAAGATTTTTCGGTTTTTTCAGTAAGTGATTGGCAAAATTATTCAGCGTCATGGAAAGATGAAGCAAAGGGAACACATCTTCGTGTTTTAGCTGGTATGGTAGATCAAAATAACGAGGAAATGATAGAAATGATTCCTGAAAAAGCAAGAGCAGGTTATGTTGCCGGTTTCTCAGATCCAGAATTCATGAAGGTTCTTCCTACTTTACAAATCCCATTTTTATCTAAAGATCGAAAACATAGAGCTTTTCCAATATCAGGCGATTCGATGCCTCCAGTAAATAACGGTTCACATGTAATAGGAGAATTTATTCAGGACTGGACGCAACTAAAATCTGGAACAGCTTGCATTGTTGTTACCAAAGAAGACGGAATTGTTTTTAAGTTTGTCTATAATCATTTAGAGGAAAATCAGTCACTTTTACTGGTTTCTTCAAATCCTCTTTTCGAGCCTTATACAGTAAAGATGAAAGATATTATAGAAATCTGGAAATTTTCCGCTTATTTCTCCAAAGACTTACCCGATGTTCAATTGGATGCATTGCAATTAAGTTTGTCATATCGAAATTTACACAAGGATATTCAAAGAATCTTAGATAAAATAAAATCATAATTTTTGTTTATTATTCTTTACTTATTTTCTCAGTTTAGAGCCATTTTTCTTATTTTTGTTTATGCGAATTGTTAAACAAATTCCACATGATAGATTTTTAATTCAAATTCACCAATACAACGGGAAGTTTATTTTGAAAATTGAATTGAGTGGTTTTGAGCAAGTATTTAAAATAGCTGAAACTGATCTTCAAGATATTGATTTAATTGAAAAAAACTTAAATCCTGAATTTTTCTCAAATTGTTTAACACGCTTTATTGCAATGCGCGAAGATTGGAATCAACTTATACATCAAAAATAGAAAAAATGAGAAATTTAACCCTGCTTTTTTCCTTAGTGATTCTTTTAGTTGCATGCGGAGAAAAAGATAAAACAAAAAGTGATTCAAAACCAAAGATCGAGGCGCGTAAACTTGATGGTTTAAAAATCGCCTATTATAGTAACGATAGCATTAAAGAGTATTTTGAATATTATAAGCGAGAAGATGCTGCTGTAACTAAAAAACAAAAAGCATTTCAAGTTGAAATTGATAAACGAACTTCTGAACTACAAAATTATGTTCAAAGAAAAGACCAAGAAGCAAGAAGTGGTCTGTTATCCCAAAATGAAATAGGTATGGCCCAGCAAAAAGCGCAGCAAATGGAGTCTAATATTATGCAATATCAACAAACTGAAGGTGCTAAATTAGAAGCTGAAACCGTAAAAAAACTTGAGGAAATCAGCAATAAAATTGAGGTGTTGGGTAAAAAATATTGTGAAATACATCAAATCGATATTTTGTTTATGCATGGCAAAGGCGGCCAACTAAATTATATTTCTGAAACAATGGATGTCACAAAAGAATTTATTCAGTTCTTGAATGAAAATCAAAAGGAAATTGAAAAAGATCTAAAGTAATGCGTGTTGCTCAACAGAAATTAAAAGAAAATATCGCTGAATATTTGTTGTACATGTTTCAAATTGAACATGTTATTCGCTCCTTTAATTTTGATTTAACTGCTATAATTGATGTTTTTGTTCGGCCAACTTTGGTAGATGAATCATTTTTGAATCAATACAAGACGTGGTATTATGAGTTAATAGTTCAAATGCAAAAACAAGGTATAGAAAAAGAGGGGCACCTAGATTCATTAAATGAAATAATTATTGAATTAATCTATTTACACAATACTCTTTTAACCGTTGTAAATGATGAAAAATATATCGCTCTAGTAACTGCTGCAGAGGAAGATATTGTCGCATTCAAAGAAAAATCTAATTTCATGAAACGTCACGATATTGAAGTTTTACTCCATGCAATGAATATGAAATTGCAGCTAAAAGTTAGAAAGCAGGAAATTTCTCCTGAAACAGAATTAGCAATGGATAAAATGCGTGTTCAGTTGGCTTATTTATCAAGAGAATACGGTCGAATGAAGACTGGAGAATCAAATTTTATTCAGAACTAAAATATATTGGAATTTCAGAAACTTCAGTAATCTTTTTTTTTGATTGTTCTACCTTCCAATTTATATGCTCAATTCCATTGCTTAAGACAATGTATTCGCAGTTTAGCTTATTTTGATAAGAAAAAACTTGTTTCTGTGCTTCCTGATTTAATTTTATGTTTGGTCCTTTACATTCCACTAAAATAATTGGCTCGAATAATTTATTAACTACTACAATGTCCCAGCGTTTTTTGAGTCCAAAGTAAATTAACTCTTTTTCAACACTAATAAAACTTAGTGGATATAGTAGATCTTCAGAAAGGTAATTAATGTAATGTTGTCTCACCCATTCTTCGGGTGTTAAAATTATTTTTTTTTTGCGAATCAAACAATTTACATAGATAACATTGTCTTTTCTTGTTAAAGTTAAAGTTGCTTTTGGTAAATTTAGAGGAATTAGGGTTTGCATTACATCCCAGGAAGAAGAAGGTTAATGTCCTTGTATTTTAAATCAAAGACTTTTCCTAGAATTTCATTTGTTAAAATCCCCTTATAAATATAGACTCCATTTCTGAAACCACTGTGCATTCGAACTAAATCTACTACTCCTCCTTTTTCACCCATCTCTAAAATTAGTGGTGAAAAGATATTAGATAAGGCAAAAGAAGCTGTTCTCGAAACTCGTGAAGCAATATTTGGAACACAATAATGAATCACTCCATGTTTTGTAAATACTGGATCTATGTGATTTGTAACACGTGATGTTTCAAAGCAACCACCTTGATCAATACTTAAATCAATAACTACTGAACCAGTTTTCATACTTTGGATCATTTCTTCAGAAACAACACAGGGGGTTTTGCCTACGTTTGATCGAAGCGCGCCGATTACAATATCTGCACGTCTTATTGCTTTGGCCAGCACTTTAGGCTGAATAATTGAAGTAAATACACGTGATCCTATATCATTTTGTAATCTTCTTAAGCGTGTAAGAGAACTATCGAATACTTTTACAGAAGCTCCTAATCCACTTGCAGCACGAGTTGCAAATTCACCTACCGTGCCTGCACCTATAACTACAACTTCAGTTGGTTGCACTCCAGCAATCCCACCTAACATAATACCTTTTCCATTAGAAAATGAAGAAAGTAATTCTCCTGCAATTAGAATTGAAGTTGTTCCGGCAATTTCTCCCATTGTTCTAACAATTGAAAACACACCTTCCTCATCTCGGATGTAATCCCATGCTATTGCAGTTATTTTTTTTTCAATTAGTTTTTGTAAGATTTCTTTTGGTTGAGTTGCTAATTGTAATGCAGAAATAAAAGTTTGATTTCCGGACATCATGTTAACTTCATCCTCAGAAGGTGGAGCAACTTTGCAAATGATATCACATTTATATATCTCTTGCCTGTCCAAACAAATTTCTGCACCTGCTTCGCTGTATTCGTTATCAGTAAAATTAGCCCCTTCTCCGGCTTTTGCTTCTATTCGAACTCGATGTCCATTTGCTACAAGAAGACCAACTGCTTCTGGAACTAAGGCAACTCTTTTTTCTTGAAAAGATGTTTCCTTAGGAATACCGATAAATAAAGCGCCTTTTTTTCTTGGAACCTCCAACATTTCTTCTTTCGGCATCAAGCTTCCTTGCTGCATTAACGATTTCAATAATTCAGGATCAGTAATCATAATTCAAAGGATATTTCTCTCGTTATTGAGTTTTCATTTTTACGAATATACACCCAAATTACGTCTTTTGGTAAAATAAATGCCAATTTTTCAGCCCATTCAATAAAGAAATAGTTTGGTTCATCTATTAATTCATCTAATCCAAGTTGCAATACTTGCTTATTATTCTCAATTCGATAAGAATCAATGTGGTATACTTTTTTTGACTCATTGATTTGATATTCGTTCACAAGAGAAAAAGTAGGAGAGCCATCAAAATCTGCAATTCCCATTTGTTTTAAAACAGCAGCTATAAAAGTTGTTTTTCCATTTCCCATTTCGCCACTTAAAGCAAATATTTTTGGTTCTGTGAATAAGGAAATAAATTTCTTGGCATAATCGTCTAAATCTCCAACAGATTCGACCTTCCAATTATACATCATTTTCTGCTAGTGTTTTATAGGGTTGTTCCTTACCATTTTTCCATTGCAACAATTCAAAATTTTCACCATCAAATTTGCCAAAAGTTTGATAATTTATCCATTCTCCTAAATTAAAATAAATTGAATTTTCAAAAGGAATTTTCAAAGGTAGGTGGCGATGGCCATAAATAAAAAAGTCAAACTTGTTGATTGTGTTGACTTCTTTTGAATAATTATAAAGCCATTCATTTTCAATTCCATTAAATTGTTTATCACGAGGTCCATTTTTAGACCGACTCGTTTTTGAGAAAAAATTAGCTGCTGATAATCCAAAATTTGGATGCAGTCTTGCAAAAATCCACTGACTAAAAGATGATCGAAATATTTTCTTGATGAATTTATAACCATTATCTCCTTTTCCGAGCCCATCTCCGTGGGCTATAAATAATTTTTTTGTCCCAATGCTAACTTGAATATCATCAGAATGTATTTGTACTCCAAGTTCCTTTTTAAAATAGTCAAACATCCACATATCATGGTTTCCATAAAAAAAATGCACTGGAATCCCATTATCTGTAAGAGCTGCTATTTTCCCTTGAAGTCGAGAGAAGCCCTTGGGTATTACATGTTTGTATTCAAACCAAAAATCAAAAATGTCACCAACTAAATAAATACATTCTGCAGTTGATTCAATGTGATTTAGCCAAGCAACTATTTCTTTTTCGCGTTGTAAACTTTCAGTATCATTAGGAGCTCCTAGATGAAAATCAGAAGCGAAATAAGTGTATTTTTTATTTGTTTCAGACATTTAATGACCAAAAATTTGGAGTAGTTCATTTGACAATGCTTCACCTCTTAAATTGAGTTTAATTATCTTTCCGTCTTTGTCAATAAGAACTGTAAAAGGCACAGAATTTACTTTATAAATTTTTCCGACCCTACTATTCCATCCACCTAAATCACTAACGTGATTTTTCCACGTAAGTTTATCAGTAATGATTGCGGACTTCCATTTTTCTATATCAGTATCAAATGAAATACTCATTATTGTAAAACCATCATTTTTATATTTTTCATAACACTTAACAACCGCTGGATTTTCTTTTCTACATGGCCCGCACCATGATGCCCAAAAATCAAGAAGAACAACTTTTCCTCTTAAATCGGAGAGTTTCATTTTTGTTTTTTGATCTAACATAAGTTCTTCAAAATCGGGTGCAAGCTTTCCCGGTGCAACTAAAATAGCATCTTCTTTTATTTTTTTACTTTCAGTGTAATTTCTATAAATTTCTTTTACGGTTGGACTAATGTTAAATGCAGAATTTAGTTCATTAATTACTGACTCCAATTGCGCAACATCTTTTGTTTGGATATGCGGTAAAGCAAAATACAATGCTGCAGTGTTTTTATTTGCTCGAATAAAAGTTTGTAAATCATTCATAAAAAGTGTGTGTTGCTTTTCCATGTAGTCATTAATTATTTTTATTCTAGTTGTATCTTTATTGATAGCGATTAATGCCGAATCAGTTTTTTGATTCCATTTTCTAGAGATTATCGAAAAGTCATTTATAATTTTAGATTCATCAGAACCCACGAAGTTGCAAAAATTAGAGATATTTGAACCGTCTCCATAAATCTTAAAACTACTATTTTCTCTTAAAATTAAGTTTATATCGTCATTTCCCACTCGTAAAACATAGTAGTCTGTTGATGGAACTTTTCCTTTAAAACTAAAGTTGCCTTGATTATCTATAGGGAATTTATGGTAATCTTTATAAGTTTTTTTTCCTTCAGGATTTATAAAAACCTGTGATAAATTCAACTCTTTAACAGGAGGCTTAAATATCATGCCCGACAAAGTGACTTCAATTTCAGATTGACCAAAGATGATAAAAGAACATAAAAGGAATAAGCTTATTAATAATTTTTTTTTCATGATATATTAATTGATAATTTCTGCAATTTTTTGTTCAAGTGCTGCGCCGCGAAGATCTTTTCCAATTATTTTACCTTCTTTATTAACCAAAATTGTGTGTGGAATTGCTTCAACGGAATATAAATTAATCATAGATGACTCCCATCCCATTAAATCGCTTACATGATTTGGCCAAACAAGCCCATCAGTTAAAATCGCATTTTTCCATGCATTTAAATCTTCATCTAAAGAAACAGAAAGAATCGTAAATCCTTTTTTTTGATATTTGGAGTAAAGTTTCACTAAAGTTGGATTTTCTTTTCTACAAGGGACGCACCAGGATGCCCAAAAATCAATTAAGACAATTTTTCCTTGTAACTCTGAAAGTTTTACTGTTTTTCCTTCAGGTGTATTTAAACTAATTTCAGGGGCTAGAATTGTACCATTTTTATTTCCGGAATATTGAGTGTACGCATTTTCGATATCTTTCACTTGCCTTTTAAATGTTTCTGCAACTGTTGTTTTAGGGTAGCTTTCTTCAAATGCCTGAGCCACTACTTTTAGTATCTTCAGGTTGTTTAGGTTCCAATTATCAAAACTAGAACTTGGAAATAGTGAGCCAGTCATGACGATATTAAATGGATTTGATGGACTTTCTAGGATTTTTGTTTGTGTCACAGCTTCTAGGTTATTTTTAATTTTAAGGAATTGAATATTGAGTTCTTCGATTGAAACACTTCCTTCCTTTGCTTTTAAATTTTCCTGTTCTAGCTGAAATTGTTTCATTAATCGGAGGTAATCGTTCATTGAACTACTCCATTTTGTTCCTGAAGCATTGGGCTCTGTTCCAAAATCACTGGCAGAGCAATTAATTTTCAGTTCATCTCCTGGTACCATTGTTACAGGAATTACATTTTGTGGATTTTCACCAACTCTAAGTAAATAATATCCAATACTTGGTATGTTACCTTCTAATTTAAAACTTCCTGAAGCAGAAATAAGGGTATCAGCAACTGAAATTAATCCTCTATCGCTAGGCGCCTCTAAATAAATCCTTAAATTTTCTGCACCTTTTATTTCTCCAGAAACAGAAAAATTTATTTTTAAGGGGTCAATATTGTTTTTTGATTTACTCCATATTCTATAGCTAATTGTACCTATAACACATATTAATGCTATAATTAGACCTGTTTTGTATTTATATACGAATTCCTTCATTTTTATTGTTCTAGCATTTGTCTTAACAAGCTATTAGCAATTTTTGGGTCTGCTTTACCATTTGAAACTTTCATTAATTTTCCCATAAAGAAGCCTGTAAGTTGTTTTTCACCTGCTTTATAACGTTCAACTTCTGCTTTATTTTCTTCAAAAACTTGCAGAATGAAATTTTTTAAAGTGTTTTCACTTGAATCTTGAAATAAATTAAGTCTTTCAGCAATTAGCAAAGCGGGTTCTTCGCTTCTTAACATTTCAGGAAAAATTTTCTGTGAAGCAATTGAACTTGAAATTTTCCCCTCGTCAATAAGTTTAATCAATGAAGCAATTCGCTCAGTATTTAGTGGGAACTCATCTATTTCTTTTCCAAATTCATTTAAATATGATTTTATATCACCCATAATCCAGTTTGCTGCGGCTTTGTAATTTTCAGTATGACGAATTAATTCTTCGTAATACAAGGCAATTCCTTTATTATCGGTTAAGTTGTAGGCGTCGTATTCAGATAAACCAAATTCTTTGGTGTATTTCTCAAAAAGTGCGCGTGGCAAAGTTGGCATGTCCTTTTTTATTTCGTCAATCTGCTCTTGTTTGATAAATAAAGGCTGTAAATCTGGTTCTGGAAAATACCGGTAATCATTTGCTGCTTCTTTGCTTCGCATTGAAATTGTAATTCCTTTTAATGCATCAAATCCTCTTGTTTCTTGTGAAAGCTGTCCTCCTGATTCAAGTACTTCTATTTGGCGAGTTATTTCAAATTCAATCGCTCGCTGAACATTTCGAATAGAATTCATATTTTTCACCTCGACTTTCGTTCCAAAAGCATCTTGACCTTTTATACGAACAGAAATATTTGCATCACATCTTAAGGATCCTTCTTCCATATTTCCGTCGCAAATATCGAGGTAGCGTAATAATTTTCTAATTTCACTGACATAATTGTATGCTTCTTGAGAACTTCTTAATTCAGGTTCTGACACAATTTCAAGTAGGGGAGTGCCTGCTCTGTTTAAGTCAACTAAAGTATCATAAACATCAACATCGTGAATGCTTTTTCCAGCATCTTCCTCCATGTGAATTCGTGTAATATTGATTTTCTTTTCTTGATTTTCTTCCGTTCGAATTACAATACTTCCTCCGGTGCAAATTGGTGTGGTATCTTGGGTAATTTGATATCCCTTTGGTAAATCCGGGTAAAAATAATTTTTTCTTGCGAAATGTTGTTCTCGTGCAATATCGCAACCACAAGCTATTCCCAAACGAATTGCAAAATCAATTGTTTTGGAGTTCATCTTTGGTAAGGTTCCGGGATGTCCAAGTGTTATTGCACTAATATTCGTATTTACTTGCGCGCCGTATTCATTTACATCGTTGGAATATGCTTTAGTTTTGGTCAACATTTGCGCGTGAACCTCTAATCCAATTACTGCTTCGTATTTATCGCGTACTTCCTTTTCCATTCTTTTATATTCGAGAAATCAATTCTTTCATTATTATGGTCATCTTTGGTTCTTGTTTACCCGCAACTTCAATTACATCTTGAACACTTACTTTTTGAATCTTTCCAGGAACTCCTAAATCTGTGATGATTGATATCGCAAAACAAGGAATATCCATGTGTCGAGCTACTATAACTTCAGGAACGGTCGACATTCCAACTGCGTCAGCTCCTGTATTTCTAACATATTGGTATTCTGCTGGCGTTTCTAGGGTTGGACCTGTTAATCCTGCATAACATCCTACAGCAATTCTAATATCGTTTTCTTTCGCAATTGTCAGCGCCAAAGCAATCATGGTTGAATCATAAGGCTCACTCATATCTGGAAAACGGGGTCCTAATTCATCAAAATTTTTGCCAATAAGAGGATTTCCAGGAAAAAGGTTAATGTGATCGTTTTGAATCATAATTTCCCCTACTATAAAATCTGGGTTTACACCTCCTGAAGCATTGCTTACAAAAAGACGTTCAATTCCCAATAATTTCATAACTCTTACAGGGAAAGTAACTTGTTGCAAAGTGTAACCTTCATAATAATGAAAACGACCTTGCATTGCTACAACTTTTTTTCCGCCTAATTCTCCAAAAATTAATTTTCCGGAATGACTTTCTACTGTTGAAACAGGAAAATTAGGGATGTCCTCATAGGGAATTTCATCAATAATATTTATTTCATTTACTAATCCTCCTAAACCAGTTCCAAGAATAATTCCAATATTTGGTTGAACGTTGGTTTTTGAGCGAATATAAGCTGCAGATTCTTTAAATTGCTGTAACATATTTTTTTATTAAAAAATTAAATTCATCTTCATTTTCAATCTTTAAATCAATAGGCAAATAATACCAAGGATAGGTCTCTAATTCGTCAGCTGATAATTTGGTTTGAAGACGAACATAATCTTTTTCAGTGGTTATAATTACACTACTTTCTTGTGCAAAAGTATCAAATTTTTGGTGGATTTGCTTTATATCTGTTGAATCAAAATTATGATGGTCAGCAAAAAGAAGTACTTCCACTTTATACTTTTTGCGAAGTTCAATAATTAGGGTTTCTGGTTGAGCAATTCCACAAACTAATAAGACTGTTTTAAATGAAGTTCTTTTTGCAGCAAAAGAGATCAATTCACCATATTCTATTGAACTAAAGAAAATGGGTTTTGAATATTTTTGCATGCATTCTATAATGCTATTTTTATGAGTGTTTTCAATTGATTCGGGACATTTGGTAATAACAATACAATCAGCTCTATTTGCGCCACATCTCGCTTCTCTAAGGTTTCCAACAGGAAGAAGAAAATCACTTGTGAAAATTTGCTGAAAAGGTGTTAAAAGAATAGAAAAACCAGCATTTACATATCTGTGCTGAAAAGCATCATCGAGTAATAAGATGGAGTTTTTAGTTTGAATTTTTAAAAGTTCATTTGCTCCAAGACTTCTTTTTTCTGCAACAGCAACTGTAATCAATGTTTTAAAGCGTTTCTTATAGAGTAGTGGCTCATCTCCAACATCATCAGAAGTAGAATCTTCGCTTACTTCTTTGTAGCCAGCTGTTTTTCTGCCATATCCACGACTTAAGATTTGAACTTGGAAATCATTTTTTAATAAATTTGTCAAGTAAATAGTCATTGGTGTCTTACCACTTCCTCCAACTGATAAATTTCCAATACAAATTGATGGTTCTTGTAGTTTTTGAGATGTAATAATTCCCCAATCGAAGAAAAGATTTCGTATTAAGGTAATTATGTAATACAAAAAAGAGAATGGAAATAGGAAATACCGAAATAAATTCATCTAGCGAATTTACAAAGCATTCTCTTAATTTACATGATAATCAGATAATTCTTGTTCGTCTGCATAATAAAAAACTCTTATGAGAGCAGTATCGTTTAAGAAATCAATCTTTCCAATATCAAAGCGATTAATAGATAAGCCAGTACGTTTTTCTAAATCTGCTTTCATTTCTTCATATTTATCAGGTGTTATAAGATCTATTCGCTCATAATTGATTGTTTTTCGAGTTTCATGCTTCATTAACCAAACATATTCTAAAATATACGTTAAGATTACAACAGAAAAATTTATAGTGGCTAATTCAGCCATGCTCAATTTATTTGCACCTAAAGCATTTACAACACTTATGCCAATTATCAAAAATAAATAAGTCATTTCTTTAATTTCAATGGCATCTGTCCGATAGCGAATAATACCAAATATTGCGAAAAGCCCCAGTCCCATTCCAGTATCAATATCTAATTTCTTTAAACCGAAACAAAGAAAAAAGGTAATTGTCCCAATTAAATAGTAGGTGAAAAGGTAATCTTTCCGTTTTGTTTTGGGATAATAGAGGTAACGAATAATAATAGTAAGGAAAAATAAATTAATTGCAAACCTCAATAAAAGCATGTAAAAATCGTCATTAAACCAAATGATGGACATTGAATCTGAAATAATTTCTGCAGATTTTTTTAATGGAAAAAAAATAAAGTTAAATAGCTGTGTCATTGTTCATTTTTTTTAAATAAAGTAATTTTCTTTTAAAGCGGTTAAATTTTAATTTACCTTCTCCATATAATTCCATTGACCCTAAGCAATATTTACTTAGTCGGTAGGGTCTTAGACTTTTACTTTTCATGATTTTGAAAAATGGAGAAGAACGATTTAGTTTTTCTTGTTTTAATTCTGAGATAACTAAATTAGGAAAAGGGCAAGAAATTTCACCAAATTTAAATTCGATGTTAAAATCTAAAGTTAATCGTTCGTTTAAGACATTGTGAACAAGTGTTAAACGTTGAAATGTATTCCACATAGTTGGATTCAAACTCATGGATTTTTTGAGTTGCTTATCAACAAATAGCTGTTGTTTCTCTTCAAAAATTGGGTTAAAATCTTGCGTTTCTATTCTTTTTTTATCTGTTCTACCTTTAAATTTGTGTTTAATTTCCAAGAAGAGTAGATTTGATTCTACATACTTACGAATCCGGACTTTAAATCGATTTGTTTTTCCTTTGTGATGGTCTTGAAAAAATGTAAATTTCTCATCATCAAAATAGAGACTTTCGTATTTTGGTATGCGTATAGTGTTTATTTCTAATATTTTATATTCTGCTTTAAGCTCGTGTAACAATTCTTCTAATAAGCCAATACGAAAAGCAAATTTGGTATCGATACGATTCATCAATTTTACACGATCCATTTCAGCAAGTGAAATAGGTAAAAATTGATTTATTATGTTATTTGTATCTTGCATTAGTGTTAACACAAAGTTAAGAGATTTAGGATATAAAATCTTATAAGTTGTCTAATTATTCATTTTCCTTATTAGTTGATTACAATTCTATCATAATTATTATTCTTTTTAGAAAACCAAAAGTGCTTTTTTTACTTGTTTGTCTATATTTGCTTTATGAGGAAAAAAATTATGCTTTTGGGTTCTGGTGAATTAGGAAAAGAATTTGTAATTGCCTGTCAACGATTAGGTCAATATATTATTGCAGTTGATAGTTATGTTGGTGCTCCAGCAATGCAAGTTGCCCACGAATTTGAGGTTATTGATATGTTAAAAGGTTCAGAACTGGATCGTATTATTTCAAAACATCAGCCAGATATCATCGTTCCAGAAATTGAAGCGATTCGAACAGAGCATTTGTATGATTATGAAAAACAAGGAATTCATGTAGTTCCAAGTGCAAAGGCTGCAAATTTCACGATGAATCGAAAAGCAATTAGAGATTTAGCTTCAAAAGAACTTGGAATTAAAACTGCAACCTATCGCTATGCTACAAGTTTTCAAGAATTAAAAGATGGTGTTGAAGTTTGCGGAATTCCATGTGTCGTGAAACCATTGATGTCGAGTTCTGGAAAAGGTCAATCTGTTATAAAATCACATTCTGATATTGAAAAAGCCTGGCTTTATGCCATGGAGGGATCACGGGGGGACTTAAAAGAAGTAATTGTCGAGGGATTTATTGATTTTGATTATGAAATCACGCTTTTAACAGTGACTCAAAAAAATGGTCCAACTTTATTTTGTCCTCCGATTGGTCACCGCCAAGAAAGAGGAGATTACCAAGAGAGTTGGCAACCGATGCCAATGAATCCAGATCACTTAGCTGAAGCACAAAAAATGGCTGAAGAAGTAACCAAAGCATTAGGTGGAGCAGGAATTTGGGGTATTGAATTTTTCATTACCAAAGAAGGGGCCTATTTTTCAGAATTATCACCTCGTCCTCACGATACTGGAATGGTAACATTAGCAAACACTCAAAATTTTTCCCAATTTGAATTGCATGCACGAGCAATCTTAGGATTATCAATTCCTGAAATTTCCTTAAACCAAAATGGAGCAAGTGCTGTAATATTAGCAAGTGCTCAATCGGATAGTGAACCTGAATTTAATGGTTTTGAAGCGGCAGCATTGATTCCTAAATCGGACTTTAAAATTTTTGGAAAGCCCACAACTCGTTCTTACAGAAGAATGGGAGTAGCACTTGCATATGGAACTGAAAATGTTGGAGAATTAATTGAAAAAGCAAAACTTGTTGCATCAAAAATTACTGTAAAATGAAAAAATTAGTTTTTATAACCCTCTTTATATCTTTTCTAAAAGTTGAGGCTCAATCGATACATTACAATCTTCGAATGCCAAAGCCTCAGAATCATTATTTTGAAGTCGAAATGGTCCTTACAGATTTTAAGGATAAACAAATTGATCTGAAATTACCTGTTTGGGCTCCTGGTTCTTATTTAGTTCGTGAGTTTTCTAAAAATATAAATCTAGTTAAAGCTTATGATCAAAAAGGAAATTTGATGGATCTGGATAAAAAAACTAAAAATTCGTGGTCCTTAAAAATTAATGGCGAAAGAAAAATAGTCGTAAAATATGAGGTCTATGCTTTTGAACTTTCAGTGAGAACTTCTTTTCTAGATTTAAGTCATGGTTTTGTTTCTGGCTCGGGTGTTTTTATGTACGCCGAATCGTATCAAAATAACAAAGGAACTTTGGATATTTTCCCACATTCAACTTTTGCCAAAATAACAACTGCTTTGCCAAAATCATTCATTCCTGAAAAAATAGGTGGTGTTGAGAAATTTACTTTTGAAGATTATGATCAATTAGTAGATTGTCCTATTGAAATTGGAAATCAAGTGGTTTTTGATTTTATGGCTTCGGGTGTAAAACATACTGTTGCAATGTATGGCGAAGGAAATTATAATATCCCAAGCTTAAAAACAGATATGACCAAAATTATTGAAGCTGAAACGGCGGTTTTTGGGGAAAATCCAAATAAAGAATATGTTTTTATTGTTCACAATGTTGTGGATGGTCAAGGAGGTCTTGAACATAAGAATTCTACTACTTTAAGCGTAAATCGGTGGACTTATGCTACACCAAAAAATATCGACTTTTTAAATTTGGTTGCTCACGAGTATTTTCATCTATGGAATGTGAAAAGAATCAGACCGATAGAATTAGGCCCTTTTGATTATTCACAAGAAAATTACACAAGCTTATTGTGGGTGATGGAAGGATTTACTTCTTATTATGATGAGTTAATTTTAAGACGAACTGGGCATTATTCACAAGAAGAGTTTTTAAATAAACTGCAAAGTTCAATAAATTATGTTGAAGGTTCAGTTGGCGCTCGTGTTCAACCTGTTGCTCATGCGAGTTTTGATGCTTGGGTAAAAGCATATCGTCCTACTGAAAATAGTTCTAATACTTCGATGACTTATTATTCTAGAGGATCAATTCTTGCAGCAATTTTTGATGTTATGATAATAAATAATTCAAAGGGAAAAGAGGGATTAGATGCATTCTTAAAACACCTTTATACAAAATTTCACAAAGGTTTAAACAGAGGATTTTCAGATATTGAATTTAAAGTTGAACTGGAAAAATTTGTAGGAAAGGATTTAACAGATTTTTATAAAAAATACATCGATGGCACAGAAATTTTGCCCTATGCAGAAATTTTTGATAATGTAGGATTAACTGTTAAAGATTTAACAAGTTTTTCGCCCTCTTTCGGAGCTGCTTGCAGACAAGAAGGTGGTAAAGTAATCGTAAAAAGTATTCGAGCTGGATCTTGTGCAGAAGATGCTGGTCTAAGTGTTGGAGACGAAATTATTGGCTGTAATTCTTATCGCGTTGATCAAGGAATGTTAGATGGAATGATCAATAGCTTAACGATCGGAGAAACTGCAGAATTGCTTATCGCAAGAGATGAAAACTTATTTTCCGTAAAAATTAGAATGACAAATTACCGAAAACCAGCATTTAAATTTGAAAAACAAACGAACTCGAAATATGAGACAGAATATAATTTTTGGTTGCGTTAAATTTACTTTTTTAACTATTTCTCTAAACTTTTCCTTTGTGATCATCGGACAAGGAAAATACTTGAATGTTCAGATTCCACCAGTAAACAAATTGTATTCATCAAATGAATGTGAACCTTCCATAGCAATAAATCCATTTAGACCGAATGAAATGGCAGCTGGTTCAATTTTAGCGGGCTATCATTATTCAAGTGATTCAGGAAAAACTTGGGCAAGTAAAGAACTAAAAAGCCCGTATGGCGTTTGGGGTGACCCTGTTGTTTGCTACGATTCAAAAGGTCGCTTGTATTATTTTCATCTTGCTAATTATACGAAGACTTCATGGATTGATCGTATTGTTTGTCAAACTTCAGATAAAATAGAAGGCGAGTTTACTACGGGGGCATTTCCTAAACCAAATGGAAGCAAAGCACAGGACAAACATTGGGTTGTAATTGATCCAATTTCTGATGTAGTTTATATGACATGGACACAATTTGATGCTTATGCTTCTCCTGATCAAAAAGATAGTTCTTTTATTATGTTCTCTAAATCAATGGACCGCGGTGTTTCTTGGACTGATCCAGTTCGAATTTCGAAATATGGCGGTGATTGTTTAGATGGTGATAATACTGTTGAAGGTGCCGTTCCTGCACTGGGTAAGAATGGAGAAATATATGTAGCCTGGAGTGGACCTCGTGGCTTGGTATTTCAAAAGTCATTAGATTATGGAAAAACATGGCTAATAGAAGAACGCACAATTTCACATCATACTGGAGGTTGGGAATTTTCTATACCTGGAATGAATCGTGCAAATGGTCTGCCATTCCTTGTTTCAGATATGAGTAACGGAAAAAATAGTGGCACGCTTTATTTAAATTGGGCAGATCAAAAAAATGGAAAAAAAAATACAGATATTTGGCTGAAGTCATCGAAAGATGGTGGTGAAACTTGGACGAATGCAGTTATGGTAAATCAAGATAAGACAAAAAAACATCAATTTTTTACTTCTGTAGCAATTGATCAAAGCAATGGTGATTTACATTTTGTTTATTATGATAGGAGTAGAGATACTTCTAACAAAAATAAAACTGAGGTTGTTTGGTGTAGAAGTGAAGACGGAGGAAATACTTTTAAAAGTGAGATTATATCTGCTTCAGCCTTTGTTCCGAATAAAAAAGTATTTTTCGGTGACTATCTCGGAATTGCAGTCAATAAAGGTGTCGTAAGACCAATTTGGCCAAGAATGGATAAGAAAAAGATTACCTTATGGACAGCTTTAATTAATTTAAGGTAAATTCTTGAAAATTATGCAGTCAAGTATACCATCCTCTTGGTCAAAAGTTTTAAAAGAAGAATTTCATAAAGATTATTTCATATATCTAAGTGAAACTGTCACCAAGTTTTATGCATCTGAAACAAACCGTTTATTTCCACCTGAAGAATTAATTTTTCATGCTTTTGATTTATGCTCTTTTGAAAAACTTAAAGTTGTTATTTTAGGTCAAGATCCATATCCGACTTTGGGTAATGCAAACGGTCTAAGTTTTTCAGTTGCTGATTCTGTTAAAGTACTTCCTAAAAGTTTAAAAAACATCTTCTTAGAAGTTCAAGATGATTTAAAAATTGATTTTCCAAAAAACGGAAATTTAGAGAGATGGGCAAATCAAGGTGTTCTTTTGTTAAATTCAATTTTAACGGTTGATGAAGGAAATCCAAATAGTCATAAAGATATTGGTTGGGAGCAATTTACTGATGCTATAATTCATAAAATCAGTACTGAGAAATCAAATATTGTTTTTTTACTTTGGGGAACGAAAGCCATTGCAAAAAAGGAAATCATTGATTGTAACAAGCATTTAGTCTTAACTGCTCCTCATCCTTCTCCGCTTTCTGCTTACCGTGGTTTTTTCGGATGCAAGCATTTTAGTCATACAAATCAGTATTTTCGGAAATTAGGAAAAACAGAAATAAATTGGTGATTTTTTTCTTTCAAAAACGTAACTTTGCAGCAAATGAAAATTAAAAATGATTTGCTATTACGTGCTCACAATGGTGAATCATTAGAGCGATATCCTGTTTGGATTATGCGTCAAGCAGGAAGAATCCTACCAGAATATAGAATTGTTCGCTCAAAGCTTTCAGGATTTAAGGAATTAGTTGAAACACCAGAATTTGCTGCTGAGGTTACAATTCAACCAGTGGATTTATTAGATGTCGATGCAGCCATTATTTTTTCTGATATTTTGGTTGTTCCAGAAGCAATGGGTTTGCCCTATCAAATGATAGAACAAAAAGGTCCATGGTTTGAAAAGACAATTCGAAGCAATGAAGAATTAAGTTATTTAGACACTACTATTGATGTTGAAGACAGACTTTCGTATGTTTTTGAAGCCATTAAATTAACGAAAATTGCTCTCGATTCGCGAGTACCATTAATTGGTTTTGCTGGTGCACCTTGGACTGTTTTTTGTTACATGGTGGAAGGAAAAGGATCAAAGACTTTTTCTGAATCTCGAAAATTACTTTATACTAACCCAGTTTTGGCACACGAATTGCTAAGCCGAATAACTGATGTCACTATTCGCTATATGAAAGCGCAAGTTTCAGCAGGAGCTGATGCATTGCAGTTATTTGATTCATGGGCTGGAATTTTAGGGACAGAGCAATACAGAGAATTTGGATTAAATTACATTGAAAAAATTGTAGCGGCTTTTCCAAATTTCCCTTTTACTGTTTTTTCTAAAGGTGCACTTGCTTCTTTACCTGAAATTGCAGCGTTAAATTGCTCAACATTAGGCTTAGATTGGAATATGAGTATACAAGAAACCCGAAAATTAGTCGGAGAAACTATGACTTTACAAGGCAATTTAGACCCTTGTGTATTATATGGTTCTGACGACTTAATAAAAAAAGAGACAATAAAAATGCTAAATTCATTCAAAAGTCAAAGACATATTGTAAATTTGGGTCATGGAGTTTATCCTGATATTGATCCTGAAAAGGTAAAAGTATTTATTCAAACTGTAAAAAATTATGAAAATTAATATTCCGAAATTAGGTTTTTTAGCCTTAATTATTTCATCTTCTTATTCATTTGCTCAGAAAAATAAAGCTTTTGAGAAAGAAGTTTTGAAAATGACATTTGAAAGAAATCAATCAAATGATCCTATTAATGAAATCGGTGGAGTTGATGCCCTTGATTATGGTGTAAGTTCTCCATCTGAAAGGAAAGCTGATTTATTTTCCACTGAAGCTGGAGGTGATGTTAAAGTTCCTGAAAATATATTTGGTAAAGAAGAGCCTATTAAAGACATTGGTGGATCTCAATATTTGGGTTTGATTTTATATAAACCTGGAAAGTTAGCAAACGAAAGAAGCTATGTGACTATTCCACTTGGAAGAGGTAAAGAACAAATTACACTTAAAAAGAATTTAAATTATTGTGTGGAATTCTCAATTTCTCTAGCTGAGTCATCAAAGTTTGGAATAAATAATATTGCAGCATTATTTTCAAAAGATGATTTTGGTTCAAATAATACTTCTGCTATTTATAATTCTTCTGATAGATTGGTAAAGTCGCAAAATAATAAAGTATTTTCGGGTTTTTATGGCTGGGAACAAGTATGTAATATTTACACAGCCAAAGGAGACGAGAGATTTATTACCATTGGTAATTTTGATAAAAATGAAACAACAAAATTTGAAGCGGTTAAAAAACCAAAAGATAGCGAACTAGAATCGATAAGCCAAGCTTACTATTATGTTGATAATGTCAATATAACACTTATAGATAAGGAGGAGGATTGTAAATGTTATAACAATGCTCCCAAAAAAATTGAGGAGTCATTTTCCAATTTAATTTATTCAAAAACACCTGAATTAACAGATAAAATGACAACTGCTGAAAAAGTTGCTGAACAAGTTGCATATTTTCGATTTGGAAAGGCAACGTTTAGTGAAAATTGCAAAGAAGCAATGAATTTTGTACTAAATGAGTTAAATACTAATCCACAATTCCGAATAGAAATACAAGGTCATTGTGATGCTAAAGAATTGAAAGTTGGAGAGGGGCTAGATGAATATTATCAAATGGATAGAAAACGTGTTGCAGCAGTTGCTAAATATTTTGAAGAACAAGGAATTGACCCAACAAGGATTGATAAAACCTACAAAAGTGAAACAACTCAAAGTTCTGAAGTTGAAGAGGACGATGAGGATGAAGTAAAAGATGCAAAAAATAGAAGAATAAACTTTATCCTAAAGTAAGAAAGTAAAACGTTTTACAAAAAGCTGACAAATTAAAGTCAGCTTTTTTTTGCTGATAAATTTTTTAATTTATTTAATTAAATTGCTCTTTGAAGTTCCATATTTTCATTTATTGAGGTTAAATATAAAGTTCTTAATTTTACTACATGAAATTTAGTTTAATTTTCATCTTTTCTCTATTAATGTCAAGTATCAATGCGCAAGCAATCAATCCGGACGATTCTTTTACATTTGAATTGGGTTTGCCAAATGCGACAAATAATAAAGCGTATAGATCTATTATGCAAGGTTTAGTTTGTATCTCACCATCTTATCAATACGCGCTTAAAAATGGTATTTCTTTTGGAATAGGATTGCATTATTCCTATTTTGCAATCAATGAATTTAGAGTGCAGCCAAAAATATTTGGGGGAATTCATTCTGCTGCTACCTTCTTAAAACTTGGACATGAAAAATTTTGGACAGAACGTATTGGAACAGAAATAGGATGTAAAATCGGTTATTTAAATTCTTTTGCTGTAAGTGATTCTATAAAAAATTATAGGAGAACTGAAGCGACCTTTTTTGAGCCATTTATTTCATTTATAGCGACTTCTTCTGTTAATAGTTCGTATCGTTTTACAATTGGATTTCCTTTTTATGGATTTAATTTCACACCAGAAACGATAGGGATTTTAGATTCAAGCATGGGTTATTCCATTGCCGATTTCTCTAAAATAGCATCAGCATTCACAATAAGTTTTGGCTACTCCTTCTATTTCAATGGCAAAAAAAATATGGACGAGGATTAAGTTTGAATTACTCCAACATTATATCTTTTTTCAATAGGTGCATGATTGGCCATTTCAATTCCCATTGATATTATTTTGCGGGTTTCAACAGGATCAATAATGGTATCTATCCATAGGCGACTTGCTGCATAATATGGAGATATTTGCTCATCGTACTTATTCTTAATAGAGTCGAATAGTTCTTTTTCTCGTTTTGGAGTTATTTCCTCGCCTTTTCCTTTTAATGTAGCAACTTCTATTTGAAGAAGTGTTTTAGCAGCGGCAGCACCTGACATAACGCCAATTTCTGCACTTGGCCACCCAACAATTAAGCGAGGATCATATGCTTTTCCACACATGGCGTAATTTCCAGCACCATATGAATTCCCCATTATTATGGAAAATTTTGGAACTACGCTGTTTGCCATTGCGCTTACCATTTTTGCTCCATCCTTTATGATTCCACCATTTTCACTTTTAGAACCTACCATAAATCCTGTAACATCATGCAAGAAAACCAAAGGGATGTTTTTTTGATTACAATTCATGATAAATCGAGCTGCTTTATCTGCAGAATCTGAATAAATAACTCCTCCAAATTGCATTTCACCTTTTGCATTTTTTGATATTTCACGGTTGTTGACCACGATTCCTACGCTCCAGCCATCAATTCTAGCATAAGCTGTAATAATTGATTTGCCATAACTTTCTTTGTATTCTGTAAATTCAGAATTATCAAGAAGGCTTTTCAATATCTCTTTTGTGTTGTATGGTTTTGAGCGATCTGCAGGAATAATGCCGTACACTTTTTTTATTGCCTCTTTTGGCTCTATACTTTCTATTCTGTCAAATCCAGCCTTTGGTTTTTCTCCAATCTTGCTTATTAAGTCTCTAATTTTAGAAAGACATTCTTGGTCGTTTTCAACTTTGTAATCACATATTCCTGAAACCTCAGTCTGAGATCTTGCACCACCCAAAGTTTCATTGTCAATACTTTCTCCAATAGCAGCTTTAACAAGATAGGAGCCCGCTAAAAAAATGGTGCCTGTTTTATTTACAATTAAAGACTCATCCGACATAATTGGTAAATAAGCACCTCCAGCAACACAAGAGCCCATTACTGCAGCAATCTGAACGATTCCCATCGAACTCATAATGGCATTGTTTCTAAAAATCCTCCCAAAATGTTCTTTGTCGGCAAAAATCTCGTCTTGCATTGGAAGATAAACACCTGCAGAATCGACTAAATAAATAATAGGCAAATGATTTTCCATTGCAATTTCTTGCGCCCTTAAATTCTTTTTCCCAGTTATAGGAAACCAAGCTCCAGCTTTAACTGTAGCGTCATTTGCAACAACAATTACTTGTTTCTTATTAACGTAGCCAATTACAATTACAACGCCTCCAGAAGGACAGCCACCATGTTCTTTGTACATGCCAAAACCAGCGAATGCGCCAATTTCAATACGCTCAGTTTCTGGGTCTAAAAGAAGATTAATTCGTTCTCGAGCAGTTAGTTTTCCACTGTCGTGTAATTTTTGTCTTCGAGTTTTTCCACCTCCTTCATATATTTTTTCTAATTCTTGCTCTAAACCTCTAATTTTCAAGCGCATTTGATCCTCATTGAAGTTAAATGCTAATTCTTTTTCTGAAATTGCCATATGAAATACTTAGGAATGTAAATATACAAAATGTCTGCTAAGTTCTAGTGGACTTGTGCATAACAAAAAACAATCTAATCTATTATTCTTGTTATGTTTTCACTTTTTCTTACATTCACACATTAAAATTTAATTCAAGTAACTAAATTCAATGAAAGACAATTTAAATCCTGAAAAGCAAACGCGTAGTTTCCTAACAATTTACATTCTTCTTGCAATGTTGCTTGGAGCCATTTTAGGTTCTATAATTCATACATATTATCCTCATTTAGCAGCTAATTTCAGTAAGAACATTAAATTATTAGCGACGATTTTTATTCGTCTTGTGCAGATGATTATTGCGCCACTTGTTTTCACAACATTGGTAGTTGGCATAGCAAAATTAGGAGATATTCGTGCGGTTGGTAGAATAGGAGGGAAGGCGCTTGCTTGGTTCTTTTCGGCGTCTTTGGTATCGCTTTTAATAGGAATGTTTTGGGTAAATTTTCTTCAGCCAGGAGTTGGACTTAATCTTTCGGACATTGATGTTTCAACAGCTTCAGATGTAACAGATAAAACACAATCATTTTCAATACAGAATTTTATAGAACATATAATTCCAAAGTCAATTTTTGAGGCCATGGCAACGAATGAAATACTTCAGATTGTGATATTTTCAATTTTCTTTGGATTAGCAGCAGCAGCAATTGGCGATAAAGTGAAACCTGTAATTTCTGCTCTTGATTATACTTCTCACATCATCTTAAAAATGGTTAATTACGTCATGAAATTTGCTCCAATTGGCGTCTTTGGTGCTATTGCAGCTGTTTTTGCAACAAAAGACATTTCTGATTTAATGCTTACTTACACAAAGTTTTTTAGTTCCTTTTTGGTGGGAATTGCATCCTTGTGGCTTGTTTTATTGCTTGTGGCTTTTTTCTTTCTTGGTAAGCGCTTAAAAACATTGTTGAAAAGAATAGTTAGCCCTTTGGTGATTGCTTTTGGAACAACAAGTAGTGAAGCCGTTTTTCCTAAATTAACAGAAGAACTAGAACGTTTTGGTGTTAAAGATCGAATTGTTTCATTTATGTTGCCACTTGGTTATTCATTTAATTTAGATGGCAGCATGATGTATATGACTTTCGCAAGTATTTTTATTGCTCAAGCCTATGGAATTCCTCTTGATATTGGCACGCAATTTACAATGTTACTTGTTTTGATGTTAACGAGTAAAGGAATTGCTGGAGTTCCAAGAGCAAGTTTAGTGGTTATTGCTGCAACTTGTGGAATGTTCAATATTCCCATCGAAGGAATAGCTTTAATTTTACCAATTGATCATTTTTGTGATATGTTTAGAAGTGCGACTAATGTGTTAGGCAATTCCATTGCGACATCAGTAGTTGGTCAATGGGAGGATGGTAAAAGTAGTGAGAATTAATAAGGTTTTTATTATATGAGATTCTTGTTTTCAATAGTCGCAGTTATTTCTTTTGGATTGACCTTTGCGCAAAAAACAATAAAAGTAATTGACTTGGCTACCTACAAACCTGTAGCGAATGTACTTGTCTCAAAAAGTGATAAATCGGCTGAGTTTGGAAAAACAAATGAAAAAGGGGAAATTCAATTAAATTTTAAGGAACTCAATTTTTTGTTTTCACATCCAGATTATCTTTCAATTGTTTATTCAGTTCAAGAAATTGAAAGTTCAAAATACAAGGTTTTTATCAATCAAAATGTCAATTCTTTTGAAGAGGTTGTTGTTTCTGCTAGTAAATTCGAAGAAAAGAAAAATGATGTATCCCAAAAAATCCAAGTGCTTCGGGCTTCTGAGATCGCCGCTCAAAACCAAAGTTCAATGGCTGATGTTCTCGCAAATTCAGGTAATGTAATGGTGCAAAAAAGTCAATTGGGTGGCGGGAGTCCAATTATTCGAGGTTTTGAAACGAACAAAGTTCTTATGGTTATTGATGGTATCCGAATGAACAATGCAATTTATCGCGGTGGACACTTACAGAACATTGTTACCTTAGACAATGCAATTATGGATCGTGTTGAGGTAGTTTTTGGAGCAGGTTCTGTTGTCTATGGTTCTGATGCGCTAGGTGGTGTAATGAATTTTACAACTAAAAGTCCAGTATTTAGTAGCAATGATACTGTATTGGTAAAAGCAGCTGCATTTACACGCTATTTTTCTGCAGCGAATGGTTTCTCCGGACATGCTGATATTTCTATTGGTAATAAGCGCTTTGGTTCCTTAAGTTCTTTTACGTTTTCTAAATATGGTGATCTTCGCCAGGGAGCAAACAGAAGACCTTTTGTCGGAAATTTTGGCGCTAGACCTTGGTATGCAGCAACATTTAATGGTGTCGATTCAATGGTTATGAACGCAGACACCAATGTTCAAGTTGGTTCAGGATACACACAATATGATATTTTACAGAAATTTTCGTTTAAGCAAAATGAGGCTATTTCGCATAAATTGAATTTTCAATTGTCTAACTCTGGTGATATTCCTCGTTATGATCGACTTACCCTAGAAAGTGCTTCTAAACCCAAATTTGCTGTTTGGAATTACGGTCCACAGAAAAGATTTTTAGCTGCTTACACGCTAGATTTTAAGAAGAAAAACACCTTTTTTGATCAAGGTCGCTTAATTTTAGCGTATCAAGCAATTGAAGAAAGTCGAATTGTTAGAAAGTTTAATGATTCTTGGGAAACCAATAACATTGAAAAGCTTGATATTTTTACCATAAACGCTGATTTCTTTCAGAAGATAAAAAAGCATGAATTAAGATATGGAACAGAAGCGTTTTTGAATCTTGTTAATTCTTCTGCATTTGCTAAAAATGTTGCGACAAATACAATTCGCGATACATCAACAAGATATCCTGATGCAGGCTCTTCTATGAGGTCTGCTGCAATTTATGCTACTCATACTTGGGAAATTTCCGATAAATTTATTCTCAACGATGGACTTCGTTTTTCTTATGTTGGCTTGAATGCTAATTTTACGGATACAACGTATTTCCCATTTCCATTTAACAGCATCAACCAAAACAATAGTGCTTTTAATGGAAACCTAGGGTTTGTTTATCTTCCTTCAAAAACCTGGAGAATTACAGCTAATCTTTCTACCGGATTTAGAGCGCCGAATGTAGATGATATTAGTAAGGTCTTTGAATCAGTTCCCGGAAGTGTAATTGTTCCCAATCCTAATTTAAAAGTTGAATATACCGTTAATGGTGAATTGGGAATAACAAAAGAAATTCTCCCTGGACTAAGAGCAAGTATTATTTTTTATTACACCAACTTGTCAAATGCTTTGATTACGCAAAACAGTCAATTTCAAGGTGCTGATTCAATTCAATATGGTGGTGAATTAAGTCAAGTAATGTCGACTGTAAATGCAGGAAAAGCATACATCTATGGTATCGAAGGAGCGCTTGCTGGACATATCAATAAATACATTTCTGTTTTAGGAACCGTAAATTACACGAAGGGTAGAATTGTAACAGACACAGTTCCTTATCCCTTAGATCATATTCCTCCAGTTTTCGGAAAGTTTAGTGTGATTTCTTCTGTTAATAAATTAAGAACTGAGTTTTTTGTCAATTATGCTGCTTGGAAGCGTGTTAAAGATTACAACATGATCGGCGAGGATAACTTTAGCTATGCTACTGCAGAAGGAATGCCATCTTGGTATACTTTTAATGCTCGGGTTTCCTATTCCTTAACTAAGGATTTTAGTTTTCAGCTAGCTTGTGAAAATATCTTAGATCAAAATTACCGTCAGTTTGCATCAAACATATCTGCTCCAGGAAGGAATTTCATTCTAACTTTAAAAGGAAATTTTTAGCGTTTTTGTAATTTTTGGAAAAATAATACAGGGGGGGGCTATTTTAAAAATTTGAAGTTTATTGATCGATTTATCAATAAAATAGTTAAGTTTGAGTGTCTTAAAATTTATTTAGTACACCATTGTTTTTTACTGACCAAATATGAAAAACAGATTTTTTATTGGGTTCTTATGGTTCTCTTTTATAGTCAAAAGTCAAGCGTGTATTGATTCTACTTTAATTGATCCTAGTATTTTTTGTTCCGGGGAATATCTTCCGGTTTGCGGCTGTGATGGCATTACGTATTCAAATGCTTGTGTTGCTTCATATAATTATGGTATAAGTTCCTTTACGGATGGAGAATGTTTTCCTACTTCACCTGATTCTTGTATGGAAATTCCAAGCGGAGTTAATTTTGGTGCTTGTGAAATGGAACTGGGTATTATCCGTCAAAATGATACATGTATTTTTGTTTCTGGTTGTAGTTTTATTGGCAGTGATGGAATAGATTATTCAAGCTATTTTTATCCAAGTGAATATCAATGCAATAGTTTATGTGGCGGTATCGATACTGCAATCCTTTTAAATTGTATCGATTCGACTTTAATTAATTTAAATGTCAATTGTCCTGATCTCTTTATACCTGTTTGTTCATGTGATTCTATCACCTATTTTAATGCTTGCTGGGCAGTAAATTATCAAGGAGTTTCAGAGTATACTAATGGTGCTTGCACAACTAATAGTATAAAAGAGTGGGGTGGGAATAATGATTGTTTTATTTTTCCAAATCCTGGAGTTGATTTGCTTTTTATCAAGGATTTAAGTTTCGAACAATACAATTCAATTACAGTTTTTTCTATTAATGGCCAATTGATGGATTCAAAAACAATGACAACGGATTTATTTCAAATGGATGTTTCAAATTTACCTGTAGGTATCTTTATTATAAAGATGGTTTCGAATAATGGTAAAGTAAGTTACTTCCGTTGGATTAAGGCATAAAAGAAAGACCTCTAGCAATAGAGGTCTTTTTTTATTCTAATTACTCTCAGATAAAAACAGCCATTTTATTTTAAAAATTGAATTGTAAGCGGATAATTAAACATTTCTTTATTGTTTGCTTTTATAGCACCAATTATCGCAAAAATTACAGCAATAACTCCCAAAGTAATTAAAGCAAAGATTCCAATAATCAGAAGAATCAGTATTGCGCTAATTGAAACATAAATATAGAACGAAATCATCCAATTAAGAATATTTTTTCCGTGTTGATCAATAATTGAAGACTTATCTTTATTTGTTGTCCACATGATTATGGGTAATGCAATTCCACCAAATGGAACGATTATGCCAGCAAATTGAGAGAGGTGCATCAGCATGCAATAGGAAGATAAATCCATGTTCCAAGGGCGAAAATCAGGATCGTTTTCTAAGATATCGGAAAGTTTCATATTTTTTTTTTTTTAACCACATAAATACAAAAATAAAGATTTAAGTTGCTTGTTTTAAAAATTCAATTAAATTTATTAAAATTAATTTCTATGGATTTTCTTAAAGCAAATTTTAAAAGTTTAATAATTACCTTTTCAGTAATAATTACAGGTTACATTTTAGGTAATTCATACCTATCAAAAGGAAAAGCTGATCCAACTATTAGTGTCACGGGATTAGGGGAAACAACATTTGATTCTGATTTAATTGTTTGGCGCGCAAATTTTTCTCGTAAGAATATCACTTTGAAGGAAGCTTATTCTGAATTAAATGCGGATTTGAAAAAAGTGAAAGAATACTTAAGTAAAAAGGGAATTGACTCCAAGGATATTGTTTTTGAGGCAGCAGCGATACAAAAAGAGTATTCTAATGAATACGATGAAAACGGAAATATAAGAAGTTCGATATTTAGTGGTTATGTTCTAACTCAAAGCATGAAAGTTCAATCAAAAAATGTAAATATTATTGAAAAAACATCGCGTGAAGTTTCTGAGTTAATTGATGCTGGAATTGAGTTGAATTCAGATGCACCAGAGTATTACTACACCAAATTAGCAGCTTTAAAATTATCAATGATCGAGCAAGCAACAAAAGATGCTTATAATCGCGCAATTAAAATAGCAGAAAACGGAGGAGGAAGTCTTGGAGATATGAAAAGTGCTGATATGGGAGTATTTCAAATTACAGCTGAAAATTCTTCGGAAGATTTTGAGTGGGGTGGTAGTTTTAATACTTCATCAAAACGAAAAACTGCGAATATTACAATGCGCTTGAAATATGAAATAGACTAAATAAAAAGTTTAGCGTCTAAATTTAACCATTCTAAAGTGGAATTACTGAAAATATCTGTAATGACTTCTTCATCGAGATTACTTTCTGTGATAAATTTACCAATTTCTAAATCTCCCAAGGGGAATGGATAATCGGAGCCCAAGCAAACTCTTTTAGACCCTTGAAGTGCTAGGATATATTTTAATGCTTCAATATCGTGGGTAATGCAATCTACCCAAAATTTACCAATATAATCTCTCGGATTTATTGGATTATCGACAGCAACTAAATCTGGTCTAGAATTAAATCCGTGTTCAATTCTTCCGATTGTTGGTAGAAAAGAACCTCCAGCATGTGAAAAGCAAATACGAAGATTTGGTAAGCGTTCTAAAACTCCACCAAATATCATTGAGCAAGCGGCCCGGGAAGTTTCTGCCGGCATTCCGACTAACCAAGGTAACCAATATTTTTCCATGCTTCCAAAACCCATCATTTGCCAAGGGTGAATTAAAACTGCCATTCCTAAGCGTTCACAGGCTTCAAAAATCGGAAAGAATTTTTCCTCGCTTAAGTTTTCATCGTTGATATTTGAACCAATTTGTATTCCTACAAGTCCAATGGATTTTGCTCTTTCTAATTCTTTAATTGCAATCTCTGAATCTTGCATTGGTATTGTAGCCAATCCGATGTAATTTTTTGGGTATTCTTGAATTAATGCTGCAATGTGATCATTCAAAAATTCAGATAATTCAAGGCAATCTTTTGGTTTTGCCCAATAGGAAAATAAAACGGGAATTGTGCACACAACTTGAACTTGCGTATTGAATTTTTCATATTCTGTAATTCGCTGTTTATCGTTCCAACAATTTTCTTCTATGCGTCTAAAAAAGTTTCCTCCCTGCATCATATTTGCAGAATTATCTAAATTATGCTCAAGATGAATGAATTTCCCATAGCCAAATTTTTCTGTCCAATTGGGCATGTTTTTTGGAATAATATGAGTATGCATGTCAATTTTTAGCATTGAAAGAAGTTTATTTTAGAGAATCAATTAATACAACGATTTATTAAAGAAATCATCGCTAAGCTTACAATGAATAATTGTGTAGCAGTGTCTTCAGACATATCTGTTCCATCTTCATCTTCCGTGGAAACTTCCATTGCCATAAATTGAGCAAGTTCTGGCTGATCGCAAAAAGATTCGAGTATTTCTTCATTTTCCTCCTCAAAATACTGATCCAACATATCGAAATAAGGTTCTTCTAGCTCATCTATATCAGCTTCTGTGATTTCTCGAAATGTTATTCCTTCTTGCGCAAAACATTCATTTATAAGGCAGAAATAGTAAATAATTAATCCTTCTAATTCCTCGTTCTCATATTCAGTTGCTGCTGAAGCCACATAATCTAATAAAATTTGCTGTGCTAAGGCATACTTTTCAGACAAGGATTCTAATTGGTCGTCATCCAAATTATCTACAATATCAATTGCTTTTTCGATTGAGGCTAGTGTAACTTGTTTTCCCATGGTATTTAAAATTTATCTATCCAAAAATAAGCATCTTATTTGGTTTTGAGTTGTTGATGAATGAAAATGACTAGAACTATAGTGTTTATTTACTAAATTTACGCGCTTTTTAGATGCTCAAAAGCTAAAAAATAGTTTTTCTGAAAAGAAGATTTTAATTGATTTAAAAGAATAAAGTATGACAATTATAGACGTTAGAACTACCCAAGAATTTGTTAGTGGAAATGTTGAGGGTTCATTAAATATCCCACTTCAAGAGTTGATGAATCATATTGAAGAAATAAAAACACTGCCAGAGCCAATTATTTTTTGTTGTGCAAGTGGTATCCGCAGTGAGCAAGCTGCAAATTATTTTAAATCTCTCGGCGTAAAATGTGAAAATGCTCGTTCCTGGAGGGATGTAAACCCATGATTTTTAAATTTTTTAGGAAGTTTTGAGTGTAAAGTGCTCTTTTTCTTGCTGATTTCGTTTCATAATTAATCCACTTTGAAAAAAATCAATGGAAACGTGAAAAGTTTTCATTTCACATAATTTTCTCCACTCTTCAAAGACAAGCTGCTTATTTCGAATACCATAAACAATCAAAATTGTATCATTTCCAAAATACGGAATAAGTTTTGAAACTTTTTCAAGTAGATTTGTTGGCTCTAAGATAAATATAATGTCAAATTCATCAGTTTTAGATGAATTATTAAACTCTTCCGTATTTAATTGAACCTTTAAATCCTTAAAATTTTGTTGAAAAAAGTTTTTCCAAGATGTGATTTCTTTGTTTTCATCAATTAAAATATGCTGGGGTTTAAAATACCTTAGTAGCTTAAAAACAAATTTTTGAAAATCTATATTTTTTGAATCATTCGGGTGAAACTCAGCTTTAATAATACTAGTCCTTATTCCATTTTCTATTAAATCGTATATAAATGGAGAATGAATTCCATGTCTCCCACTAGCTTTCCACTTATATTTAATAAATTCAACAAATCTATTCACACTACAAAGAAACAATTTCCGTTAGTAAAATATATGAAATTAAATGAAGATTTTAAAATTGAAGATCAGAGAAGACGTTTTTTTTCTCCTAAGCCATTTTTAGCGCTTGTTGCGCCCTGTAAGATTAACGATGGAATTTCTCGTTTTTTACCCGAGGAGATGGCGGAATTTTCCACTGTTTTTACTTCAGCTAAAAAATCAACTTGTTTCTTTATACCCGCATCTGGTTCTGGATCAAGAATGTTTGATTTTTTATACGAGTATTTAGAAAATCCGAACGATGATAATTTTAAAAAAGCATTATTTCTATTTAATAATATAGCTTCATTTGCTTTTTTTGATGAGTTATCTTTAGAAATAAAAGAAAAAATTAAGAATCTGGATATTTCCATTAAGGATTTCATTCATTATATTTTAGAAGAAACAGGAAAAAATTATGGTGATCTTCCAAAAGCACTTTTTCCTTTTCATCGCTTGGATGACAAAAATCTTAATCCATTTCAAGAACATATATTACAGGGAAAATTAATTTCTGAGGAAATAAGCTATCATTTTACAATTCAAAAGAAATTCGAGAATTTACTTAAGTCTTTTATTGAGGAGATAGAAACGAAATCTAAAAGTTCGGTTTCTATAAATTTCTCTGAGCAAAATCCAAATACGGATTCGTATGTTTTTTCTAGTAATGGAGATTTAGTATTCGGTTCTTCAAATAAACCTTTGATGCGACCTGGTGGTCATGGTTCTTTGTTGGAAAATCTTCAAACTCTTTCTTCGGATTTGATTTTCGTTAAAAATATTGATAATGTTCAGCACTTCACAAAATGTAAAAATTCGAATGAGGTTTGGTCTTTCTTGGCAGGTCTTTCAATTGAAATAAAGTCGGAGATTCACAAGTTGACTTCAAATCCAAGCAAGGATGATCTTTCTTTGTTTAATTCCCGTTTTAACTTGTATACAGAATCAGAAATAAATG
This sequence comes from Chitinophaga pinensis, assembly GCA_945883825.1. GTDB lineage: Bacteria > Bacteroidota > Bacteroidia > Flavobacteriales_D > Crocinitomicaceae > UBA952. The sequence continues at coordinate 55,415 of CAMCYF010000012.1, forward strand.
CTAGTTCATCCGTGGAGTCCATTCTATTGTTGCTTAAACGTCCCCTACGAATCTGTGGAATGGTCAGAAATGAAGGTCAAAATGGAGGAGGTCCTTTTTTTGTCTCAAAAAATGGCATAATTCAAAAGCAAATTATAGAAAAAGGACAAGTAGATTTAGCAGGTGACCAAGCGGCTATTTTTTTTGAAAGCACTCATTTTAATCCCGTTATGATGGTTTTAGACATCAAAAATGAACAGGGCGAAATCTATGATTTATTTACATTTAATGATGATGAGCAGTTCTTGAAAGTGGAGAAAAATCATGCTGGGAAAGATGTTGTTTTTATAGAATTGCCAGGGCTTTGGAATGGAGGAATGGCAAATTGGAATACTTTATTTGTTGAGATTGGAAATGAAGTTTTTAGCCCCGTAAAAACAGTATTGGATTTAATTAATCCTAGTCACTTATCAATGGACTAGATTTTAAAGTTAGGATTCCCAATTTTATTTTAATCTTGACCTAGGAATTCATAGTAGTAATATTCGATTTTTCAGTTAAGCTTCGCTCTTTCTTTGTAAATTTGAAAAAAAATATTCCAAAAATGAATGTCCCTGTTACGATTTACACAGAAATGACGCCAAATCCATCAACAATGAAGTTTGTGGCAAACAAATACCTTCTAATTTCTGGAGATTCTGCAGAGTTTACCTCGCGAAAAGAAGCCAAAGGATTTTCTCCGCTTGCAGAAGCACTTTTTGATTTTCCCTTTGTAAAAAATGTGTTCATTGCAGCAAATTTCATCACGATTACTAAAACTGATAATGTTCCTTGGGATTTTATCACAATGGAATTAAGAGAATTCATAAAAGAATGGATTTCAAATTCCAAAGATGTTTTAATTCAAATGCCTGCTCCAAAAGTGCAGGTTACTGAAGGTTCTGATGAAAATCCTATTGAATTCAATGCGAGTGATTTTGACGATCCCATAAAAGCACTTTTAGATCAGTATGTTCGTCCAGCGGTTGAAAATGATGGGGGAGCAATAGATTTTCTTGGTTTTCAAGATGGAAAAGTAACAGTTCTATTAAAAGGTTCATGTGCTGGTTGTCCTTCATCAACTGCAACTTTAAAGGGCGGAATTGAAAATTTATTGAAGCAACACCTTCCAGAAGTGTTAGAGGTTGTGGCTATAAATGGCTAATTGTTGTAACTCTTTTTCTAAAAGTTTATGATATTTTCATTTTTATGATAAATCTCTTGCTTTAACTCATAAATTTTATCTACATTTATATTAAACAAGTTCCTATCGAATTTTGTTGTTACACCAATGGAAGAGTACATTACAATTAATTCTAAAGAAAGTCAAAATATTGATTTAAAAGCTTCGCTTAGAAAGTATTTTGGTTTCGATACTTTTAAAGGTGAGCAGAAAATAATTATTGATAACGTTTTAAGTGGCAGAAACAGTTTTGTCATCATGCCAACAGGTGGTGGCAAGTCGATGTGTTATCAGTTACCAGCTTTGTTATTAGAAGGAACGGCCATTATCGTCTCTCCTTTAATTGCCTTAATGAAAAATCAAGTCGATGCTATCCGAAATGTAAGTGATGAAGAAAGTATAGCACATTTCATGAATTCTTCGCTATCAAAATCAGAACTCCAGCAAGTTCGAAACGATATAACAGCTGGTAAAACAAAAATGCTATATGTTGCCCCTGAATCATTAACTAAGAAAGAAAATATTGAGTTTTTAACCTCTGTCAACGTTTCTTTTTTCGCCATAGATGAAGCGCACTGCATTTCTGAGTGGGGCCATGATTTTCGACCAGAATACAGAAGATTAAGAGAAATTTTCGAGAAAATATCAAATGTTCCAATTATTGCTTTAACAGCAACTGCTACTCCAAAAGTTCAATATGATATTCAGAAGAACTTGAACATGTTGGATGCGGATGTTTTTAAATCTTCTTTCAATCGCGATAATTTATTCTATGAAATTCGCCCTAAGCGAGAGGTTGAGAAAGAAATAATAAAATTCATACGCAAGCACAAAGGTAAAAGTGGAATTATTTATTGTCTTAGTAGAAAGAAAGTAGAGGAAATCGCTGAATTACTTCAGGTGAATGGAATAAATGCCTTGCCTTATCACGCTGGTTTAGATGCTCATACACGCGGAAAACATCAAGATATGTTCCTCATGGAAGATATCGAGGTGATAGTTGCAACGATTGCCTTTGGAATGGGGATTGATAAACCAGATGTTCGTTTTGTTATACACCACGATATTCCAAAATCATTAGAAAGTTATTACCAAGAAACTGGTCGTGCAGGAAGAGACGGTGGAGAAGGGGAGTGCTTGGCTTTTTATAGCTATAAAGACATTGAGAAACTAGAGAAATTCCTTCAGGGAAAACTTGCTGCAGAGCAGGAAATTGGCAGGCAGCTCTTGAATGAAATTGTTTCATATTCTGAAACATCAGTATGTCGAAGAAAATTCATCTTGCATTATTTTGGTGAGTATTTCGATGAAAATGGCTGTAACAAAAATTGTGATAATTGTAAAAATCCACGAGAACGGACAGAGGGACAGACATTTGTATTAATGCTTTTAAATGCTATTTCTTTACTTGAAGAGACACAGAAAGCAAAACATTATTGTGCTTTTTTATCCGGCCATCTTACTGCTGATATTAAGCAATATAAACACGATTTATTTCCAAGCTTTGGTGTTGGAAAAGAGAAAGATGAGCATTTTTGGAATGCCGTAATTAGACAAGTTTGTGTTGGTGGTCTTGTAAGCAAGGAAATCGATACATTTGGTACGCTGAAATTGACAGACCAAGGAAAAGAATTTATTAAAAACCCAAAATCCTTTCAATTAATTAAGCAGCATGATTTTTCAAATACTGATGACGATGACACAGTTATTGAAGTAGGAGGGAAAGGAGGAGCCTTTGATGAAACTTTATATTCTTTACTTGTTGATATGCGAAAATCCCTATCAAAGGAGAAGGGAATTCCCCCATTTGTTATCTTTCAAGAACCTTCACTAAAAGATATGTGTTTTCAGTATCCAATTACAGTTGAGGAGCTGACAAATATACAAGGTGTTGGTACAGGAAAAGCCCAGCGTTATGGTGAACCATTTGTTGCCTTGATTGCAAATTATGTTGAAGACAATGAAATTGAACGGCCACAAGACATGGTTGTAAAAACGCTTGTTAACAAATCAGTTCTTAAGGTACAATTAATTCAAAATATTGACCGTAAACTTCCATTGGAGGATATTGCAGATTCTCAAGGAAAAAGTTTTGGTGAATTGTTAGACGAAATTGAGTCAATTGTTAATTCTGGAACTCGTGTAAACATCAATTATTACATTAATACTTTATTGGAGAGTACTGATCAAAATGAAGTTTTTGAGTATTTCACGGAGTCGGAAACAGATGATATAGAGGCAGCTTACAGAGAATTTGACGGTGTTTACACAGAAGAGGAATTACGTCTGATACGTATTCGCTTTATGAGTGAACTTGCTAACTAATTCACTTCCTTTAGTAGTTCTTCAATTGAATTTCTAGAAACTGCATGGTATTGATTTTTTGAATTCTCAAAAATTTGTTTTGCTAATTTAGGATTTACTTTATTCATTGCTTTATAGATTGGAACTAAGTATTTCCTTCTTCCTACTTTTTTGAGAAATCGTTCTATGTCACTATTAAGCTCGGTATAGTTATTTTCTAAAGCCAAGGTAAACCATTCAGTCATAATTTCAGAATTACCACAATTTTTAAATCCTAGGTTAAAATCAATTATTTTAAGTTTTTCTTTTGAAATATTTTTAGGAAGCGTCCGAATAAATGTCTGCCATTCTTGTACAATATGATCTTCTCTTTTTAAGCGTTCTATCAGTTTCTTTTTACGCATTTTCCCCTTAATTCGAATTTTTTTATAACTTACTTTAGTTTTAAATATAGCTTTACCTTGAGTAAAATCATTTGCTAATACTTTCATCTTTTCCAAGCTAGTAGAATGTATTTGAAGACAGTTTTTTGGCAATCCTTCCTTGTAAATCCAGTCTAAATGATTAAATTTAACTTCTTCTTTCGACAAAAGATTTTTATCTAAATAACGAATAAAATCCTCAGAATTTATTGTTTTAAATGCATGTTTTTCAAAATAGGATTGAATAAAAATATCAAATTTTTTGCGTCCAACTTTTTGCTCTAATGTTTTTAGAAAGAAGGCACCTTTTACATACGCAATATCTGTCATTCCATCATCTGGATTTCGATTTTTTAAATCTAGAAACAAGCGACTGTCTTCAGGATATTTAGAATTGGCTATTGTTTTTAATTCATCTTGTAATTCATAGTATTCAACCGCAGCGAGGATGTCGGAGACGTCTTTACCATAAAGTTCTTCCATGATTCTTTGTTCAAAATATACTGTAAAACCCTCGTTTAACCAAAAGTCATTCCAAGTACGATTAGTAACTAAATTTCCAGACCAAGAATGCGCTAATTCATGCGCTACAACAGATGTTAAACTTCTATCTCCTGTTATAATTGTTGGATTAACAAAGGTTAACATCGGATTTTCCATTCCTCCAAAAGGAAAGGAGTAGGGTAGAACCAATAAATCGTATTGATCCCATTGGTATTTACCGTATATTTTTTCTGCTGCTTGCATCATTTTTGGCAAGTCTTGAAACTCGAACAAACAGGCCTTTGCTAATTCTGGTTCGCAATAAAATCCTGTATTTGGACCTAAGGATTGATAACTTAAATCACCAACTGCTAGCGCAATTAAATAAGATGGAATTGGTTTTTTCATTTCAAAGAAATAATTTCCATTACTGCTTTTCTCTCTTTTATTTTTAGCACTCATAACAGCCATTAAATCATCAGGTACAGATACTTTTGCTGAATACGTTATTCTGTTTGAAGGAGAATCTTGAATAGGAATCCAAGTTCTTGTTAGTATTGCCTGTCCTTGAGTATATAAAAATGGCTTTGTTTTGGAGGATGTTAAATTAGAATCTAGCCAATCAAGTGCAGCAGAATTTTCTGTAGTTTGATAATAGATGTTAATCTGTTGCGTCTTATTTTTAGTAGTCACGAGTAAAGGTTGCCCTAAAATGGAATCTTTATCCATATTTCCAATAACGAAATCTGTTTCTTTTTCATGGTTTATAGTTCCCAGCGTAACCTTTTGAATTAACAAGCCATTTATATCAAAGATTGCAGTATCTGAATTGTTATTGTTCATTGTATGCCTAGCAACACCATAAATTGTTTTGTTTTGAAAATTAACTTCAAGTTCTAAGTCTAGGTGTGTTGTATGAATTTCTCGAAGATTTGAATAACTATGATCATCAAATGTTGAGTCAGCTAGTTTTTCTGTACTTGTTTCTGTGGCACTAGGCTTTTGATCACAAGACATTAATAGCCCAACAAGAATAATTAAGCAGTAGAAATTTCTCATTTCAGATTTAATTTTAAGATCCCAAATTTCTCTTTAAATCCTTGAATTGCATAGAGTAATAATTCTTGATTAACGAGATCAAGTTTAAAGGCTTTAGGAACCATTAGTGCATTTAATTCTTTTTTATCTAGAAGGATTTTTCTGGAATACATCCCATCTATTTTATTGATCTGGCAAATTGCTGAGGTATTTCTCTGCCGAGAAAAATTATTGCTTTGTATTTTTGAATTTTCTTTTGTAAAGCTTCCAAACTCATCATAATTAGTAGAATTATCATTGAAAATAAAACAAAAAGAAGAATCTGTATAAAAAGAGCTATAGGAACTATAAGCCCCTTGATCGTTTATAGAAACCTGGGATTTTTTAATGCGTTTTTCCCAATCTAAAGTGCTTTTTTCATTTATTTTAAATGCAATTATATCATCATAATAGTAGTAATTTATAGAAGATGAAACCCCAGTTCTGAAATCTTGACTTATTCTTCGATACATATAATACTGTTCTACAGAACCGAGAATTGAGCCATCATTTAAGGTAAAAATATCTCTAAGTTTATAGGTATAAATGTTTGGGCTGTAAGAATTTATCACTCTCCCTAAACTTTGTCTGTTATTTTGATCATTATCCGACCATCTATCATTTGCCGATACGCTTGATAAAGGAATAAACGCAGAGGACCTTAGACTGTCTTTTTGAGCATCAATTAGTAGTGAAAATATTCCAAGAGATTTATTGGAATTACCTTTTGCATAAATTCCAATAAGGCTGTAGGAAGAACTATCATTTGAGCCAAGTTGCATATCATCAATTCTTAAGCCATCTAATTCTAAAGAAAATTCCTTCAGAACATTATTTTTTAATTTATATACATGTAAAGCTTTAAAATTCTCATTGTTATTTGCAAATAAACGATCTACTGGTTTAATGTATTCCATCAAGCTTATTAAACATTCTCCATTGTTTGTTAGATGATAATTTGATATTATTGTTAGGTTACCATCGTAAGGAATTACATATTCTCCAGTCTGAACCTCGTTAAAATTTAGGTCAAATATTTTGTAGCCATACGCATCGCTATTTGAAGATTTACCGGGTATTTGCCAAAAAATAGAAATAAACTTATTGTTACTTGAGGTTATAATTTGAAAATTTGGTTGTGCATTAAATTTTTTGTTCTCGTAATCTGCCATTAAGATTGGCTCATCTTCTGGTTCTAAGTACTCGTCGTATTTTTGAAGAAAAATCATCATCCTTTTGCTTGCGAAATCAGAAAGAAAAACACAAGTTTTATTTCCAAAAAAGAAGCTTGCTTCGAAGGTGCCAATTCCAAATTGAGTCTTTAGTTTTACTTTTTTTTCTTCAAGAAAAGTTAAATTCTCGTAGTTGTTAAATTTATAGGATCCAAAAGTATTTCCACCTGACCAACGTAGCGCAACAAAATCTCTACTGGTTTTCGGTAAAATATCCATTAATGAACCCGTATTTTTTAGTAGTTCACTCCAGATTATTGGTGTTTCCTGACTATAAAATTTAGGTATAGCGGCAATAAAAATTAAAAAGATAAGCGCTTTTTTCATTTATTTTACAAGTTGAATTCCCAAATAATTGTGAGGGCTAATTAGTTTTAGCTCATATTTTATTTTTTCTTCAAGTTGAAGAGAATCAATAAAGTCATGAACGGATTCTTTGCTTATTTTTTCGTTTTTACGTGTTAATTCTTTAAGCGCTTCATATGGCTTTTCAAATCCTTCTCTTCTTAGAATAGTTTGAATAGCTTCAGCAACAACAGCCCAGTTATTTTCTAAGTCTTCTGCTATTTTGACTTCATTGATTACTAATTTATTCAAGCCATTGATGCAGGATTCTAAGGCAATAACAGTATGTCCAAGTGGAACGCCAATATTTCGGAGAACGGTAGAATCAGTCAAATCTCTCTGTAAACGAGAAACGGGTAATTTTGACGATAGGTGTTCTAGTATTGCATTTGCAAGGCCAATATTTCCCTCAGAATTTTCAAAATCAATCGGATTTACTTTGTGCGGCATAGCTGAAGAACCAATTTCGCCATCTTTCAATTTTTGTTTGAAATAATCCATGGAAATATAGGTCCACATATCTCGGTTTAAATCTAAAATAATTGTGTTTATACGCTTTAAACAATCAAAAAGTGCTGCAAGATTGTCGTAATGCTCAATCTGTGTTGTGGTTTGACTTCTTGAAAGTCCAAGTGTTGAATTTACAAAGTTATTGGAGAAAAGCACCCAGTCAATTTCTGGGAAAGCAACAAAGTGAGCATTAAAATTACCTGTCGCTCCTCCAAATTTTGCGGAATAGGGTGTTTGCTCTAGTTGTTTTAATTGATTTTCTATGCGCTCACTAAAAACTTGAATTTCTTTTCCTAAGCGTGTTGGTGTTGCTGCTTGCCCATGTGTTTTTGCCAACATTGGAATTTCCTTCCATTCTTTTTTGTAGCGATTTAAAAGAGTTATCAAATCATGAATCTGCGGCAAATAAATCTTTTGAATGCCTTCTTTTAAAGATAAAGGAATTGCTGTATTGTTAATGTCTTGTGATGTCAATCCAAAATGAATATATTCAAGGAACGATTCAAGTCCAATGGATTTTATTTTATCTTTTAAGAAATATTCCACGGCTTTAACATCGTGGTTTGTTATTTTCTCTGAGTTTTTAATCCAATTTGCATCTTCCTCTGTGAAATTCAGATAAATCGCTCTTAAATCAGCTAATTTATTCACTGGAAAGTTTTTGAAAAAAGGAATCTCAGTTTGACTCAAGGCAATAAAGTATTCTACTTCAATTTTCACGCGGTAACGAATAAGTCCAAATTCAGAGAAATATTCAGCTAATTTTTTTGTTTTCGCGTGATAGCGTCCGTCAATAGGAGAAATAGCCGTGAGAGGATTTAAAGTCATCTTTCTAATTAAGTAACAAAGATACGATTTTGATTTTTAATCAAAAAAAGGAATCATAAATGCTTGTAATTTATTAAAACTATTGGTTAAAATATCCTTAAATTTGCACATGCTTTTCTCCAAATTATTTATCCGTTTCAATTGGGTTTCGCTAATTCTAATTTACCTTGTTGTAGTTGCAGGAAGTTTTGTGCGAGTTACAGGAAGTGGAATGGGCTGTCCTGATTGGCCAAAATGTTTTGGGAAATGGATTCCACCAACAAAAATAACAAGTTTGCCGAGTAATTACCGGGAAGTTTATTTAGTTCAACGCCAGAAAAAAGTCGAGAAATTTTGTAGCTTTTTAAGTGTTCTTGGTTTCGAAAGTACCGCCACCAAAATAAAAAATGATCCAAGTGTTTATTTAGAGGAATCTTTTAATGCGAATAAAACCTGGGTAGAATACCTCAATCGTTTGCTTGGATTTTTGGCTGGAAACATGCTGCTTCTTGGCTTTTTTTGGTTCTTGTTTTACTACAGAAAAAGTAAACTTATCTATTTCTCAGCTTTGAATTTGATTTTAATTGCCATTGAAGCTTGGTTTGGTTCCATTGTTGTTGCGACAAACCTAGTGCCGTGGACCATTACCGTTCATTTACTTTTAGCACTAGTAATTATAGCGATTCAAATTTACATTGTTCGTAAAGTCAGCCCATCGCAGCAAAAGACTTTCCAGATGAATAAGTTGCTGTGGACTTTAGTACTAACTGTATTTTTAATCACCTTCTATCAAATGTTTTTGGGCACACAAGTTCGCGAATCCATCGATGTGCTCACAAAGCAAGGTTTTGATAAAAATACCTGGACAGACAAGCTGGGTTTGCCTTTTTATATTCACCGAAGTTTTTCGTGGTTTGTACTTATTCTCTTGACTTTTATTGCCTGGAAAAATGAGAAAAACCAAAAGTTTAGGATAATCAGAAACATGTATATCATTCTCACAATTGAGCTAATAAGTGGTGTTTTACTTGCCTATATTGATATGCCAGGAGTTTTGAGAATTTCACACTTGGTATTTGCTAGTATCTTATTTGGCATGCTTTGGATGACTTTACTTCGTGCTGAAAAACAAATTTCTTAGAGAAATTCTTTCAAATTGGATGAAATTATTAATTTTGCACTAATTAAAGGTCCTATAGCTTCCCGAATTCGTTTTAGGACTTTAATTAATTTGAATGTTATCTTCGGATAATATGGTCCTATAGCTCATTCGGTTAGAGCAACTGACTCATAATCAGTAGGTGCTTGGTTCGATTCCAAGTGGGACCACTTAAAATAACTCTGTAAGTATTATATTTACAGAGTTTTTTATTTTATTGTTAAAACATTTGTTAAAACAAATAGAGGTTTTAGGTGTGGAATTAAGTCAAAAAATCATCTTATAATTGATGAATTAGTAATTTCTTAATCAAATAAATTCTATCAGAAAGACGATTCAATAAAAATTCTAAAGAGAAATTTTTAAATTTCTTGCAAACTCAGATACTCTTTAATCTCATTTGGTGTGGTTTTGAACTTCATTAACATACAAATAGAATATAAATAGAATGCATCATACTCTCTCTTTTTCATTTTAATGGTCATACCATCAAGGAAAAATAAATTGTCGTTTTGAAATTGTCTAAAACTGCCTCTCTCTATTAATTTAGCATCACTAAATTTGATGTGTATTAGATTCAAGATCTTGATTTTTTGTTTCAATTTCGGATTTTCTATCATCATAATAATTTAATATTTCACCTTTAGATAATTCAGGATAGATCTTATTTTTCACGGCAAAATGGAAAAAAATAAACTCTAAAAAAATTAGTCGAATTTCTTCATCATTCATTCCTATTAGAAAGTAACTTTTCTTTGTTTTAAACGCTTCAAACCTTGACTTGAATGCAAAGTATTGATGAGCATCAAAACAATTTGCCAGAACTCTTAATTTTGATTTATGCAATGTTTTCTTGCTAAGATCAGCCAAAAAATTTGAATTTACTGCATATCCCTTTCAGAATTATAATAAGTTTCAGTCACTACAACCAAAGAAAAAACGACTAATTAATAGTTCAAGTGAATTATATAAAACCAATAGATCGGTTTATGAGGTGATTGAAGAAAGAAAAATATAAATTATCGCTAACTTCACAAATTGAAATTCACTAAATGGCAAACGAAAATTTAAGTAAGGCAAAGAACGCAAAGAACGATGAGTTCTATACACAATATCACGATATTGAAAAAGAAATCAATGCGTATTTGGAATTTGACGAAAATGTGTTTGAAGGAAAAACAATTCTGCTTCCTTGTGATGACCCCGAA
>CAMCYF010000013.1 GCA_945883825.1 Chitinophaga pinensis
AAAAAGTAATAGAAAAAGAAGAGGAAACCCTAAAAATTGTTTCTGAACCTAGTGGAAAATTAAATCAAGTTCATTTATCGATTAAAAATATTATCGAAAACGATAAACAGAAAATAGTAGATAAAAACAATGAAAAATTAGCTGAAGAAAAGTATTCAACAGAACATCTAAAAATGTATTGGCAACAATTTGCATTTATCATGAAGGAAAAAGGAATGGAAACATTCTACCAAGCATTGGTAAAACGCGAACCACTTTTTATTGCAGAAGATAGATTTGGTGTTGAACTAGACAACAATGTTCAATTGGATTATATAAAGCAGCTTTTAACAGAATTTACTGATTTTCTGAGAACTAAGCTTCAGAATTATAATCTTACAATTGAGTTAATACTTACAGACAATCCACTTAAAGAAATAAAATACTTAACTGGAAAAGATAAATTTGCTGCAATGGCAAGTAAGAATCCAAATTTAAATACCTTAAAAAATATTTTCAATTTAGATATTGAATACTAAGCATTGAACTTAATGCAGAAACTAGAGCTTTATTATAATGATACTGGCAGAAAAAAAGAAGTTACTTCTTTTATGAAAAGCTGGGGAAATGATGAAAAAGTTATTGCTATTCATACTTCTGGATCTACTGGAAATCCAAAAAATATTGAACTAGCAAAAGAAAAAATGCTGATTTCTGCAAGAAAAACACTAGAATATTTTAAGATTGAAAAAGGAAGTAGCGCGCTCTTATGTCTTTCTCTTGAAACAATTGCAGGAAAAATGATGCTTGTACGATCACTTATTGGAGGATTAAAACTTCATGTTGTAACAGTGTCAACTAATCCAATATTAGCGCTAAAAAACCCGATTAATTTTGTAGCACTTGTTCCTCTGCAATTAGAAGCAGCAGTAGATACAGCTTTCGAAAAATTAAAGTCAATTAAGAATATTTTAGTTGGTGGAGCTCCAGTATCAGAAGAATTAATTCAGAAATTAAAAGACAAAAAGATTACAGTGTTTCAAAGTTATGGAATGACCGAGACTATTTCCCACGTTGCAATTCGAAAAATTGGATTTGAAACTGAAGAATACTATCAAGCGTTACCTGGAATATCATTTAGTAGTGAAGAACAACGTTTAATAATTGACTATCCAGAAGTATTAAGTGAAAAATTACGAACAAACGACTGCGTTAATTTGATTGATTCAAAACATTTTCAATATCTGAACCGCTATGATTTTATTATTAATACCGGAGGAATAAAAGTAAATCCAGAGGAAATTGAGTTAAAATTAAATCCCCTCCTCAAAAAACCTTTTTTTATTTGGTTTATGAAAGATGTTCAGTTAGGCCAAAAAATTGTACTAGTAGTTCAAGAAAAGGTAAATCTTAAGTTTAAAAAAAAGGATTTCACTCACTATCTTAATAAGTATGAAATTCCAAAAAACTACTGTCAAATTAAAGATTTTGTTCTTAGTAAAAGTCAAAAAATTGATAGGATTAAGACAATGCAGACGATAGATTTTAAGCAATGGAAGATTATAGAATGAAATTATTATTTAATTAAAATTGACAAAAAAAGAAAAAGCTGCATATATAATTAACGAATTGGAGATCTTATTTCCTGAGACACCTATTCCTCTGAATCATAGTGATCCATACACCCTCTTAATTGCAGTTCTGTTATCTGCTCAATGCACAGATGAACGAGTTAATAAAATAACGCCTTTACTTTTCAAAAAAGCGCCTACTCCATTTGAAATGGTAAAATTAAGTGTTGAAGAAATAAAAGCAATTATACGACCCTGCGGACTTTCTCCAAAAAAATCACAAGCAATTTGGGATCTTTCGGCTATTTTAATTGCTAAATATAAAGGAGAAGTGCCAGTTTCATTTGAATTATTAGAGGAGTTGCCAGGCGTTGGACACAAAACTGCATCTGTTGTTATGTCACAGGCTTTTGGTTTTCCTGCTTTTCCTGTTGACACGCACATTCATCGATTATTAACTCGGTGGGGAATTAGCTCAGGAAAAAATGTAGTTGAAACTGAAAAAGCAGCAAAAAAAGTATTTCCAATTGAAACATGGAATAAGCTCCACCTTCAAATTATATTTTATGGCAGATTATTTTCTCCTGCTAGAAGCCCTAAATTTGCAAATGATTATATTACTAGAAGTATTGGTACTGCTCGTGCTTTAAAAGAATTAAAATGATATTAACAAGTGTTCATAAATAGCACTCAAATCTTTTTATAAAGTAATTGCATCTTTATTTTTTTGAAGGATTTTCATTTGTTATATTTGTTGTATGGATCCAATAGATAATAATCGCAAACCAATTTCTCGTATAAAAAGCCCATCAGTACTTAGCGGAGACATCGGGAAGCTTCCACCACAAGCAATAGAAATTGAACAAGTTATTCTTGGAGCAATGATGTTGGAAAAAAGTGCGATTGATGATTGTGTTGAAATCATAAACCTAAATAGTTTTTACGACCCAAAACACCAAATAATATTTAAAACCATTCGCGATTTATTCTCCACTACTAATCCTGTAGACTTGGTAACAGTTACCTCGAAACTTCAAAAAAATGGAGAATTAGCAGCAGCAGGTGGAGCAGGATATATTTCATCGCTGACAAATCGAGTTGCTTCCTCCGCACACATTCAATTCCATGCTCGAATTATTACCGAAAAATTTATAAAAAGAGAACTCATTCGTGTTAGCAGTGAAATAATTCGAGATGCTTACGATGAAACTTGTGATGTCTTTGAACTATTAAATAGCGCAGAGTCAAACTTGTTTCAAATTGCAGAAAACAACATGAGCAAACAAGCTCTAAGTATGAAGAGCCTTCTTGGAGAAGCAATACAGGAAATAGAAAAAGCTTCAAAAAATAAAGATGGAATTTCAGGAGTAGCTTCAGGTTTTCATGATTTAGATAAAATTACTGCTGGATGGCAACGTTCAGATATGATTGTTTTAGCAGCAAGACCTGGAATGGGAAAAACTGCTTTTATCCTTTCTATGGCTAGAAATACAGCAATTGATCACAAAATGGGTGTTGCAATTTTTTCCTTGGAAATGTCATCCGTGCAATTGGTAAAACGATTAATTGCAAGTGAGGCTCGAATTGATTCAGTTAAATTACGAAAGGGAGAATTACAAGACCATGAATTCCAACAAATGCATTCACGCATAGTTAATTTATCTAGTGCACCAATTTTTATAGATGATACACCAGGATTAAGTATTTTTGATTTTAGAGCAAAATGTCGGCGTTTGAAAGCTCAACACAACGTAGAATTAATAATAATAGATTACCTTCAATTAATGTCTGCTAAAGATGGAAAAGGATATGGAAATCGCGAACAAGAAATTTCGACAATCTCTAGGTCTATTAAAGAAATTGCAAAAGAATTAAATGTTCCAATCATTGCACTTGCTCAGTTAAGTAGAGCTGTAGAATCACGCGGTGGAGAAAAGCGCCCTATGCTATCTGACTTGCGTGAATCGGGTGCTATAGAACAAGATGCAGACATTGTTTCATTTATTTACCGTCCAGAAACATATGGTTTAACTACCAATGACAATGGAGATTCAACGCAAGGAATGGCAGAAATCATAATTGCAAAACATAGAAATGGACAAACTGGTAGGGTTAATTTACGTTTTGTTCCTGAGTTTGCTCGTTTTGAAAATTTGCATGAAGTAAGCGATCTTGAATTATCTAAACCATTGAAAAACAATTTTTCAACCTTTAATCAAGATTCAAATACCTATACTCTTCCCAGTAAAATGAATTCTTCGGACGATCACAATAAAGAATTTAATCAAAATGAAGATGAGGACAATCCATTTTAAAATAATGCTAAATCGATTTTTTTTATTCCTTTTACTACTCATTTTTTCAAGCCAACTAAAAGCGACTCAGCTATTAGTTCCAATGGACGAATCTCAAACAAATCATTTAAAAGCTTACGGCCTTGCATTTTGGACTTTAGAAAATAGTATTACTATAGAATGGCTTTTAAATTATAGGGGAGGATCTTTTTTAATGCCTCATTTAAAAACAATTGAAGAAGAACTTATATTTCGAGGAATTCGCTATGAAGTTTTAGCAGAAGGGCAAGTCAACCAAATCAGAGCACAAATTGCAAATCCCGATGTAAACATGGAAATTGTGCAACTTGAAAAAGCACCGAAAATTGCAGTATATACTCCCCCTGATAAACAGCCTTGGGACGATGCCGTAACTATGGTTTTAGAATACGCAGAAATAAATTATGAAAAAATTTACGATTCTGCAATTGTTATGGGAATGCTTCCTAAATATGACTGGTTGCACCTTCATCACGAGGATTTTACAGGTCAATACGGAAAGTTTTATGGCTCTGCAAGGTACCAGTCTTGGTATCAGCAACAAGTTATTACAGCAGAAAAAAATGCTAAAAACCTAGGTTTCACAAAAGTTTCAGAGCTAAAATTAGCAGTTGCAAAGAATTTAAAAAACTTTGTAATAGGTGGAGGCTTCTTATTTACAATGTGTAGTGGAACAGATAGTTTTGATATTGGCTTGGCTGCACAAGGAACTGATATTTGCGAATCTATTTTTGATGGTGACCCATCAGATTCTCGCGCTCAAGAAAAATTAGATTTTAGTCAAACCTTTGCTTTCAAGGATTTTCATCTTATAAAAGACCCTATGGTTTATGAATATTCAGACATTGATGCAACTGATTTAAGAAATAATCGCGTAATTACAGAAGCGATGGATCAGTTTTCACTTTTTGATTTTTCAGCAAAATGGGATGTTATACCAACTATGCTAACGCAATGTCATGTTGATGTAGTAAAAGGATTTATGGGACAAACAACAGATTTTAGAAAGGAATTTATAAAGTCAAATGTGCTAATTTTAGGGGAAAATAAAAGTGCAGGAACGGCACGTTATATTCATGGAGAAATGGGACAAGGAACTTGGACATTTTATGGCGGTCATGACCCAGAAGATTACCAACATTTAGTGAATGACCCACAGACAGATTTGAATCTTCATCCAAATTCACCAGGTTACAGATTAATCTTGAACAATATACTTTTTCCAGCAGCAAAAAAGAAAAAAAGAAAAACTTAATGTTTTTGTTGCATATTAGAAAATAATAACTAAATTTGGCTCATAGTAAGAACCCAAAGGGTTTATTTCTCCAAAATTTATCATATAAATCAATAAATATTCTCACTGAACAATCAAAGTTTAAATTAATCCTAAACTTCCTAGTATCCTCAAAATAGGAGTTTAAACTCTATATCTTAAAATAAAAATCCTTAAATTAAACAAATAATATGGGTGACACCACAGCAAATGAAAATTCTGATTCGTCAGAAGAACAGAAAAATGATATCATTAGTAATTCTAGTGAAGGCGATAATCAAAAAAAACAACGTACTCGGAAGATTGTAAAAAAAGAATTGCCAATAGAAGAAAATCTAACACAGGAATTAAGTAATGATACCAAAGAAGAAAAAAATGATAAAGTATCTTCCGAAGTAAAAACTGCTGATACTATTGAAGAAAAATCAAGTAAATCATCTGAGGAAAAGAATGATCGAGAAGTACGCGAACAAAACATAAGACAAGAGAGGCCAGTTCATAAATTTGATAATAAGCGACAAAATCAAAATAGACCTCATCACGCAAATCAACAAAACCAAGGGCATATTCCAAATGAAAATCCTGCTGAGAAATCAGATGAGAATTATGACTTAGTTGGTATTGTTACTGCTGAAGGAGTTTTAGAAGTAATTCAAGATGGCTATGGTTTTTTGCGATCATCTGATTACAATTATCTTCCTTCACCAGACGATATTTATGTTTCTCAAAATCAGATAAAATTATTTGGTTTAAAAACAGGTGATACACTAAAAGGAACAATTCGTCCACCAAGAGAGGGAGAAAAATTCTTCCCTTTGGTAAAAGTTGAGTCGATTAATGGTAGACATCCATCTTACATTCGTGACCGTGTTCCATTTCAATATTTAACTCCTCTTTTCCCATCGGAAAAATTCAAATTAACAGGACACAAGCAGGAAACACTTTCCACACGTGTTATGGATCTTTTTGCTCCTATTGGAAAAGGTCAACGTGGAATGATTGTGGCACAGCCAAAGACAGGAAAGACAATGTTACTTAAAGACGTAGCAAATGCAATTGCTGCAAATCATCCGGAAACCTACTTAATTGTATTGTTAATTGATGAGCGACCAGAAGAAGTAACTGACATGGCAAGAAGCGTAAAAGCTGAAGTTATTGCCTCCACCTTCGATGAACCTGCTGAACGCCACGTAAAAGTTGCTAATATGGTTTTGGAAAAAGCCAAAAGAATGGTTGAATGTGGTCATGATGTTTGTATTTTGCTAGATTCAATTACACGCTTAGCTCGTGCATATAACACCGTTTCTCCAGCTTCTGGAAAAGTTCTTTCTGGTGGTGTCGATGCAAATGCATTGCATAAACCAAAAAGATTCTTTGGTGCTGCTCGTAAAATAGAAAATGGCGGTTCACTTTCAATACTTGCTACAGCATTAACTGAGACAGGTTCTAAAATGGATGAAGTAATTTTTGAAGAATTCAAGGGTACTGGAAATATGGAGCTCCAACTCGATCGTAAAATATCTAACAGAAGAATTTATCCTGCAATTGACATTACAGCTTCTGGAACTCGGCGTGAAGATTTATTAGTTGGAAAAGATGTTTTGCAGCGGATTTGGTTGATACGAAAATTTATGGCTGATATGAACCCTGTTGAAGCAATGGAATTCCTTAAATCTCACATGGAGAATACCATCTCCAATGAGGAATTTTTAATCTCAATGAATAATTAATGAGATTACCCCTTAAGGTTGGACTGCTTGCAGCTACAATTTGGATTTCAATAAAATTAGCAGCATTTTATCTTTCTCTTTCTCTTGATGATCTGAGACCATTTGTCTTTATCAATATGTTTATTTTAACTGCTTCAATTGCTGTAGCCTTGTATTTGGTAAAACGAAAGGAAACAGAAAATAATTTATTGAATGATGTTAAAAATGGAATGCTTGCCGGAGTACCTTATGCAGTAATTGTCAGTGTCTTTTTATTTTTCTATTACCAAAAAATATATCCTGCTTTTAACGAGGGTAAAATGAATGAGATTTCCATGAAATTATCTAAGCCACAAACAATAAAAGAAATTCAACGGGAAAACCCAGAAATGGAAAATAAATCAGTTGAAGAAATAAAAAGAGATATTTTAGCCAAAACAAAAATGGTGTATAATCCACAATTTACGATGTTGGTATCTATGCTCTCATTATTGCTATATGCAACTCTGAATTCAATTGTTATTACCCTTATTTTCCGCCGCATCGTTTTTCGCAATTAAGGTCGCAGCTAGTTCGTCATAATTGATTCCATCAAAATTTCCAGATGACATCATCAAAAGAACATTGTTTGACCATGAATGTGCGTTAAGAAAATTTAATACTTCTTGTGTATCGTTTAGTACGATAACATTTCCGCCAAAGCTATCAAAAATTAACTCTTTACTTATTGGTTCTAACTTTTTATGATGTACAACTTCAGGACTATAATATACGATAGCTATATCTGCTTTTGCCATTGAATCCTTGTAATGGGGTAAAAATTCCTTTTTTAGTGATGAAAATGTATGTAATTCCATACAAGCAATTAATTCTCTATTTGGATATTGATGTTTTACAGCATTTGTTGTTGCCATTAATTTTGATGGTGAATGTGCAAAATCTTTATACATTACAAATTGTTTATTTTCTGCAACTTTTTGGAGTCTTTTTCCAGCGCCAGTAAAATCATTCATTGCAGTAAAAAAATCAGATGATTTAATGCCAATAGATTCAGCTAAGTGCAGAGCACCCATCATATTTTGTAAATTATGTGGCCCAAATATTTGTAAATCGTAATTAATTCCGTCAAAAACCAATGTTGTACCCTGTAAATTAGGGGTAAACTCTGGTGTTTTGTAAGCAATTGTCTGTAATGATGTCTTGTATTTTTCTGAAAGCTTCACAATCTCAGAATCTTCTTCGTTATAGATTAACAAACCTTTTTTTTCAATGCAATTACAAAAAATATCGAACTGTTCTAAGTAATTTTCAAAGGTTGGAAAAACATTGATGTGATCCCAAGCAATACCACTTAACAAGGCAATTGATGGTTTATACAAATGAAATTTTGGGCGTCTATCGATTGGGGAACTTAAATATTCATCCCCCTCAAGAATCATTATTTTGGCGGAATCTGTAAGTCGTACCATACAATCATAACCTTCTAACTGAGCGCCAACCATATAATCAACATCAACATTTAACTTTTTACAAACATGGAGTAACATGGAAGTTATTGTCGTTTTTCCATGACTTCCGCCAATAACAAGTCTGATTTTATCTTTGGATTGTTCATACAAGTATTCAGGATAAGAAAATATGGGGAGATTTAATTCCTTTGCCTTTAACAACTCAGGGTTATCAATTCTCGCATGCATTCCAAGAATGACAGCATCCAAACGAGAGTGAATATTTTCAGTATTCCATTCGATTTTTTCTGGAAGAATTCCTTGTTTCTCCAAACGAGAAAGCGAAGGCTCAAAAATTTCATCATCCGAACCAGAGACAATAAATCCTTTTCGACTCAAAGCAATTGCTAAGTTGTGCATTGCGCTACCACCTATTGCGATAAAATGAACGTTCATATTGATTTCCTTTCAGCGAAAATAAAAAGAAAGTTAGGGTCGATTATATTTTAAGAAATTAGTTACTGACAACCGATTATTGATTTACAATGAGAATAATTTTGAGGAATCTGATGCGTAAGATTTCATACGACCTTTTTCGTTATAAATAAGGTAGACTGTTAAACCTAAATCGCGATTTTGTTTTAAAAAATCCATTGTCTTTTCTTTACCCATCACCATAAAAGCAGTTGCAAAACCATCGGCTGTTGCGCAGTCTTTTGCAATAACAGTTGCACTCAATAAATTATGTGTAACCTGCAAACCGGTCTTTGGATCAATTGTATGCGCATACTTTTTTCCCTTAACTTCATAAAATTTACGGTAATTGCCACTAGTTGCTACTGCTTCATTTGAAATTGAAAGAACTTCACTAATTGAGCGTTCCTTTGAACTTGATTCAGGAGTATCGATTCCTATTTTCCATTTTTGATTTTCACGGTTTAATCCAGAAACATAAACCTCACCACCTAACTCAATATAAAAATTTGAATATCCTTTGCCACGAATGAATTCAGCTAAAACATCAACAGCATAACCCTGAGCAATAGCATTAAAATCTAATTTTACACGTTTATCTTTTTTCGTAAAATAAAGTAAATTATTTTTAAATTTATAGCTAAACAATTTGTCTTTTTCAAAGGACACATAGGGTAAAATTGAATCTGCAGCAGCTTTCGACAATGGTGTTTTTTGATTCTTAAAAAATCCCCAAGCATCAATTAAAGGGAAAACTGTGGGGTCGAAAGCACCTTGAGAACGATCGTAAATAAATTGACTTTTTAACAAGCAATTTTTAAAATAGGAGCTTGAATCTGAAAACTCAATAGTTTTATCTGCGGAATTAAATTTACTTATTTTTGAAGAACTAACATAAGTTGACAAAACTGAATCAAAATTTTCTAGAATAGTCGTTATTTGATTTTTTGTTATTGTAACATTTGGGCCAATTAATATAACAGAATAAGTTGTGCCTTGCGCCTTTCCGCTTATTGTATAAAATTTTTGACTAGTATCATTAGACGAGCATTTGCAAAATAACAAAGCTAGAATAACAAGAAAAAAACTACTTTTTGACAACATTTAATCCTGTTGATTCATTAAACCAAATAGTTTCTGTTATTGGGAGTCCATTTCTAGTGAAGAAATTTTTACCGCTTTCATTTGTTGTCTGCTCATAAACAACACCATAACCATTTGTATCTACAACAATACGACGAACAACAACTGAAGATACATAACCTTGTAAATTTTTTATTTTAAATATAACTTCAGTCATTTTATTTTTTTCATACAAAACACCAGCCTCATTTTTTAGATAATTTGGAGTTGTTTCATAGTATTTCTGATAATCCTTCATTTTTTGAATTTTAGTAGACCTTGAATCAATCTCAGCTTTTAAAATAGAATCTTTTTGATAATGTGCATAATCAAGTTTATTAATCATTTTTTGCTGTTCTGCATGTCTATCCTCTTCAGTCTCATGTCTTTCTTGCTCAATTATTAAAATACGATCTTTATTAATTTGGATAGCGTCCATTTGCTTTTCTAAACGCTCTGAATTCTCGTCATTCAGTTTCTTTTGTGTTATATCTAATTGATTTTTCTTTTCACCAATTTCAGTTGCAATTAATTCATTTTGAGCTATAACACTTAAATTTCTTTCATTAATATCTTGGTTCAAAGTCGCAATCTGCTCTTGCATTTGATACTGACGTTGTTCATTATTTTTTTGTTCAAGAGATAGAATAGAATCAATATCATTTTTTATCTCATTTATCTGAACCTGTGCATCTTGACCTTGAGATGCAGTGATAGTGCTTATGAAATTTGTAGTATATTCTAAATCATTTTTTATAATTTCCATTTTGTATGTTGCTGCATTATCTTTCTTTTCCTTATTGATAAATAAATCTTTATAGGCATCACTATTTTTACCAGTATGAATTTCTCCTGGTGCTAATAAAATTGTACCTTGATCTTGTGTAGAAGCAGGAATTATTTTTTTTGGAATCAAAGCAGACATCGGATTAATTATATTCTCTAATGAATCAATTGATTTTTTTAACTGAGCTAATTCATTTTGTGGAATAATTGTTTGATTAAGTATCGCTTTTTCTTGGGTAATTTTTAGCGAAGTAATTGCTTCCTGGTTTTTCTTTTTAGATTTTACCAAAAGATATGCTGTTTTTTTCATACTAAAATATGACTCCATTTGATTAATTTTATCCGTTAACTCAATTACTTTGGGGTCATTTATCCTTCCTCGCATTGGATCAGTTCTTAAAATTAATTTAGCTTTAGCATATCCATATTGACCTTGCGCGAAATATTCATTTGCTTTAATTAGTTGACTATTAAACACCAGGTCCTCAGAATTCTTCACTTCGAGTAATTTACTCTTTTCAGCCTTTAATGATGAAATATATAATTGATTTGAACTTGAATTTGACAATTTTGTAGAAAGTGATTCTGCTTCATTATATTTTTCAATAGATAATTTTAAATTCTTTTCTTTTGAATAAGACTTAGCTTGCTTTAAAATATCTGTAAGATTTGAAATTATAGTTTCATCCTGTATTTTAATGGCTGCACTATCAATAATTACTTTTGCTATTGGTTTATTAGAAAGCTTTAACTTTTCTTCAGCTTGAATAAGATAATTTTCATCTGATATTAGTTGCCTCACCTCAAGATTCCACTTGTATTTCTCAGAATAGAAAGAATCAGAATAATTTATGTTTGGGTATAAACTCTGTGAATATAAATTTAAATTCATGTCTTTTTTTAAGGGTATGATATTTTGATACTCTCTTTCAAAATCTAAAGAAGATAAATCAATTAAGATTTTATTTATAATAAATCCATTTTTAGAAACAATCAAATCATAAGTGTCAGATCTTGGAATTTTAGCAGTTAATAAAAAAGTTCCATTAGATAAGGAAACTGACTTTGAAATAAAAACTTCCTTATCCATTAAATATAATGTTGCACCAAAAATATTTTCCTTATTTTCCTTATTTTGAACCTTTCCCTCCAATGAAATTGAAAGGTCTTTTTGTGAATAAAAACGTGTAAAAATTAAAGAAAGCAAGAAGAAAAAAAGTATTTTTCTTATCATAAGCTAAGGATTATTTTATTTTAAAAAAAAGTAAAAGTGTATATTTATTGAATTAATACAAATTTGCTAAAAAAAGACGAATTAAAAAAATGCTAAACATCAAAGAACTAAGTTTTTGGGAGAAATCACATTATTTTGAGGGTCTTGATTTTACAATTATTGGTGCTGGTATTGTGGGACTTAGCACAGCGATTTTTTTAAAAGAAAAATTTCCTAGATCAAAAATTCTAATTATTGAAAGAGGATATCTCCCTAGTGGAGCAAGCACTAAAAATGCGGGATTTGCATGTTTTGGCAGCCCAACAGAATTGTATGACGATCTCTCAAAAATCAGTGATGAAAAAGTTTGGAATACTTTTAGTCTGCGCTATGAAGGATTAAAAACACTATTTGAGTTAATCGACGCAAAAAAAATTGGATACAAAAAATGTGGTTCATGGGATTTAATTTCAAAAAAAGAAGAGCTATTAAAAGATGATTTTATAGCATATATAAATGAAAAATCCTTCCAAATATGTGGCGTAAAAAATATATATAGAGAGGATAAAATGGCTATCCGTAATTTTGGATTCCAAAACATCTATAGCACATATAGCAATAGAGAAGAAGGAACAATAAACACTGGAAAATTAATTTCTGAACTCTACAAAAAAGCCACTAATCTAGGTGTTCTTTCTCTCTTTGGGATTGAAGTAAAAACATTTGAATCAAATGGAAAGGAAGTTTTTTTAGAAACTAATTTTGGAGAATTTAAAAGCGCAAATAGTATAATTTGTACAAATGGATTTGCAAAACAATTTTTAGACGATGACATCCAAGCTGCAAGAGCCCAAGTACTTATTACAAAGCCGATTTCAGATCTAAAAATTAAAGGTTCATTTCACTATGATGCGGGTTACTACTATTTTAGAAATATAGAAAATCGTGTACTTTTTGGCGGTGGAAGAAATCTTAATTTTGAAAGAGAAGCGACAGACAAATTTGGAACGAGTGAAGATATTCAAGATTCTTTGCTTCATTTATTGCAAACTGTCATTCTTCCAGATACTAAATTCGAAGTTGATTATGCCTGGTCGGGGATTATGGGAATTGGAAAAGATAAAAGTCCAATAATAAAAAAAACGAACAATAATGTCGCCTTTGGTGTTAGAATGGGTGGAATGGGGATAGCGATTGGTGCTGAAGTTGGGAAATCCTTATCAAAATTATTTTAACTTGAAAGATAAAAAAAAACAAGCTGAGTTTATTAATCCTATAGATAAGGATAAAATTAGCGAAAATCCGCATAGCCTTGAATACGGTCACCATGCAGGAAGCGCACTCATAAAACCAGAGGATCAAGGAAAACTAAAAAGTCGCTCAATTAATTCAATGGAGCAGCAAACAGACATGCAATTAGGTCAAATTTATGATCAAATGCAATTGCTTGCAGAACAGGCAAAAAAAATAAATGAGCGAAAGAAAATTTCAGAGTTTATTTACACTGCAGAAATGCGCTTTGAACCGTTCATAAATCATACCTATCATTTATACCAAAAAGAAACTGGTGTTTTTTCGCTCTCACTCGTGGGACCAAAACAATGGGGGAAATCAGGGGCAAATTTAGAATTCGTTGGTACAGTAAAATTGCTAGCAGACCACACATGGGATATTTTAGAAAGAAACGAGAAATTTGATTTTTAACGTACAAAAACCCATTCATTTTTACTAGATTGCCTTGCATCAAAACCATATGAATCAATAGAATATGACTTTAAATCATCAATATTATTTAATTGGTTTTTTATAAGATAACGAGCCATTGCTCCACGAGCATGTTTTGCATACATCATTACGATTGTAAATTTTCCATTTTTATACTCCTTAAAAACTGGACTTATAATTCTGTTTTTTATAATAGAAGTATCAATCACTTTAAAATATTCTTGAGAAGCTAAATTTAAAATAATCTCCTCTTTATTTAGTGAATCCAACAAAAAGTGATTTACTTTCTGTTTCCAAAAAAAATACAAATTCTTAGAAGTAGCATTTGGCGCAAATTTTGTACCCATTTCCAAACGATAAGGAAAAATCATATCACTTGGCTTAAGTAATCCATATAAACCAGATAAAATAAACACGCATTCATTTGAAATCTCCTTTTCTCTTGCATTTAAGCTTTTATAATCTAAACCTCGGTAAACTTCTCCCGAAAAAGCATTAATTGCTTGCAATGCTTTGCTATCCTTAGCTCTATAAATATCCCAAGTTTTAAAACGCATATAACTTGATTCAGCAAGGTCTTTCGAGATAGACAGTAAGGATGCTAGTTCTGCTTTTGATTTTTCTCTTAAAGCAGCCACCAATAAACTTGCCTCATTTTCAAAAATTGGACTACTCGGAGAATGGATATCTCCATCTCGTTCATTTAAAGTTTTTGAAGGAGCTAAGAAAATCTTTATTGCATTTTTCATCTAAACAGAAAAAGATTACTAAAGTGAAGATGCTATTTAAAAAAAAAGTCGCTTATTTCTAAACGACTTTATAATTAAAGAATACTAATTTTTAATTTTTTAATTTCTTAGTTAAATCGATAAGCATAGGAGTTGCAATAAGAAGTGATGAATAAGTTCCTACAACAATACCAACTAAAAGAGCAAAAACAAATCCTTGAATTGCCGCACCACCAAATAAGAAAATAACAACCAATACAATAATCGTAGTTAGGGAAGTATTGATCGTACGAGATAAGGTTGAATTTAAGGCACCATTAATTTCTGTTTTATAATCTGCATCTTTCTTCCATGATAGCTCTTCACGAATCCTATCAAAAACAACCACAGTATCGTTTATAGAATATCCAATTACCGTTAATATCGCTGCAATGAAGGATTGATCAACATCCATATTAAAAGGAAGGATTCCATTAAATACTGCGAAAACTCCTAAAACAATCATAACATCATGAAACAAGGCAATAATTGCACTTAATGAATACTGCCATGTACCAAAACGCAATAGAATATAGGCAAAAATCATTATTAAGGATAAGACAATTGCGATAGTTGAGGATGAAATTAATTCATTTGACACTGATGAGGAAACAAATCTTGAATCTGCTTCAATTTTGTAAGATCCTAATTTCGATTTACATAAATCAAGTCCTTTCTCTAATTTATCTTTTACTTTAGTTGTAGCTGTTTCATCTGAAACCAAGTAATTTGTTGTTATTTCAACGTAAAAATTACTGGATTTTGTTTTTACGTCAATTGAAGCGCCTTGCATTACTGAAGATAATTTCTCTTTTATAAATTCCATGTTATTATCAGCAGTTTTAGCAAATTTAACACCAAATGTTCTACCTCCAGAAAATTCTACAGAAGGCTTCAATCCAATAGTTAAAACAGCAAAAATAGAACCTGCAACTAATAATCCTGAAACCACATAATAAATATTCCGTTTCGAAATAAAGTTAATATTGATGTTTTTAAATGCATTTTGCGTAAGCTTAGTTCCAAAGGAAATACCGTTTCCTTTATTTAACATCCAAGTAAATATTAATCTTGAAATTACCAAGGCAGCAAATACTGAAGAGAAAATTCCAATAATCAATGTTGTAGCAAAGGACTCAATTGGTCCAGAACCAAATATTTTCAAAACGATGGCTGTTAAGAGTGTCGTGACATTGGCATCAATAATCGAAGAAAGGGCCTTTTCATAACCTACTTCAATCGCTGCAGCAATGTCTTTTCCTTTTGCCTGTTCTTCTCGAATTCTTTCATACACCAAGACATTCGCATCGACGGCCATACCAATCGTCAAAACAATACCTGCAATACCCGCAAGTGTTAAAACTGCTCCAAATGAAGCAAGCGTTCCGAAAATAAAAATGATGTTTGCAAATAAAGAAATATCTGCTACAATACCAGCTTTTCCATAATAAAGATACATGTATATAAATACAAAAATCAAAGCAACTGCGAATGAAATTAAACCTGCTCGGGTGTTTTCTGCACCAATTGTAGGTCCAACTTTTGTCTGTTCTTTAATAATACAAGGAGCAGGAAGTGCACCTCCATTTAACAAGCCAGCAAGATCTTCCGCCTCTTGAAAGGAAAAGCTTCCAGAAATTTGAGTATTACCAGTTGTAATAGCGTTTATTACTCGAGGAGCGCTATAAACAACACTATCCATTGTTATTGCTATAATTCTATCCTTATTGTCTGATGTCATTCTACCCCATTCATCAGCACCCTCAGGTGTCATTTCTAAGTCTACTGTAATTTTTCCATCTCTTTGATCGTATCCTGTTCCAGCTTTAGCAATGTGCTCTCCATTTACGCGTGCTTTACCAGACTCAGGAATTTTACAAGCATATAAGAAATAAGCTGTTTTCTTGGATTTATCGTCAATTTTATCCGGCTCTGCTGACCACATAAACTTAACATCTTCAGGGAAAACAGAAGCAATATCACGCCGACGCAACATTGTTTCTACAGTTCCTTTATTTTGAACATCTACATAACCCATCGCAAATCCTCCAACGGATGTTACTAAATCAGTTAATCCTTTCTTCTCATTTGTTCCAGTTAAACTCAAAGACGAAGACTTCTTTTTTAGAGTATCGGGATTTTTAGTACTATCAGATACCTCAGAAGAGTCATTAATCAACGATAAGTCTTTTTGCTCTTTTTCCTTAGAAAGGTTATTGGCTGTTGTCCATTGAATTTGAATCTGCTCAGGCATATACGTTTCAAAGAACTCTAGATTTGCAGTTGATTGTAACTTTTTTGCGACCGTATATTCATCTTGAACCCCAGGTAATTCAATATATAATCTATTCTTAGCAGGATCTTTTTGGATGTTTGGTTGTGCTACACCGAACTGGTTAATTCGACGATTCATAATAATCTCAACTCCATCCATTGAAGAAGCAATTTGAGTTCTAAAATATGCTTCAACTTCAGAATCTGTAGATCGAATTCCAAGTTGAGCGCCTTTCAATAAATAATTTAACTTTAATCCTTTGTTGATAATCTTATTTTGAGCGATAAAAAGACTCAAGAAATCTCCACCATTTTTTTTGTAGATTGCTTGTGCTGCCTCAAAAGGTTTAATAAACTTTAAATCTCTTGGATTCTTAGCATTATTTTTAATTAAATCAGAAATGGAAATTTCAAGCGTAACACTCATACCTCCAACTAAATCAAGACCAAATGCAAGTGAGCGTTTCTTAACCTCCGAAAAAGTTGATCCAATTAATGGATAAACCTTTTTTTCACCTTTTGAACGCAATATTTCATTTACGAATGCTGCTCTTGCTAATTCCTCAGATTCTGGTAAATTAAAATCTACAGTTGT
This sequence comes from Chitinophaga pinensis, assembly GCA_945883825.1. Lineage (GTDB taxonomy): Bacteria > Bacteroidota > Bacteroidia > Flavobacteriales_D > Crocinitomicaceae > UBA952. The sequence goes on from CAMCYF010000013.1 coordinate 17,270, forward strand.
GCTGTTTGGAAGAATTGCAATGCCATTATTATCTTTGGCTTGTTTTCTTAGAGCTTGAACCTTAAGAATTGCTTCTTTTTCTGCTTTTCTCTCGACTCCACTTGCAACCCAAGTAAATGACAATTGATAAATACAAACAGCTGTTAACACAAGTGTAAACAACAAGAAAAAACCTTTTAAACGCATATTTTCTAAATTTTTAATTTCAATAAGGGTGCAAATATAGGATTTACATTGCTGAAAGCCAAATAAAATTGAAGTTTTGAATATGAAAATTTACCTGCTTCAGCTATTCTTTTTTAATGTATCGCAAAATTGGATAAGCGAATCTGAAAATTTAGTCCACGTGTCGTATAAAAGTAAATTTTCCAGCTTTAAATTTTCTTTAACCAGAGTCAATTTATTTTCATTAAAAATCTCCTCTATTTTATTTTGAATAGCTAGAGGATTTATGTCATTCAAGATAAACCCATTTTTTTCATCTACAATATCTTCTGCTAATCCTCCAACATTTGAAATTAAAACCGGTAAACAAAAAGAGTTTGCAAGTGCTTGAATACCACTCTGAGTTGCTGATTTATAAGGTAAAACACACAAATCTGCTACGCTAAAATAAAGCTTGACATCTTGCTCATCAATAAATTGATTGACAAAATGAATGTTTTTATTTTTAGATTTTGCAATTAAGTTAGTATAAGTAATTTCCTCACCATAAACCTCACCAGCAATTACTAAACTAAACTCATTGTTTAAATTTGAAAATGCTTGCAGTAGTAAATCTAAGCCCTTGTAATTCCTTATCAAGCCAAAAAATAAAAGTATTTTTTTTGTGGGATCTAAACCTAAAGCTGCAGCAACCTCTTCTCTCGCAATTTTATCTCCAAACTTATTATAAGAAGGATGCTTCAACAAACAATGCTTAGCAGCAGGATCAATAGAAAGTAAATCCTTTTTTACAGACTCAGAAAGGACTATAAAACCATCGTAAGACTTAACAAACATTCGATTGAATACTTTATCAAAAAATCTTTTTTCGTGCGGAACCAAGTTATGAATAATAGCAATTTTTATGCAATTTTTATATAAAAACTTTGAAAAAAAAACATTCATGGGCGCAAAAAATGTCATCCAATAATTTGTAATAAAAATAGTAGGCGAAGATTTCTTGAGTTGCCTTACGGCACTGAAATAACTTAAAGGATTAAAACCAGAAACAATTCTAGGATAACTTTTTGAAAGCTTATTCTGACTCAATTGTGTTTTTCCAGGAAATAAAAAATTAGGATATTGTTTTTTAAAGGTAAATGCCTTCAAATCGCAGTGCTGTTCCATTGCGCTAACTACTAATTCACTGAAATCCGAAATGCCTCCACGATAAGGAGGAAGTGCTGAAAAAAAGACTACTTTATGGTTTGATTTTTTCATTTTAATCATTTGGATCTATTCCATTCTCTATACATTTTTTGAGAAATGTATCTAATTCTTTGCCTTTCAATGTATTTCCATTTTGGAAGAATACCTCAGATATTTTTAATCCGTTTTTATCGTAGCTATAAACCCAAGTATGAATCTTGTCGTTCTTAAATTTTGCTTTTTGAGCTAATTGCCCATTGGGGTGGTATTCTAACCATTCACCATCCTTAAGTCCATTTTGAAAAACACCTTTTTTTTTATTTTTCCAGTGCTAAAAAATTCAGTATAAAGTCCATTTAGTGTATCTTTCTTATAATTTGAAACAGATAAAGGAATAAGAATACCATTTTCAATTTGACCTTCGGTATAATATATAATTTTTTCTCCGTGGAGTTGATTTTTCAAAAAACTTTCTTTGCTTGATAAAGCTCCAGAGGGTGTGAAATTTGACCAAACAGAATCTTTTAACTGATTTTTATAAAAGCCCTCTGATAAAACAGCTTCATTTTCAGAATAAAAAACCGCAAACGATAGATTTGAATTTGGAAAGTGTTTTATAACTGATTTTATCTTTCCGCTTTCATAATAATAAGTGAACTCTCCAATTGCCTTGTCATCTTTAAATTGACCTTTATAGATTAATGAATTACTTCCTGGATATTTTTTATTCCACAAGCCCTGTTTTTGACCTTTGGCGTCTTTTTGATTGACTTGTGAAACGCACAAAAATGGAAGGAAAAGTAGAAGAATATAAAGTAGTTTATTCATAGTAAAGCACTTAAGTCAGAGAGAGAATTTAATGAAATATCGGGTTTTATACTTGTTTTTTCAGAAGTGAGAATTAGTACAGTTTTCATTCCTAGTTTCTTTCCAAAGATAATATCAGAATCTGTGTCTCCAACCATAATTGATTTCTTAAAATCTACAGATGGAAATTCCTTTTTTGCCATCTGGGCCATCATTGTATTTGGCTTTCGCATTTTACTAAATTTATTTTTTAATTCAGTGGCTGCAAAAACTTTAGTGATGAATCCACCATTATCTGAAATAACTTTTTGCATTTGGGAATGAATGTTCTCTAAATCACTTTCTGAGATTTTATTCAGTGCAACACATTGCTGATTTGTGACTACGAAAACATGACTGAATTTAGCGCATAAAGCTGCAAAAGAAGATAATACATCTGGACGAAAATGAAACTTTTCCCATTCTAGAACATAATCATTTATTGGTCTTTCATTGATTACACCATCGCGATCGAGAAAAAGCGTCCAACTAGAATCAATATTCCAATCTAAACTCATTCAGAAATTTGCTTTTCAATAAGGTACTGATTTCGTGTACTTGAATTTCTTCCAATTAATTCTGATACAAAACCAACGAGAAAAAATTGGACTCCAATAATCATTGCTGCTAAGGAAACATAAAACTCTGTCCGCTCTGCTAATTTAAGTGCTGATTGATGAAAAAATAATTTATTAAGGCCAAGGTATAAAAGAAGTCCAAAACCTATTAAAAACATTAGCGTTCCCATTCCACCGAAAAAATGCATGGGTTTTTTCCCAAATTTCCCCATAAATGCAACAGTCATTAAATCTAAGGGGCCATTTAAAAAACGATTTAATCCAAATTTTGTGACTCCGTATTTACGAGCTTGATGCTGTACAATTTTTTCTCCTATGTTTTGAAAACCTGCATATTTCGCTAAAGCGGGAACATAACGGTGCATATCACCATAAAGTTCAATGCTTTTTACAACAGATAGTTTATATGCTTTTAAACCGCAATTGAAATCGTGCAAATGAATGCCTGTTATTCTTCGAGCTGCCCAATTGTATAATTTAGTTGGTAATGTTTTTGATAAAGGATCCTGCCTATTTTTTTTCCATCCAGAAACTAGGTCAAAATTATCTTCAACAATCATTCGATACAATTCTGGGATTTCTTCGGGAGAATCTTGCAAGTCGGCGTCCATTGTTATTACAACATCTCCTTTAGCTAGTTCAAATCCTTTTTGAAATGCCGCAGACTTACCATAATTCTTTTGAAATTTTAATGCTTTGATGTTCTTGTCTTTTAGAGCTAACTCCTCAATTATATTCCAAGAAGTATCAGTACTTCCATCATCAATTAAAATAAGCTCGTAAGACAAGTTGTTCTTGGTAAGAACCTCATAAATCCAGCTATGTAACTCAGGAAGAGATTCTGCTTCGTTTAACAATGGAATTACAATCGATAACTTATACATAGAACAAATTTAACTCAAAAATAAGATTTATATTTCGTTCGAAGAATGTTTTACTGAAGTTGCTTGTCTTCTACAATTTTATAAAACGAATGGATTGACCTAAATTTTGAATAATATAGATGCCGGCAGATAAGGACTGGAGATCAATTTCCATTTTATTTGCTGAAACTTGAATCGTCTTTTGAACTTTTCCATTTAAGTCCCGAATATGGACATAACTATCTATTTCAGCGTTTTCAATTGTAATTTTTTCATTCGAAGGATTGGGATACAAGCTAAATTTCTCTTTGGTGTTTTCTGAAATGTCTGTAGTAATATAATTACTTACCCAAAAATGATCAAAAGCAGCTTCAGTGATATTGATATTTGGATTTTCATCTGAAATAGTAACAGAAATTTGCATCGTATTATTAATCGTTAGCAAACCATTTATAGGAATACTTTGAAAAGCATAACTCATTTCATTTCCTTGGGGACCACCGATCTGATCGAGTAAAACGCTTGTTGAACCATTAGATATAAAAACTTTTAGGGTATCGTCGAATTGACCTGGACCATGAAAACAGAAAAATGAACGGGCAAAATTAATGTGAGGATTACTCAGTGAAGTTAAATCCATCTGAGGTGAAATTAAGGTCGTGTAACCCTCATCTACATCGTCGAAATCTGTATTTAAATTTGCTGCATTCCCTGTTACAAAACCTATTGATCCACAATCATAAGGTGCATCTGTTCCAATCATTGTATTATTTGTTGGATTAGGAATTCCACGCTCCCAAAGTCCTGTTGTAGCATTTCCGATGATTGTCCAAGAAAAATCAAATTCAAAATCATCATAATATCCTTTTTCAAGATATACGATTATTGAACCAGTTGAAGAATCTAGCTGCATATCAAAACAGGAAGTAACAAATCCCCATTTTCCAACTTGGATGTTATAAAAAGCACCATCTTGGTAATATAGAGTTAAAGACTCTTCTCCAATTCCATTAGTAATACCTTCGTGAACAAGCAAGGGATGAATTAATTTTATTTGTGCTCCTGAAATTGGAATTGTAGTTCCTAATTCATAAACTTTAATATCTAAATTATAAGGAGGAATAGGAATTAATTCGGTATTTTGAATTACTATTTGACCTTGAATCAATGTAACACTTTCTGTTTTGGGAAAATATCCCACCTTTTCATAGGTGACATTATAAATTCCAGGAGAAAAAATCCCTGTTGCATAAAAACCAGAAGAATTTGTTAAATCTGATTGATCATCACCAACAATTTTCACAAAAACATCATTTAAGGGTAAGTTGCTTTGTTGATCTCTTACAATTCCTTCGAGGTAAGCCGCCTGTTGATAAGTTGGCCCTAAAACAAATAATCCATTCGTAATATCTGCAGCTAAAATAGTTCCAGATGGTAAAAACGGATAAACTCCCCAACATCCGTCGTAGCTTATTGTTTGTCCTTCATAAGTATCGTATTCAGCAACTTTAATTATGTTATATGGATAAGTAATGTCGTGAATAACAACTCCATCAGAGTAATAACTTGTAATTAAATAATCTCCCATAACATGGGTATTGTGAGGAATAATTCCAGAGCCAGGGGAATTTTGAATACGGTCAACTTCTAGAATGTTTGTTGGATCTGAAATATCATAAGCGGCAATATAAGCTCCAGAAATTTCATCTGTGGTAAAAACATATTGCCCATTATCTGAAGGCCAACTATTATGCGTAAAACTGCTAGGCGTTGTTTTAGTTCCCAATAAAACTGGATTCGCCTTATCGCTAACATCCACTAAACTAAAAAATCCATCATAAATATTTGACAAATACATGGTATCATTTCGTACAAAACCATCGTGGCAATACCAATTATCAAAGACGCCAACTTCAATTGGTGCCATTGGATTTGTGAAAACATCTAAAATAATTACGCCTCCATTGCCCCGATTTGCGCCAAAAACATACGCATAACCATTTTCATCTACAAAACAGGTGTGCGCAGATTGCCAAGGATTATTTGCAGGACCACTATAAAGCGTTGTTGTTAAATTTGTAGCTTGTGGCAAAGGACTCAAATCAATGATTAAAAGACCATCTTCCGCCTCTGTGGTAACATATGCATAATCTCCATGTGAAGAAGGATCTCTCCAAATAGAAGTAGAACCAGGAAGCCAAAATACCTCAACAGGATTCGTGGGATCTGTCACATTAACAATAGAAGTACCTTTAGAAGTCCCAACAAGTGCGTATTCGTTTCCCATTTCATCAACATAGCCCCAAACATCGTTTAAGTTTGCATCATGCAATTGTTGGTAATTAATGTGAGATAAAGAATCTACGTTTAATTGTGTCAACGCTTGCTTAGGCAGGAAAAGAAAAAGAGACAAAAATCCAACAAAAAGACATTTTTGAATTACTGAGAAAAAAAAAGTAGATGACTTCATAACACTAAAGAATAAAAATCGCAGCAATAAGTATAATCAATATGATGACTAAATATTGCCAAATATCGGGAAAATAGGTTTTAACTGCTTCTTTCCAATTCATGAAGTAAAGGTAAAAGATATTTTCAGTTAGTTTTACTTACCTTAATTAAAAGCAAAAAAAAAGAGGCCGAAGCCTCTTTAATAAATTAAATAAACTAATTTATTTGATTTCGCAATTAACTCCAAATATGAAATCAGTTTCTGTAATGTCACCTGCATCACACGCTTCCTTAGCTTTACTTTTAGTATCTTTAATGGTAGTAGACGATGATGATATCGTTACACCATCTGATACTATAGAACAATTACATGTGTAATCTTTCTTGCAAGAAGTAAGTGCTATAAGAGCAAATACTGTTAAAATAAATAAATTTTTCATAGTTTTTTTTTTATTATTAATAATCGAAGCAAATTTATGTAAAAAAAAACCAATCTTAGGCTTTTTTAAAAAACATTATTTAAATATTTATAAATTTCACTAAATTAAAGTAGAAAAAAGAGGCCTAAGCCTCTTTTAAAAATTTAACGGAGAATAAAATTATTTAATCTCGCACTTAGTTTCATAAATATATCCTCCTAAATCTTCATAATCATCTAATTCGTCACAAGAAGTCTTAGCCTTGCTTTTCGTATCTTTTATTGTTGTTGATTCACTTAAAACCATTACTCCATCTTCATAATCCTTACACTCACATGTATAATCCTTCTTACAAGAAGTAAGTGCTATAAGAGCAAATACTGTTAAAATAAATAAATTTTTCATATTTTTTTTTTTAAGTTTATAAATAATTAATCAAACTTACATAATAAATTAAATTAAAATGCCTTATCAGTTCAAAAATATTTTTGTTTATCAAAGTGCAGTAGAAAAGGCACTTATTGATCCTGAGGCTTTTTGGGGAGAAATTGCAGCGAATTTCCACTGGTTTAGTCCTTGGAAAAAGGTGATGAATTGCAAGATGGAACTGGCGGAATTTAACTGGTTTCAAGAAGGAAAAACCAATATATCTTACAATTGCTTGGACCGCCACTTAACAGAAAGAGGAGCGCAGACAGCCCTGATTTTCGAGCCCAATGATCCCAATGAAAAAGCACAGCATATTTCCTACACCGAATTACATGCTCGAGTTTCACAAATGGCAAATGTGTTAAAAGCAAATGGAATAGAAAAAGGAGATCGTGTATGTATTTACCTTCCCATGATTCCAGAATTGGCAATTAGTGTTTTGGCCTGTGCACGCATTGGCGCGATACATTCTGTTGTCTTTGCAGGTTTTTCAGCAACTGCTCTTGCTTCACGTATTCAAGATTGTACATGTAAATTAATAATTACCGCCGATGGTGGCTTTCGCGGAAATAAAGAACTTGATCTCAAAATCATCGTTGATGAAGCTCTACTTTCGTGTCCGAGCATCACTAAATCCTTGGTAGTAAAACGCACGCATTCGACCATTAATATGCTTTCAGGACGCGATTATTACCTAGAAGATGAACTTCAAAAAGTTACTACTATTTGTGAAGCAGAAATTATGGATGCAGAAGATCCCTTGTTTATTCTGTATACTTCTGGTTCCACTGGAAAACCCAAAGGAATGTTACATAGCACAGGAGGTTATATGGTTTATGCAGGCTACACCTTTCAAAATGTATTCGATTACCAAGAAAAAGATGTATTTTGGTGTACAGCAGACATTGGCTGGATAACCGGGCATTCATACAGTGTTTATGGTCCTTTGTTAAACGGTGCAACTACCGTTCTTTTTGAAGGAATTCCCTCCTACCCTGACTTTGGACGTTTTTGGGAAATTATTGACAAGCACCAAGTAAATCAATTCTATACTGCACCAACAGCTATTCGCTCACTTGCAAAAGAAGCACTTTCCTGGGTAGAAAAATATGACTTAACAAGTCTTCGTATTCTCGGTTCTGTTGGAGAACCAATCAACGATGAAGCATGGCATTGGTACCACAAAAACATAGGGAAAGAAAATTGCCCTATTGTTGATACGTGGTGGCAAACAGAAACAGGCGGAATTTTAATTTCACCTCTGCCGAATATTACAAAACTTAAACCTGCCTTTGCAACTCTTCCTTTACCAGGCATAAAAGTTGCCCTGATGGGCGAAGAGAAGCAGGAGTTAATTGGAAATGAAGTAAGCGGAAGTCTTTGTATAAAATTCCCTTGGCCTTCTATTGCTCGAACTATTTGGGGCGACCATCAACGCTATCTGGAAACCTACTTCACCGCTTTTCCGGGATATTATTTTACTGGAGACGGTGCATTGCGTGACGAAGACGGATATTATCGCATTACAGGTCGCGTGGATGATGTTATCATCGTTTCTGGACATAATTTAGGAACAGGTCCCATCGAGGAAGCGATTAACGATCACACTTTAGTTGCAGAATCTGCAATTGTTGGTTTTCCTCACGACATAAAAGGCAGCGCACTTTATGGATTTGTTATTTTGAAAGAAGAACATACAGATCACGGAAAGCTACGAGAAGAAATCAATCAAATCATTTCAGATCAGATTGGACCTATTGCTAAATTAGATAAAATTCAATTTACAAGTGGACTTCCCAAAACACGCTCCGGAAAAATAATGCGTAGGATTCTTCGAAAAATTGCAGAAGGAGAGCTCGAAAATTTCGGAGACATTTCTACCTTGCTGAATCCAGAATTGGTTGCAGAAATTCTGAAAGACAAGCGCTAATTTAGTCCAAAAAAAAGCGGACTTTTCAGCCCGCTTTAAAAACTAATTACAATTTGTTATTTTTTGATAACTACTTTCTGCGTAGAAACTGAAGTACCATCGTTAATTGTTACGAAGTAAACTCCTGAATTCAATGAAGCAGTATTAATAGAAGTAGATATTCCATTTAACGCTTGTGTTTTAACAACTTTTCCGCTTACATCTAATAGCGTAAGAGTAGCAGCAACTTCCTTGTTTAAAGAAATATTGATTACTTCGTTAGCAGGATTAGGGAAAACTCTTAGACCAAGGTTATCCTCAACTTTATTAATACCTACAGAAGGATCAAAATTCATTCTCACCATTGGAGTTGCAGTAGTGTAATACCAAGTATTATCTGTCATATCATAGTAATACGAAGTACTTGCTTCAGATACTCCGGCTGTAGAAATAATTAAGTCATCTGTTGCTCCACCATCACCATAAGAACCTAAAACAACTACATAAGATACACCAGCACTTAAAGGAGCAGCACCAGCACTAAGAGCCAATGTAATTTTTTGGTCAAGATCAGCAGGCGTTAATATATAAGGTGCAGATTCATCAACAAAAACAAAAGCTGCTGCTGTTGTTGTAGCTGTTGGATCAACAGAATATAGTTTAGCATAAACCTCAGCACCCACAACAGCACCTGCATCAATATATGTATCAATTCCTGAAAGATTTGCTGCAGCATAAATATCAAAGACATTTCCAGCTTCAAAACCCATTCCTTGATTGTAAGTACCATTTGTAGCAGTTCCTTTATCACGAGCATAAATAAAATTGTTGACAGAAACAGAAGCTGCAGCAAGTATAGAATTGTCAGCTGGTACAGCATCGGTTGCTGAAGAAGAAACTGACATGTTAATTACATGCGTTGCAACAATTGGAGGAGGTGTTAATGCACCTGTTAAACTAATTGTGTCAGTCGCACCAGTTAATACTGCTTCAGGAGCTGAACTTCCAGACCAAACTCCACTAGCTAGAGCAGCTGTAAAAACTACATCATTTTGATCCAAGGCACCATAATTTTTTACTATTCCAGCAACATCAAGTGGTGCTAACTGAGAAAGCGGTATTTGGTAGTACGGTAATCTAGCACCCCAAGCACCTGTAGAACCCCAATATCCACCAAGCATAACTAAGTCATTGTCTTCAGGAACAAATAAGGCAACATCATCAACTGCCCAATACCATGCCCAATAATCATTATCATTGTAATAAAAACGAATTTTTACTTGAGCTTGATTACCAGCTATTGAAGAAATATCAATAACAGTTTGTTCAGGGTTTCCAGCATTTTGATTTGGTAAAGAATAGTCATTTTCGTTAGACATTTCAAAATCAGTCCAAGTTACGCCATTGTCAGCAGAAACACTTACACCTCTGGTATCATGCCACCATCTAAAGTTATGTTGGTAACGTAAACGAACTACAGGTTGCCCCGTTAAATTAATTGTAGCAGAAGTTGTAGCAGTTGTTACAATTGGTGTACCGTCAAAATCAACTGTATTATTTGCATCAGAATTTACAAATAAAAAACCATTTGCTGCTGTAGTTGAAGCAAAAGGACTCAATTGGGAAACAGGAATAGCTGCAGGATTTGAAGAAAATTCCCATCCAAGACCAGGAGTTCCTGCTGTATTGTTTATAACCCAATCAGATGGTGTATTAAAACTATTCGACCATAGAATCGTTTCCTTCGTATTTTGAGTCAACTTAGAAGGCTTAATTTGTCCAACAAGATGACTATTTTTTCTCTCTAAAGGAGAAAAATTTGAGTTTTGTACCTGTGCTGTAAAAGCACTAGCAGTAAAAAAACCCAATAAACAAATGTAAATTTTTTTCATTTTTTGTTTTTTAAGTTTAAATTTAGATTAATGATTTGTTAAATGTAAATTTATTAATTAAAAATTAAATAATTAATTAAAAATTAAATAATTATTTAAAAATTAAATAAAAACTAAAAATCTCTAAAAAATAAAAAATTACATAAAGCTTTAATATTTTCTTTTGAATTGGGAGTTTTAATCTTGTTAAAAGCACTGAATGCTAGTTCATGGTGTTTTTTCATCGTTTCTTCACAAAAAGCTTTAACATTTAAGTTGTCGTAAATACTTCGAGTTTTTAAGACCTTCTGTTCTATGTTTACTTCATTAAGAAGAAAATCCAATTCTTGACGTTCTGTATCAGTTGCCCTAGATCTTGCAACAATAGAAAGGAGTGTTTTTTTATTACAGATTACATCCCCACCAACTTGCTTTCCAACTTTTGAGGGATCACCGTAAAGGTCTAAAATATCATCTTGTATTTGAAATGCCAAGCCTAAATGAAGTCCAAAATCATAAACATTCTTTCTATTTTCTTCTGAGGCATTTGAAATAATTGCTCCAAATTGCAAAGCACAAGCCAACAAAACAGCAGTTTTAAGTTGAATCATAGTGAGGTATTCTTGCTCAGACACCTCCATTCTATTTTCAAAATCCATATCCAATTGCTGCCCTTCACAGACTTCAATTGCAGTTTTATTAAAAACCAAGAATAACGCTGACAGTTTATGAGCATCATAGTGAGAAAGCAACTGATAGGCCTTAACAAGTAAAACATCACCAGAAAGAATTGCACTATTTGAATTCCATTTTTCATGAACCGTAGCTTTCCCTCTTCGAAGAGGAGCAGCGTCCATTATATCATCGTGAATAAGCGAAAAATTATGGAACAACTCAATTGCGATAGCTGCTGGCATTAAATTTTCTTTCTTTTCCCCAAATAATTCTCCAGAAAGGATTGTCAACAATGGGCGCATACGTTTTCCACCAAGAGCTAAGAAATAACTCAGCGGATCGTATAAATTTTTAGGTTCATTGGGAAAAGAAATACCTGCGATTTCATTTTCAATTAATTCAGAATAATCGTTGATAAGTTTCATTTCTGTTTTGCCAGTTGAAGAAGGTATTTTCCATATCCACTTTTTACAAGTGGCTCTGCTATTTTCTTTAATTGCTCTTTAGAAATAAAACCATTGCGGTAGGCAACTTCTTCAATACAACCAATTTTTAAACCTTGTCGTTCTTCAATAACTTGAACAAATTGCCCAGCTTGCATGAGTGAAGAAAAAGTCCCAGTGTCAAACCAAGCAGTACCTCTATCTAAAATTGCAACTTTTAATTTTCCTTGCTTTAAATAATTGGCGTTTACATCAGTAATTTCATATTCTCCTCTCTCAGAAGGCTTTAAATTCTTGGCAATTTCAACTACAGAATTATCGTAAAAATAAAGTCCAGGAACTGCATAATTTGATTTTGGCTTAAGCGGTTTTTCTTCGATGGAGATTGCCTTCATTTCAGCATCAAATTCAACTACTCCATAGCGTTCAGGATCACTAACATGATAGGCATAAACAACACCACCTTCAGGATTATTATTTTCTTTCAGTAAAGTATCCATTCCAATTCCGTAAAAGATATTATCCCCTAAAACTAAAGCAACCTTATCCTTACCAATAAATTTTTCACCAATTACAAAAGCTTGTGCTAAGCCATTTGGTATTTCTTGAACGGCATAGGAAAAAACGCAGCCCAATTTTGAGCCATCACCTAAAAGTCGTTCGAAATTTGGAAGATCAATAGGAGTAGAAATGATGAGAATCTCAGAAATTCCGGCACTCATTAAAATTGAAAGCGGGTAATAAATCATGGGCTTATCATAAACAGGAATTAACTGTTTACTTAAAGCAAGTGTTAACGGATGCAGGCGAGTTCCAGAACCTCCAGCTAATATAATTCCTTTCATTATGAATCTATTTTTTTATCATTTTCTTCCGATATTGGAAGTGAATTCCAATCAATATCACTATCTTCATTATACGCTTCAAAATAAGGTTCTTTAAATGACTTTGTTGTTATTAGTTTATCCATAGAAAGTAACAAAGATGGCAATAAAACAAGATTATTTACCATTGCTACAAGTAAGGTAATTGAAATTAATATACCAAGAGCTTGGGTTCCACCAAATTGCGAAAATGCAAAAACAGAAAATCCACAAAATAAAACTATAGAAGTATAGAACATCCCAAGTCCAGATTCACGAATTGCTAATAAAACACAGTTTTTAATATCCCAATGTTTATTTTTTAGCTCCTGCCTATATTTAGATAAAAAATGAATTGTATCATCAATAGAAATTCCAAAAGCAATACTAAAAATAAGAAGTGTAGATGGTTTGAGTGGGATGCCAAAAAATCCCATAATCCCAGCTGTAACAATCAAAGGAATAATATTTGGAATCATTGAAATAAGCACCATTCTCCACGAACGAAATAAAAGCGCCATAAGTACTCCAATACAAATTATAGCAAAAATCAAACTTGATATAAGATTGTTTACTAAATAACGTGTTCCGTCAGAAGCTACAACAGAAACTCCAGTATAAATAACATCAAAATATTCTATATTAATTGCTTTTCGTAAATTATTTAAGAAATCTTTTTTTAAATAAAATCTACGGATAAAATCTGGATTATTTGAAAACTGCGTTTCTAGCTTTGGGTATTTTTGAGCATAAATAGCTCCTACTCCACTAGCAATTGAACTATTTGCATCAAAAATTGAGTCGATATAATTAGATCGTTTTTTCGGTTTAGATGTTTTGCTAATTTTATAAAAGCGCTCAATCTCTTTTTTAGTTGGATTTAAAATCTCATCAACCTGAATCTTTAAACTATTTACTTTATCATACACTTCATTTGAACCAATGTCTTTCATTTGAGAACGAATCCTGATTGTGCAAGTCGTTGTATCTACAAGTTCTTTTAATGAAAACCCACCACCATTTATATTGGAAACCGCTAAATCATCTACATATTTTTTTAAACGTAAACGATCTCTATTTGCAATAAGGGTATATTTTTCTGGGTTATTTCCGTAATAAGACATGTTAATAAGTTTTACAAAATCAACAGGTGAAATACTACGGGAAAAAAGAGAATCATTTTGCAAAAGCGCTTGAATTTCGGCGACTTTTGTAAGTGTTGACTTTGTCATTAGTCGACCAGATTCTTTATAGGAAATCATGATTTCAAAAGGAATTGCACCACCAAAATGTTTTTCCATAAATTTAACATCCTTGTAAATTGAATCCTCTTTTGGTAAATCAGAAGTTATATTTCCGGTAAGCTTAATTTTTGTTAAGCCATAAAGACTAATAAGAACAACAATTAATGAAACAAAATAGATTAATTTTCTTCTTTTTTGAACTATTTCGACAATAAAATTTAACATTCCAACAGCAAATTTTCTATCTAAATGTTTAAGATGTCGAGCTTTTGGCGGATTAAAAAAAGAAGTTAAGATAGGCAAAATACAAAGAGACAATAGGAAAACCATCATTATATTCGTGCTAGCTACTATTCCAAATTGCATTAAATGATTTGAGTTTGTAAAAGCAAATGTCAAAAATCCAATTGCAGTAGTAAAATTTGTTAGAAAGGTGGCTGTTCCTATTTTCTGAATCACCAAAGACAATGCTTTTACTTTATTTCCATGTTCCTTCATTTCTTGATGAAACTTGGTCATTAAAAAAATACAGTTTGGCACACCGATAACAATCATTAATGCTGGAAGGAGCGCCATTAAAGAAGATAAACGAAATTCTAAAAAAGCGACGGAGCCAAGTGACCAAATCACAGCGATGCAAACAACAATAAGGCAAATTAACACTACTCGAATTGAGCGAAAAAAAAGATAAAGCAAACAAGAAGTTACAAGTAATGAAAGGCCAACAAAGAAAACCATCTCACCTAAAATTCTTTTAGAAATAAGCACACGCAGATGCGGAAGACCTGCAAAGTAAATTTTTCCGAAATTCCCTTGATATTTTTGAGTAAGCTTTTCTATATCCAAAATAACATTCATTTTGGTTTTATCAGACAAAAAAGCTTCATCAACAGCAACCATCATTAAGGAAACATTTCCTTTTTCACTGTACAGAAGCCCTTTATACAATGGATTTTGCTTTATTTCTCGGCGAATTGAGTCGATTGATTTTTCCTGAAATGTAACATCGGAAAATATACGATTAATCACAAATTTTTCAGCGGCAGTATCGTTGTGAATTGTAAAGAGAGTGGCCTCTGAAATAACTGATTCTACGCCATCAAACTGAAGTATAGAATCTCCTAACTCTTTCCATTGTAAAAAATTTTCTTCTGTATAAAGAGAATCTGTCTGAATGCCAATTATCAGCGCACCACCGTCTTCACCAAAGAGCGCTTTAAATTTTTTGTAATTCTCAGTAGTAGGGGAATTTTTTGGTAAAACAATCCCATACTTATTTTCTAACTTAAGACCTGTAAAAGCAAGATATGCAAAAAAAACAGTAATTAAAGTAATAAGACCTACTATGAAAAATCTATTTCTTAAGATAAAATCTGCAATTTTTTTCCACATGTTTGAACTTTTTTGTTTTTATCTAATTGGAGTAAATTTAAGTAAATTGCTCGTATTACTCCGAAAAATTTCACTTAGAAAATTATAACCAACGAAATAAATCATCAAACATTCCTTTTCCCCATGGAGTGTTACCATATTCTTTTTCAATTTTTAATCGAAGTTCTAGCATTGAAAAAACTTTATTTTTTCCGATTGGCAAATCAAGATCTTCTTTTTTTGGAGAAATAAGTTCTACACTTTTAGCAAAATAAATAATTCCCCCATCTTCTGTTGCTAAACCTAAAATTGTTCCTGGCAAACCACAAAATCCTTCTGGACCAACACTTGGAATAAGCGCTGAAGTGTACCATGCATAAATTCTTGTAGTATCATTTTTTTGGTAGATTGCTTTTCTACAATCATAACCACTTATTACACGCTTATTATCTGTGATTTTCCATTGGCGGCTAGGTAGAGAATCTAAAACATAAACACTTTGACCAAAAAGTCCTAAAATTGTCAACTGACTTTTTTTCTTCAATTGTTGGTAATAGGTATTTTTAGTTGTCATCCATGCCATATCATCGGCACCTGTATTTTCTACTACTAGTTTAAAAATTGAGCAGGTATCATTAAACAACAGTACAAATTTATCAGTCTTAATCTTATTTGTTTCATTGATCATCCGCTTCATGCGCTTATCCGTAAATCTTTTTTCTAAGTTTGTACGGCGTTCAAAAATAATTTTCCCACTTTGCGCATATTGACAAAAAATTGGGTTTCCAAAAAACAATAATACCCCAATAAAAAATAGCTTAATGCCAACCTTTAAATTCATCCTCTTTGGTTTTATTGTTATTAAATTTATATGTTAATTTCAGTAGGAAATACCGAGAGATGATGGATGTATAATTATCAGTTACGATATTTCCATTTACTTGCCGAGATAAATTCAAGTTTTGATTTAACAAGTCGTTTCCGGCAAGAGCAATTATTAAATTTTCAGTTTTAAAAAATGCTTTACTCAATTCTGCATTAACAATAAAAATATTTCTATTGAAGCCATCTGCTCTTTGAGAATTTATGGAATAGTTTGCATCAATTTTAATTGTAAAATGGCGCTTTAATTGCCACTCTAAGTCAAATTCATAACGTTGACTAGAATATGGTATGTTAGAAACTGAAGAAAGTGAACTTACTGGGTTTGTATAGCTATAGGTGTTTCCAATCGTGATTTCCAATGAATCTAATTTTACAGAAAAATCGAGCCCTCCTGAAATTGCTGTATTTTGTGTGATATTTTTTTCAGTATTAATAAAATTCGTATAGCGATTATAGGATGCATTTGCATTTGGTTCTATTTCTAACTTACGACTTAAAAAAGGGATTCCTGCTCCGAAATACACATTGCTAAATAAGTTTCCATCAACATTAACGGTTTTGGAAACTGTTCTACCAAAATTATCGTAAGTTGTCGAGTTTGCAAATGCATTATTCGTAATACTTGCATTGAATCCACTCCAAATATAGCGCCCTGATAAAGCCTGCCATGTATTAAAATTTCCATTTAAGTTGTGTACGTAATTTGGCTGCAAATCTGGATTTCCTGCTTGAGTTCGATTGGGATTTGAATTGTCTACTACCGGTTGTAAATCATTAATTGAAGGCTGAGATGAGGAAGTAGTATAATAAATCCCCATTCTTTTACTCATACTTGGTTTATATTGATAACTCAAACGAGGCAGCAAATTATTAATATTCTGATTGATAACTGCAGAAGTTATATTATTGAAATTTTCAATAGCTATGTTACGAATTCCTATACCTCCAGTTACAACATGTGATTTTTTCTCAAAAACACCTATGGCAGAAAGTCGGTGCTGAATGCGAGAATTATCAAATATATTTGACAATGGAACTTCAAGCTCAGAATAGGAACCATCTCCCCTATTAAATGTCTTTTTATCTTGTGTGTTAAGACCGTTTTCAAATAGGTATTCAAACTGCAACTTCCAATTATCAGAGAGCGGCTCAGTATAACTTAGAATACCATAATTACTTATGGATGAATTATCATTGTTTTTTTTCTGATCGATGGTATCCAATAAAATATTATTTGTAGTAGTAAGCAAATTACCAGCGGTTTCATTATCTGAAAATCCCAAAATATACTTTAATTCTAATTCGCGGTTTTTCTTCATAAATTTCCTTCGAATCAATGCTTGAGAATTGCTTGCTATGCCCTTTGATTCATTCGTATTTTTAATCACAGTTTCTAATGATAGTGAATTTGTCTCTCCAAAAAATCCTGTGGTATTGTTATCATCACTATTTGCAAAATCGATACTTAGATTTGGTTTGACTTCGATAAAAGTTAAGGAATCTAAATTAACAGAATAAGATAAATTCAAACGATGACCTTGATTTTTAGTTGTATTTTGAATAGAATCTCTTAAGAAATAGCTTGTGTCAGCAAGAAAATACTGAGATGAACTTTTTGAATTTGCTATCAAGTTGCTTTCTGAATACGAATAATTAAATCCGATTTTACCGGTTTTACCTATTTTATCGGAATAATAAATTCCTGCTTTTAAAGTTTGTGGAATACCACTAGTATTTGCTTGATTCCCTTGATTAAACATCGACATTCCACTCGCATTTCTTTCATTTTCCAAGCCAAACTTATTCATATCACGAAAGCCAAAATTAGATTTTGGTGTATTTGAAGACAAGAGAAACAAAGAAATTTTTTGTTTGTTATTGAACTTATTAAAGAGCATTTCACTTTCATAAAAAGCATTTTTATTAAAAGATGCAAAATCTGTAGCGCCGGATATTTTTCCAAAATACCCCTTTTTCGAGCCGTCCTTTAATTTTAAATCCAAGACCTGAATTTTTTCATCTTCGCCAACTTTTGAATTTTCATTTTTCTTTTCATAAACCTGAACCGAAGAAATGCTCTTTGCACCAAGATTTCTTGTGGCAATCGTTGGATCAGAACCAAAGAATTCATCTCCATCAACTAAAACCTGAGAAATATCTTTTCCCTGTGAAGTCAAAGTCCCGTCTTCATTCACTTTAATTCCTGGAAGTTTTTTTAATAAGTCTTCAACCACAGCATTTTCTCCAACTTTAAAGGAATCTGCAACATAAACTAAGGTATCGCCACGGTAAAAAACTGGATTCTTATTAGCAAAAACAACAACTTCAGCTAAATTTTTAGTAACGGAATTGAGTTGAATTCGAGGGATAATAATTTCTAAATTTCCTTTATGTCCAATAATATAATAGGTCTTCGCCTCGTATTCTGGATGCTCAATAATTAAAGAAAATGTATCAATCGGGAAATTTTCAAACTCAAATTCACCATCAAATTTTGTTCGAGTAGCACCTAAGAGTAAAGAGTCCTTAATTCTTACACTAAGTACCGATACATTATTAAGCATTTTTACTCCACTTGAATCAAAAACAATTCCCTTTATACTCATCTTTTGAGAAAATCCAAAAAATGAAGTAGAAAGAAAAAAGAGAAGAAAAACTGTTTTTTTAAAATACATTATTTTTTTATTGGTGTATAAAGTTACTTACTTTCTTGCGCTAAATGCTTATTAAGCACAAATCTATTGTTTATTATTAACTAATTCTATCCCTGTTAAAGCTTGAAAGGTAAAACCATTTGCTTCTGTCAAAATCTCAAACTCTATTTTCAAGGGTTTATTTTTGTATTGATTTTCACGGTTTTTTAATAATTTTAGAATACCACTATACTCCTGAAATGCCAAAGTTGATCCATATTTTTCTGTTCCAACTAGTAAGTAAGCTCTATTTAGCATTTCCATGAAACCTTGAAAATTTGTTTGGAAATCACCTTTTTGATTTATAATTTCTTTTGCTTTGATATCATCATGAATTATAAAATCTACTTTTTTAAATTTATTAGATGACAATTTTATTGCGTCATAAGAAAATCTAGCTCCAGTGTAGATGACTTTATTTTTAGAATTATAACACGAAATCTTCTCACTAAAATAACTCTTGTTTTCTTTTAAGACACTGATTTCTTGCTGAGAAAAATTCTTTTCTATACCATTATAATAAAAGCTTGTCTTAACAATTTTACCATTTATGAATGACTGCTCATGTATTAGCTTTACGATGGCAAATGTTTTATCTACAAAACCCTTCACTTGTTGTGCATTTCCCTCGTTATCAGTATAACTTAAACTAGCAACTTCGATTAAGTCTTTTCTATTACTTAACGAATCTCGAAAAGCATCAAAATATTCTGGATAATTGAACTCTGAATGTTTTGTTTTGTGCAGATTTTTAATCGCTGTGCTTTCTTTATTTGAATAATCGCAAGCACAAAATAGAAAAAGTAATAAGGTGCTAAAAAGAAATCGATTCATAATCATTTTTCTTAAACAAAACTAGAAGTTACTTTTCACCTTCAAATTGAATTTACCAAAAATCCAAATTTTAAATTTAAAGAGCAAAAGATATAAAGCTGGAATAATTACCAAGGTCAAAAAAGTTGCAAAGGACAAGCCATATATGATTGCCCAAGACATAGGTCCAAAGAACAGATTGTTATCACCTCCAATAAAAATATTTGGGTCATAACTTGAAAATAAGGTGAAGAAATCAATGTTAAATCCTATTGCCAATGGAATCAATCCTAATACTGTTGTTATTGCAGTTAGTAATACAGGTCGAAGACGTGTTTTTCCAGCTTGAATTGTAGCAAGAATAAACTCATCATTAGAAAGGGGCTTATCTTCTTTTAAGCCAAGTTCTTCGCGTCTCTTTTTTTGTAAAAGGTTTGTATAATCAATTAATACAATTGCATTATTCACAACAACTCCCGCCAGGGAAATAATACCAATCATAGTCATAATGATTACGAAACTTTGCTGAGAAATAACTAAGCCCAGAAAAACTCCAATTAAAGATAAAACGACAGAAAACATAATCACACCAGGAGCAGAGTAAGAATTAAACTGAGCAACAATTATTAATAATACTAAGAAAACTGCAACTAAGAGCGCGTTACTTAAAAAAGCCATCTCTTTCGCTTGATTATCTTGTTGACCAGAAAAACGATACGAAACAAATTCAGGTATAGAACCAGCAGACTGATACTTTTCCATTTTTTCTTTAAGAATCTTTACGACATTATTCGCATTATATCCTTCGGTTAAATTGGAAGTAATCGATACTAATGGAATTTGATTTTTACGAATAACAGCAGAAAAAGAGGAGATTTCTTTTGGATCTTTTATAACAGAACGAATAGGAATATTCATCAACTGTCCTTTATTATTTCTAAAAATTAATCGTTGTTCTAAAAGCATGTCTAAATTTTCACGACTTTCTTGATTAAAGCGAACAACAATATCATAAGATTCTTCATCTTTTGTGTACGTTGAAATATCTTGCCCTAAGAGCGACTTTCTAATTGCCATTCCAACTTGCGCTGTAGAAGCATTCAATTTTCTAACTTGGTCACGGTCAACTTGAATTGGAATTTCAGGACGATTTGATTCAACATTCAATTTTAATTGTTCTACTCCAGGAACTGCCTCTCGATCCAAATAATTTTTAATATTTTCAGCTTGATTAATTAATTCACTGTACTCACCTCTTCCGGTCACATCAATATTTATGGGTGCACCTTGAGGAGGACCTTGAGAATTCTTTGCTGCTGAGACTTCAACATCTGCATTGTATCTTCCTTTTAAACCATCCTGAATTTCTTTCATTATTTCAGACGTGGAATAATTAGATCGGAACTGAAACTCTGTAAAATTTACAGTTATCCTTGCTTTATTAGGCGTATTCCCCATTGCTACACCCTGCGCTGGATCACTTGTTCCTTCTCCAACTTGAGATATTATTGATTTGATAATCTGTTCATTTTTTGAGATTCCAGCTTCAGTATCTTTAGTAATATATTTTTTTAAAATTTTATTAATATCTTTCTCAACTTGAATAGTTGTTTCATTTGTTATTTTTATATCCGTTCCAATTGGATGAGAAATAAAAATATTGACATAATTTGGATCATTTTCTGGAAAGAACTCCACTTTAGGAGGAAAGATTACCATTAAAAAAATTGAGAAAAATAATAAACCAATTGTACCAAGCACAAATTTTAAGGGGCGTTTTCCCGTCATTACAAAAGTCAAAAATTGCCCATAAATACGATCTAACCAAGGCAAGAATTTTTCTTGAAAACGCATGGTTCCGGGATAAAGAACATAATAGTTTAACAAACTCATTAACCCAAAGAAAATAAGCAAGTTTCCAAAAGAGAGAAATCCAAAAATCACAAAGAAAATTCCAATCACACTTAAAATTAGAAAGGTCTTAAAAACAATTTGTTTTACAGGTTTTTCCTGTTTGATTTTCATGTAGCTAACAGCAAGTACAGGATTGATTACGAGGGCGACAAACAACGAAGATGTCAATACAACCATTAATGTCAGGGGGAGAAATTTCATAAATTCACCGATTATTCCAGGCCATAAAGCCAGTGGAATAAAAGCTGCAACAGTTGTAGCCGTCGAAGAAATAATCGGCCAAGCAACTTCACCAACTCCCTGGATTACTGCTTCTTTTGCTGTATATCCTTCATCCATAAATCGGTAAATATTTTCTACAATTACAATTCCATTGTCGACTAACATACCAAGAGCCAAAACAAGGGAAAACAAAACCATTACATTTAGCGTAACACCCAAAGCATTGAGTATCATAAACGACATAAGCATAGAAAGAGGAATTGCTACACCCACAAAAAGCGCATTTCTCAAGCCCAAGAAAAATAACAAGACTCCCACGACTAAAATAATTCCAAAAATGATCGAATTTTCAAGGTTTGAGACCATGTCCCGGGTATTATTTGATTGATCATTTGTAAGAGAAACATCCACACTTCTTGGAATTGTGCCATCTTTTTGAGCCAAAGCGATTATCTCATTTATTTTATCAGAAGCAATCAATAAATTTTGCCCCGCTTGTTTCTTTATGTCCAACATGACAACAGAGCTTCCAAATTCACGGGCGTATGATGTGGTATCTGAATTTCCAAAATAAACTGAGGCAACATCTTCCAAGTAAACAGGTAAAAATTCATCTTGCTTTACAACAACCTTTCGCAGTTCATCAGCATCTTTAAATTCACCTTCTATTCGAATTGTTTTTCGCATGCCGTTCATCAAAACTTCCCCGCCAGAAATTGTCTGATTTTCTGAACTTACAGCATTTTGAATATCATCTAAGGTTACATTAACAGATTGAGCTTTAATTGGATCTACATCAATTCGCATTTCTTGTTCTTGAATTCCTCGAATATCCACCTCACTTATTTCTGGTAAATCTTCCAATGTTTTTTCCAAGTTCTTTGCAACATCTTTTAAAACACTTGTATTTTCTCCCCGAAGATTAATGTTCATTATGGGCATTTTCGATGGATCGAGCTCAAAAATATTGGGTTCGACAGGCAAAGCAGGAAAATCAGATTTTGTTCTTGCTTTATCTACAGCATCTTTCACTTTTTGCAAAGCTTCATCAACAGGCATTTTAAAATCAAATTTGATGCGAATAGTAGTATAACCATGAACAGAATTAGAATTTATTTCATCAATTAACTTGATTCCGCCAATTTCTTTCTCTACAGATTGCGTAATTTTTTTAGCCATGAATTCTGGTGACGATCCAGGCTTGGCAATACCAACATATATTTCAGGGATTTTTAATTCCGGGAAATTTTCTTTAGGCATTGAATTATAGGCCAAAAAACCAGCTATTAATATGATAAAAGAAATAAGGAATACAGTTTTTCTGTTGTTAACAGAAATTGTTGTTAGTCCAAAACTTTTTGAGTTATTCTCCATTTTTAGTGACATTATTTTATTCTAACTTGATCTTTTTCTGTTATTCCTCTTGCTCCTTCAACAATAATTTTTGTTCCCTTCTTAATTGCTGCATTATCCTTTATAAGTGCTTCACCATCTTGATTTTCAATTAGCTCAATAGCTATTTTTTGTACTTTAAAATTACCTTTTGATGAAGGAAGAGCCACCCAAACATAATCGGAATTATCTTGAGATTTTAAAATGCTCTTTGCGGGAATTACTAAGCCATTTTCAACAGTAAAATCAGTTATTCTAAGCTCAGCCAACATATTTGGCAATAACTCTTTATTACCACTAACCTTTGCAGCAATTCGAAAAGTTCTATTAGTTGGCTCTATAAAATTTCCAACAGTATTTACTTTTAAATTTAGAATAGTATTGTTAAAATTTGGAAATGAAACTTCTATGAGTGTACCGACTTTTATCTTATTAAGATGTTTTTCAGAAATTGAAGCTGTTATTTCTACATTTGAATTGTTTACTAATCGTAATAAAGGAGATTGAGGTCCAGCCATCTGTCCTTGCTTCGCATAAACAACATCAATAATTCCAGAAAAAGGAGCTTTAATCGCTGACTTTCCTCGTTGCGTATTTAAAGAATTTAATTTAGCTCGTAATGATTTTACAGCATTTCGTGCAGTTTCATAATCAAATTCTGAACCAATACCTTTGGATTTTAATTCCTCCTGTTTTTTTAACATGTATTCTGCGTATTCAAGTTGTGTTTCGATTTCTTGTGCTCCAGAATTTATTAGTGCTGCATCCAATACAACAAGAGTTTGACCTGCTGCAACTCGATCTCCAGATTTCACATTCACTTTCGTAATCAATCCCCCCATCTCTGCAGTTAGTAAAATATCTTGGTCAGTTTCTACATTTCCTTGCGCATTTATAGTATGCTTAAAAGCTTTTACATCTGCAGTTTCAATTTCCACAAGTGGAAGAAATGATGTTTCTGCAACAGTCTTTTTTTCTTCTGAGCTGCAAGCCGAAAAAGATGCTGCTAAAATTACAATGTAAGTCAGTTTGATAATTAATTTCATGTTTAGTATTATTTTGTTGTTAAAATTTGATTGTATAATTTATCTAGTGTTATTTTTGATTGAAAGAGTTCTACCATAGAACCAATATATTGAGATTGGGCAATCATTAATTGGTTGTATTTCTGTGTAACAACAATACTGCTCTCCTTTCCAATTTTTTCTTTTAGCAATGTATTTGAATAGATTTTTCCGGCAAGTTCAATATTCTCTTTTTGTAGGGCAAGCTTCTGTTTCGCGCCTATGAAATTATTAGAGGCTTGAATCTCTTGCATTTTTAGAGCTTGTTCTGTTATTTTAAGTGTATTTTGATCTTGCATTAACTTTATTTTTGACTGCGAAACAATCGCACGACCAGATCCGCTTGAATAAATTGGAATGCTAAATTGAATCCCCCAAGATGTTTGAGGATACCACGACTGATTTGCAAAGAAATTTAGTTCATTTCGATAGGCAACATAAGAATGCTGAAATTGAGCTTTTAGAATAGGTAAAAAAGCCATTTTTTTATTCTTTAAGTCTAATTTATCTAATAAAATTTGCTTTTCTAAGATCTTTAAATTGAAATTATCTGTAATAAAACCTCCTTTTGTCAACAAAGATTTTTTTAGTAAATCGGATGTTGTTTCCGTCAAACTAATCTCTTGGTCTAAAGGTAAAAACATTGCCAACTTAAGTATTGCTAGCGCATTATTGTATTGAAGTTTTGATGATTCATGCGCATTTTTTGCGGATAATACAGCGTAATTCATTTGGTCTACTTCTTCTTGTGTAATTACTCCTACTTCAAAAAAACTTTTTTGTTTTTCAAGTAATTTTTCAGATAATAAAAGCATTGAATCAACAAAAATCAAATTTTCTTTTGCTACAGCAGCAAGGTGATATGCTTGACTAACATTAAATACAACATCCTCCTTTGTTTGAAGATCTAAGGTCTTTTGCATTTCTATTAGCACCCTTGAAGCAGATAAGGCAACAAAATAGGATCCGTTGAATAATAGCTGATTTACTTGAATATTTCCCAAAAGACTGTAATCAGTTCCACCTTTAAAACTAACTACCTCACCTTCATTAGCATTTGGATTTATAAACTTAGCGGAAACTACTTGAACAGGTAAGTTGAGGAAATTATTAAATC
Source organism: Chitinophaga pinensis (assembly GCA_945883825.1). Taxonomy (GTDB): domain Bacteria; phylum Bacteroidota; class Bacteroidia; order Flavobacteriales_D; family Crocinitomicaceae; genus UBA952. Next base: position 42,685 of record CAMCYF010000013.1, read on the forward strand.
CGCTATTTGCTGATACTTGTGGCAAACCAATTGCCAGGTATTCTTTTTTTTGTTCTTCTGACTTCTCAATTGCTAGAGCACTATTTTTTATACTTAAGTGATTCTTTAATGCAAAATCTTGTGCTTCTAATAAACTATAGGACATGTTATTCTGACCAAAAATTGTTGATGAAATCAACAAGAAAAAACATAGCAACTTATTCATTTAATTCTCTTTTATTTAAATACTCAATTCCTTTTTTATTTGACATTCCGTAGATGTGAAAGCTAGTGGTTTCAAAGTATACTTGGTCGTAGTGAAATTCAGGCCATGGAAAAATCTCACCAGACATAATAATATCTCCATAAGCAACAAACAATCTTGCAACTACCTCTGGATTCATGTTTTCACGATAAATTCCTTCCTTAATTCCTCTTTGAATATTCTTCAAAATCATATCGTAAACGAAAGTCATTTTGTGGTCACACACTTTTTGCCAAGCACCTGGATAATGTTTTCGTAAATCATAAAAAACGGTTGGATTTACGGAACCTACATTTTCACAAACTGCCTTACTAATAAGAAATAATGCAGCAATGGCATTTTCTGTATTTTCAATTCCAGAAAGACAAATTGCTCTATCGTTTTCCAACTTTAAATCGATAATTGCGTTAATTAAAGAATCTTTATCTGAAAAATACTGATAAAGTGTTTTCTTAGAAATTCCTAATTCAGATGTGATGTCATCCATTGTAACACTTCGCAGTCCAAGTCGCAAAAATACACTAGCTGCACGTGTTAAAATTTCTATTTTTTTGTCATTCACAACGCAAATTTAGGTACAATATTCCAAATGGAAACTATTTTACATTAAAAAGTTTCTAAAATAGTTATATCTATTGTTTAAGTCCTAAAACACAAATTCTTATTAACTTTGAGAATGGCAAAATTGTTAGGAATTGATTTTGGGTTAAAAAGAACTGGTATTGCCATTACTGATGATTTAGGAATACTTGCAGTACCTCATACTTTTGTTGCTTCTATACAACTTATGAGCTATTTAATAGAAGCGATACCAAAATTAAAAATTGAAGCGCTTGTTCTTGGTTATCCTCTGCGTTTAGATGGGACAGATACACATATCAGCGAAAATGTAAGATTATTGAAGGAAGCATTGGAAAAGCAATTTCCATTAATTCCAGTTTATCTACAAGACGAACGTTATACTTCCTCGCAGGCTATGGAAGCTATTCATCGGATTGGGAAAAAGAAACAACATAAGAACAAAGGATTAGTTGATAAAATCAGTGCTGCAATAATTCTTCAGGAATATTTGAAATCGAATGATAAATAATTTATAAAAACAAAGTTTGCGCTTAGCTAAAAAAAACAAATTCTTATTTTTGTAGAAAATATAGTAGATGATTTTACCAATTGTAGCTTATGGTGATCCCGTTTTAAAAAAAGAAACGGAGGAACTTGCAGAAAATGATCCGAATTTAAAAACCTTAATTGCTGATATGTTCGAAACGATGTATAAAGCAAAAGGAGTTGGATTAGCAGCCCCACAAATCGGAAAAAGCATCCGTCTTTTTATTATTGATGGTTCACCCTTTGCAAATGAAGAAGGCGAAGAAATTGATCCAAAAGCAATTGGCATTGAAAATTTTAAAAAAGTCTTTATAAATCCAATCATAGAGGAAGAAAGTGGCGAAAAATGGGCTTTTCAAGAAGGATGCTTGTCCATTCCAAAAATTCGTGAAAATGTTATTCGTCATGAAAAACTACTAATTAGCTACTTCGATGAAAATTGGAAGTTTCACGAAGAGCACTACGATGGTTATGCAGCAAGAATCATTCAACACGAATACGACCATATCGAAGGAGTCTTATTTACAGATCATCTTGCACCGTTAAAAAGAAAAATGCTTATAAAAAGACTACAAAATATATCAAGTGGAAACATTGAAATAGATTATAAAATGCGTTTTCCTGAAACTAAAAAATCAAAATTACTATGAGAAAAATTACAATCGTATTAAGTTGTATTTGTTTGCTTTTGAACAGTTGCGGAAACAAGCCTAAAGTTGATGGGAATAGCCGTGAAGCTCTAAAAAACAAGATTACAGAAATGGAAGATTCAATCTCAGCGCTGCAAAAACAATCAAGTGAACCTATTCCAAACCTGACGAGTATTGAATTAATTAATCGTTTAACTGCTTATTATACTGCATTCCCAAAAGATAACTATTCAGCAGATTGTTTGTTTAAAATACATATGAAATTTTCAGAATTGAATGCGGAAGAGAAAGCACTTGCATATGGCGACACTTTATTACTTAGTTTTCCTAATTACAAAAATAGGGACTTTATATTAGAGAGCATGGCGAGCACCTACGATGTACTTATTGAACCCAGAGACACTAGTAAAATTCGCTATTATTATTCGCTACTTTTAAAAGAAAAAAACTTGCCTAAAGAGAAGCGAGATGGCATCGTTAATCGTTTAAAATACATCGATTTAGATTTCTTTTCATATACAGAGCTGAACCAAAAACAAGTCTCACGCTAAAAGTACGTCAAAAAATGTTGGGTAGGATTTCTGAATAGCTTCAGCGTTTAGAATGCAGATTGGCCCATCAGAAATTGTTGCTGCAATTGCAGCAGCCATCACAATTCTATGGTCATTGTATGAGTCTACTTCTGCAGCTTTTACTTTTCCCGTTCCTTGAATAAAAATCGTGTCATTTTCAACACTACTTTCAACACCAAAGCGCAAAAGCATTTCTTGAACTGAGGTCAAACGATTAGATTCTTTGTTTAGCAATCGATGAATGCCAGAAATCTCGGAACATCCATTTGTTGCACAAGCTAGAATAGCAAGAACAGGAAATAAATCTGGGCAGTTTAGAATGTCAAATAAAAAAGGTTTGATTTTTTGATTATTATTTAGATGAAGAATAGAATCTTCAAAATGAAATTTACAGCCAGCAGACTTTACAACTTCTAAAATTGCTCTGTCAGCTTGCTTAGAAGTGGGATTTAATCCTGATAAAGCTAGTTTTCCAGAAATTACTGCCCCAACAATGTGAGAAGCTGCCCCACTCCAATCACCTTCAATTTCATATGTATTACCTGTATAATGTTGCTTTCCGTGAAAATGAAACACAGTATTTTTTTTCTCCAATTGAATGCTGAAATCACGCATAACTTCTAAGGTCATTTCAATATAAGGTTGACTTACAGGAGAAATAATTTTCAATGAAGACGGATTATTTAAAAGCGGAAAAGTAATAAGCATGCCACTTACCTCTTGAGAACTCTCAGAAGCATCAAAAACAACATTTGAGGGATTCAAAATACCACGAATTCTAAGTGGTAGGTGAAAATTAGTATGCGAAACATTTAGGCCACAAGATTCTAGTAAATCAATAAGCTTCTTTTGGGAGCGCTTGAGCAAAGTACCTGTTCCAATCACTTCAAAATCTTTACAAAATTGTGTGGCAATAAAAGCAAGTAAGTGCAATGCAAGTCCTGATTCGCCGACATTCAAAATAAGATTTTCTTTCAATTCCCTCTTTGCCGGTATTACTTGAAATTCTTTGGGTGAAACTTGCTTTACTTTAGCGCCTAGTTCATTAATACACGCGAGAACTGCTTGCACATCAGCTGAATCATCGATGTTTTTTAAATGAGATTCTCCAATAGAAATTGCACTAAGAATTAGCGCACGTTGGGCATAACTTTTTGAGGCATTAACTTGTATCGCAGAATTATATTTAAAAGGCTTTACAATTTTATTCATCCTTTTACAGCAATAAAAACATAGAAAATCTTTGTTCTATTTAGCAATACTAATCGATCTTTTTTCTCGGATAACGGTTACTTTCACCTGTCCTGGATAGGTCATTTCAGTTTGAATTCGCTGTGAAATCGTAAAAGAAAGTTCCTCAGAACGTTGATCTGTTACTTTTTCTGCCTCAACCAGCACTCTTAATTCTCTTCCAGCCTGAATTGCATAAGCACTCGTAACACCATCATACGACAATGCAAGACTTTCTAAATCCTTTATTCGCTTAATGTAAGCTTCAACAACTTCTCTTCTAGCTCCTGGTCGAGCTCCAGAAATAGCATCACACACTTGAACAATAGGAGAAATAAGTGTGGTCATTTCAATTTCATCGTGGTGAGCACCAATGGCATTTAAAACTTCGCCTTTTTCACCAAATTTTTCTGCTACCTTCATTCCAAGAATAGCGTGTGGTAATTCTGGTTCTTCGTCAGGCACTTTTCCAATATCGTGTAAAAGACCAGCGCGCTTTGCTAGTTTAACATTGAGTCCAAGTTCTGCCGCCATAATAGCACATAAATTTGCAACTTCACGAGAGTGCTGCAATAAATTTTGTCCATAAGAAGAGCGGTATTTCATCCTTCCAATCATGCGCATCAATTCTGGGTGTAAGCCATGAATTTCTAGGTCAATACACGTTCTACGACCAGTTTCAGCAATTTCCTCATCTAATTGTTTACGGGTTTTTGCAACAACCTCTTCAATTCTAGCAGGATGAATACGGCCATCAGAAACCAATTGGTGTAGCGCCAAACGCGCAATTTCTCTTCTAACAGGATCAAAGCACGATAAAATAATTGCTTCAGGCGTATCATCTACAATTATTTCAACTCCCGTAGCAGCCTCAATTGCACGAATATTTCTTCCCTCGCGACCAATAATTCTACCTTTTACCTCATCGGATTCGATGTTAAAAACAGTTACAGAATTTTCAATTGCTTGTTCAGTTGCCACACGCTGAATAGATTGAATTACAATCTTTCGTGCCTCTCGATTAGCATTTAATTTTGCTTCTTCTGTAATTTCTTTTATAGTTGCCATGGCACCAGTTCGAGCCTCATCTGTCAATGCTTCCATTAACATTTTCTTTGCATCTTCAGCAGACATATTACTAATCTTAGAAAGTTCCTCAACACGTCTTTGCTGTGTTTTATCGGCATCTTGCATTCGAAGTTCTAAAATCTCAAATTTAGATTCGTAGGTAGATTTTAACTTTTCTATTTCCTGGTCTTTTCGTTCAAATTCCTCTAATTTTTGGTCGATATTTTTTTCTTTAGAACGAGCCCTGTCTTCATTTGACTGCAATTTTCTTTCTCGGTCCTTAATGAAAGTATCATGTTCTTCCTTCTGCTTCAAAAAAGTTTCTTTGGCTTGCAGCGCGCGTTCCTTTCGGATGTTCTCTGCTTCGACTTCAGCATTCTTTAAAACTTTAGCTGTCTGAGCTTTTAGCGCAGTCTTTTGAATAAAGAATGTGGCAGCTCCTCCCCCAATCAAACCCAATAATATTAATACGATTTCCATACTACTTATTTTTATAAATGAATAAATAGTTATTGAAAAGAAGATGAGCTATTTAAAGTTAATTGAGTTCCTCTATGTCATTTGCAAGTTGTGCCAATGCATTTTCTATGGAAGTATAATCAGCAGGAAGTGTAACAGTTTCTGTCTTTGCACTACTTTGGTTCTTGGAGAGCAATTGTAGCGCCGACATGGCCAACAAATCTTGAGGATCTTTTACAGCATAATTTGTTCGCAATAATTCAAAGGCCTTGTTGATATCCTTGGCAGCTTTCAATACTTTTCCTTGCTCCTCTTCAGAAACATTTAAAGGATATGTTCTACCGGCAATTACAACTTTTAATGAAATTACACCCATTTTTTATTGCTTAAGCTGTTCTATACAGAATTCAATTTCTTTAACTAATTCATCTATTTCCTGCTCACTTTTTCCAATAGATTGAACAGGATTTTCAATAACTTTATTTTCAGTCAAACTCAATGCTAATTGAACAGAATCTAGATTTTTTGATAGCGAAAAACACTCTTCTTTTTTCTCATCAAGCAACTTATTCAATCGTTCAATTTCTGAATTCAAATGACCATTTTTGTCGCGTTCTTCAAGCAAAACTTTATGCAAAGCCATGCTTTTGCTATGTATTTGGTCTATAATTTTTTGAATTTCTTCAGTCATTTCATTCGACTTTCTGCAAAGGTAACAATGTCTCAAACAAAACAATCAATTTAGCTGGTAATTTTTTAAAAAAAAATCTTACAAATTTGTTTGAAATTCCTTGAGGTAGAGTGGCACAAAATTTCCAAGATCTTCAAATTCCTGCGCTTTAAATTTACTGTAGGCAAGATTTACCTGACCCTTAGCAGAACAATAAATGTTGTCTTTAAAAATAATATCTCTATTTGCCCACAATTCCTTGAGTTTAATTGTAGCATCTCCAAAACAAACAAATGGATCAAATTCGGAATAGGAATTTTCATTTACAGTATCTGCACTCAAAGATTTCAAAATCGTTCCATCTGGCGCTTGCATTAAACTATAAACTTCCATTCTTCTGGCGTCTAGCGCGGCGAGTAAATTTTGTCTTGGCACATCACTACTAAAGATTTGCATTAAAGAAGCAAGCGTTGGTATTTGTATGAGGGGGATTTGCAAACCAAAACACAGCCCTTTTGCTGTTGAAACTCCAATTCTCAAGCCAGTATACGAACCTGGACCTGAAGAAATAGAGACAGCAGCTAAGTGTTCTATTTTTAAATTTGCTATACGAAAAACCTCTTCAATAAATAAAGTCAAAGACTCTCCATGAATATAAGCATCTGAAGTACTTTCTTTTATTGCTACTAAATTCCCATCTAGAGATAAGGCAACAGAACAGACTTTTGTTGCCGTTTCTATATGAAGAATCAGTGTACTCATTCTGACAACTCAAATTTAAAACCCACACCATGAATATTAGAAATAAGAATTTTTGGCTCTTCGCGCAAATATTTTCGGAGTTTTGTAATAAAAACATCTAAACTTCTACCAACAAAATAGTCATTTTGACCCCAAACAGAATTTAAAATAACTTCCCTAGAAATAACTTGATTTTTATACTTGTAAAGAATTTTAAGTATCTGAACTTCTTTTTTTGTTAAAGACTTGACTTCATCTTTGGACACTAAGGTTTGGTTTTCAGTGTCGAAAATAAAAATTCCAAGAGCAAATTTAGTTTGTTCTTCAAGCTCTACTCTAATATTAATTCGTTTTAACAATGCTTTAATGCGTAGTTGTAATTCTTCAATTGAAAATGGTTTACTCAAATAATCGTCTCCACCAGCGTTAAACCCCTCCACTTTATCTTCTGTCATACCTTTTGATGAAAGAAATAAAATTGGAATTTCTGAATTCATTTTTCGAATGTCTCGTGCTAAGGTAAAGCCATCTTTTTTAGGCAGCATAACATCAAAAATACAAAGGTGAAATTTTTCTTTGTTAAAACGCTGCATACCTTCAAAACCATCTGAACATAGTGTAACTGAATAACCGTCTGATTTTAAATGATCTGAAATAATAAGACCAAGATTCAAATCATCTTCTACTAATAGTATTTTTATCTTTAACATTCTTAAATGATATCTCTCAACAAAATTACTAAAATGTTTATTAAAATAAACTTGCGTTTAGGCGATACTAGAATAATATTTTTTTTCTTGAAATAAAGACCTAAATTTGTACTTCTAAAAAATAAAAAACCATTCAAAATCAATAATTTAACAATAATAAAAATGAGAAATTTACTACTATTATTTATCAATATACTTGTTTTTTCTTCTATAAGCTTTTCGCAAATTGTACCCTCGACGAACATAGTTTGCGTTGGGAATAGTGCAACTTTTAGTTATACTGGTTCAGTTCCAGCAGGTTCGACATATGCTTGGTCATTTACTAATGGAACCCCTGCTAATTCAAGTTTACCCATCCCACCTCCTATATTTTTTAATTCAGCCGGTGTTGGCCAAGTTTCTCTAATTATCACAACTCCAATACCAACACAAATAAATCCACAATTTATAAATATTCAAGTTTTAGGATCAGTACCATCCATTTCTGTGAGTAATCCTAATTCAAATTATTGTGTCGGATCACCTATTATTCCGATTGTTTATACAATTTCAGGCGGAGCATGTCCAACACTTACTTCAGGCTCGTTAAATGGCTTGACATCAACTTGCAATGCAATTTCGTACCTTGGATTTACAAGTGGACATACTTTTACAATTACCGGTACTCCCGCTACATCCGGTTGTTTGAATGCTATTTACAGTTCACCGTCCTTAGGTGGCTGTAGTGGTACCTCACCTATAAATCTTTCTTCAATATGTGTAAATTCTAAGCCTACAGTAACATCCATAAGCTATAGTAGCCCATCATTTTGCACTACTGCTGGCCTACAATCAGTTTCCTTAAATGGATCAAATGGAACAATCTATAGTGGAGGTTCCCCCTCAGTTTGGCCTTACACAGTCGGCACATACAGTGCATTCCCATCAGGATTAGTTTTTAATTCATCTAATACTGGAGATATTGATCCAAGTGCAAGTGATCCAGGGTTTTATACAGTAACCTACACAATTGCTGCAGCTAATGGTTGCGCACCAGTTTTAGCTACAACAAATGTAACAATTACTGAATTACCAATAGCTAATCTTAGCTATCCTTTATCGCCATGGTGTAACTCAATTACATCTCAACAACTACCTACTTTAAATGGTACTAATGGCTACCAACCGGGCACTTACTCATCACCTACATTGAGCAGCATCAATGCAAGTACAGGAGCAATCATTCCAAGTACAAATCCAACAGGAACTCACACTGTAACATATACAACTCTTGCATCAGGAGGTTGCCCTGCAGTAAGTACAACTACAACAGTTACGATTAATCCAATTCCAATTGCCTCTGCTGATGCAATTACGTCTACTACTAATTGTAGTGGTATTAATGCTGAACTTGAATTATATTCTAATATTGGGTTCAATTATCAGTGGTTACTTACAGGTGGTTCTGCAACTGAACCTGGTAATTCTGGAGTAATAAGTACCGGATTTGAAACCTACTCCGTTTCCCTACCTGGTAACTACACTCTTAGAGTAACAGACCCAACAACTTCTTGCTCATTTACAACTACTTCACCAATTATTGTTACAGTATTACCCCTACCAAGTACAGTTGTATCAGCTAATCCTAGATTTTTGTGTCTTGGGCAATCTACAACTTTAAGCGGTCCGACTGGCCCTTCAATATCATTTGTAGATTGGTATGATTCAAACGATGGTTTAATTGGTATTGGATCTCCATATACTTGGGCTTATCCTGCATCATCAGATGTAATATATGCTGAAATTATGGGTAGTAACGGTTGTTCAGCTATTTCAAGTACTATTTCAATTGGAGTAATGCCTTTACCACCAGTCCCATCTATTGTTAGTTCTCTTCCTTCATCTGGAACTGAATGTTCTCCTAATTGTGTAACTTTATTTTCTAACACTTTACCATTACCAAACATGTCTTATTCATGGAGTAGTGGAGGAGGAAATGCAATTAATGCATCTTACTGCAGTACTGGAAACTATACAGTTACCCATTCTATTATTTATTCCAATAGTGCATTTACACCTAGCACTTTAACGTGTACTAATACTTCGTTACCCCAATTAGTTACAATCAACCCTGCTCCAACTACACCAACTATTTTAGCAACTGGAGGTCTTACATCAACAACTTTCTGTTCTGGTTCATCAATTACATTATCTGTTCCAAATTTACCAAATACAGATTTTGAATGGTCTAATGGAAGTTTCACTAATTCAATAATAGTATCTAGCCCCGGCTCATATTCTGTAAGAATCAGAAATACAATTACAGGATGTTGGTCAAATTATGCTACTTACACTGTTACTATGATACCTCTTCCTACACCCATTATTACCGCTCCACCATCACCTATATGCGTTGCGGCCGGAGGTAGTGTTGTTTTAGGCTCTAATTACATTACCGGAAATTCATGGTCTGGTTGTAGTAATTCAGGTAGTACATCTACCTTAAGTGTCAGCGTTTCCTGCCTTTACACATTGACAGTAACTCAAGCAGGTTGTTCAGCGAGTACGTCACTAAATCTAACCATCAATCCTCGACCTTCTGCTGTTATTACTCAATCAGGCGCATTAAATATTTGTGCTGGGTCATGTGTTACTTTAAATGCTGTGAATTCACCTAATACATTATATGCATGGTATACTACTGCAAGTATTTTACCAATTGGAACTAATTCTAACTACGTGGCATGTAGCCCCGGAACTTACTATGTAGTAATTACAGATAATACTACAGGTTGTTCTTCACAATCAATTAACTATACTGTGACTACACTTACCAGCCCTATTAATACAATAACAATTCAGGTTCCAGGGACTAATACATTTTGCCAAGGAGGATCTGCTACTCTTGTAGGGCCAACTGCACCAATTGGTACTACTTATACTTATCAATGGTATAATAATAGTGGCCCACTTGGAGTTGGAATAAACCAAAATGCTACAAGCTCAGGCACATATTATTGTATCATTACAAATTCTAACACATTATGTTCAGTACAATCAAATTCTATTGTAATTACTGTTAATCCAAACCCTACAGCTATAATAAATCCAACTACAAACCTTTGCGTTGGTGCAGTATTAACAGCATCGGGAATTCCTATAGTATCATATTCATATTGTTGGATTTTTAATGGTGGGCCCTGTGTCTCTGGCACAAATACTTATACATCAACAACAGCTGGGAACGTTTATGTCAGATTAACAGACCCTAATGGTTGTATTGCTAATTCATCAACTGTTACTATTAATGCACTACCTACAACTCCTGTAATATCTGGAATCACTCCATTTTGTGCTGGTACATCTACAACATTATCAACACCATTAGTAGCAAATTGCACATATACGTGGTCTCCGAGTGGCGGCATTGCAGGTCCAACACAAAATATATATACTGTTAGTACAGGAGGGACTTATTCTGTAACTATTACAAATAGTAATGGATGTTCTAGTACATCTTTAACATATCCCGTAATCATGACTCCAACACCAATTACTCCAACTATATCACCTGCTGGACCAATAAGTTTATGTGTAGGTCAAACTCAAATATTAACTGCAACAAGCCCATCTGGAGCCGGTACAAATTTATGGAATGGTGGCACACCAACAAACTTATTAGCTACGACTATTAGTAATTCAATTAGTGGGTCAGGTTCTTATACTTACACAGTAACAATAAATGGTTGTTCTGCAACCTCAGCTCCTGTTATTGTTACATTTAATCCTAATCCGTCTATCCCTACACTTACTAGCTCAGCACAAACTTTGTGTGCCTACCCTACTTCAAATGTATTACTAACTAGTTCGCCTGCAGCTCCGGGTATTGCTTATTCTTGGAATGGTGGTACAACACCTGGTAATAATCAAACAAATAGTATTACACCAAGCTCTAATGGAACTGGGGCTTATTTTGTAACGCATACCAATACTACAACTAGTTGTTCTTCAATATCAAATTCTATCCCTGTAACGTTTAATCCGCTACCTAGTATAACTATTACTCCTAATGGACCTACAAACTACTGCCAATCTGGTACTGTTACCTTAAACTCAGCTGTCGTTCCAGCTCTGACAATTCCAACTGTATATGCGTATTCATGGACTGGATCACCAGCTGCACTTACTTCTACTACTTCAGCTGCAAATCTTACTTTTTTAAGTACAAGTTTAGCTGGAACATACACCTATACTTTACAAGCGACAAACCCTACAACGGGTTGTGTAGGTTTTTCCTTACCACAAACAATTCAAATAAATCCAAATCCAATTGCTACAATTACACCAAGTGGATCTACGACTTTTTGTCAAGGTAGTAATGTAATCTTAACTGCAGGTCCAACTGGTAATAGTTATGTTTGGTCTGGCTCCCCTTTTAATGGATCAACTTTATCAGCAATTACAGTTAGTACAACTGGGACTTATGGTGTTACTGTAACAAATAGCTTTGGCTGTGTTAATACATCACCAACTCAAACTGTAGCAGTAACTGCTAATCCAATAACTCCAATTATTACTTCACCCATTACTACAGCAATCTGTAGTGGAAATTCATTAATTCTTACCTTTAATAATCCTACAAATAATACTACACATAGATGGTACGAGACAAGTATTGGGTTAGTGCAAATTGGTGGTGCAACCTATTCTGCTACTAGTTCTGGAACCTATTATTTAGTTACAACAAGTACTTTATCTCCTTTGTGTTCATCTTCTAGCAATCTAATTACTGTTACAGTAAATGCTAACCCATCAACTCCTATAATCAGCTCAAACATTGCAACTCCAATTTGCCAAGGTAACAGTGTAACACTATCAGCTGGCTCGTACGATCCAAATCTAACTTACACATGGACACCAAGTGCAAGTAATGCTGGTGGATCTTTAACAGATGATAATATAAATAATGTTACTGCGACTGGAAGTTATGTTGTTACTGTTTCTAATAGCAATGGATGTAACGCTTTATCATTACCCTACATAGTAAATGTAAACCCTCTTCCAATAGTGCCAATAGTTATAGCTTCAGGTCCTACTACTTTCTGCGCTGGAGCTTCTGTTAATCTAATTGTTTCTAATCAAGTTGTTGGACACATTTATGATTGGTATTTGTCAGGTGGAAGTGCGCCTGTATTTACAGGAACAACTTACACTATAATAAATTCAGGGATTTACTATGTTAAAGCAAGGAATCCTATTACCCTTTGTGAAAGCAACTCGTCTACTACACCTATTACAGTAAATCCTCTTCCAACAGCAGCAATTACACCTGCCGGACCTATAACAGTTTGTGCTGGAGACAATTTAGTATTGACTGCATTTAACAGTCCAGGATATTCTTTTAGTTGGGGAAGCTCAAATACTAATGTAATATCAAGTTCAGGAATATATAATGTAACAGTTACAATAAATGGTTGTAGTGCAATTTCAAATAGTGTAACCGTAAACTATATTCCAAACCCATCACCAATCATTATTAGTTCACCAGTAAGTCTAGAAGCTTGCTTTGGCGGATCAGTAAATCTATCTGTAGGTGGTATTTTTCCATTAACTGCTTGCACATATGAGTGGTTTAACTCTGCAGGTATTCTAGTACAAGGTCCTGGCACTAACAGTTCCTATATTGCAACTAGCTCAGGTACTTATCGTGTAAAAGCTACTTCAACATTAGGGACTTTTTGTTCTAGTTTCTCTGCACCAGTTACGGTAACAATTCATCCAAACATACCTGTTTCAATAACCCTACCAGCAGGATCATCTACAACATTTTGTGAAGGAACATCTTCAATTACTCTTACAGCTGATCCTCAAATTGGATATACTCATGTTTGGAGCAATGGGCTAACATCCCCAACGATAAATCTTTCACTTGCTAGTCAATCTAGTCCATATACTGTGACTGTTACTAATACAGTAACGAATTGTTCTGCCACTTCAGCCCCCATGCCAATTACAATATATCCAAATCCATCAGCACCAAGCATCTCTCCAATTGGTCCATTGAATTCATGTGCAGGAAACCCACTTTTAACTCTTACGGCTTCACCTAGTACTTTCCCAATATATCAATGGAAAAACGGAACTGTCAATGTTGGTTCAAATTCCCCATCTCACAACCCGGCTAGTACAGGTACCTATTCAGTTATTGCTACAAATAGTAACGGTTGTTCTAGCTTACCATCTAATCCAACATCCATAACTATAGATCCGATACCTGCAACACCGGTAATAATCCCACAAACGGGAAGTCCACTTCAGTTTTGCCAAGGTTTATCAATTAATCTATCAGCAACAATTAATAGTGGTAGTACCTATCAATGGTTTAGGAATGGTATTCCATATATATCAGGCAACCCTGTAAATATAACATTATCAGGAACTTACACATTAATTGAGACTAATAGTCTTGGATGTTCATCTCAAACATCATCCCCTTTAACTATTATAGTTTATCCAAATCCTACTCCTGTAATCACTGCACTAAGCACAACCGAATTTTGCGCAGACCCTGGAGCTTCTGTAACACTGCAAGCAACACCCGGATCTAACTTGTACCAATGGACATGTGTATCACCTACTTTACCAACCCAAGCGGCATCATCCTCACCTAATTTTATAGCTACACAAAGTGGTACGTATACTGTTACTACTACTAATTCTAACGGATGTATTTCTGCTGTTTCTAATTCTATACCAATTGTTGTAAATCCCTTACCTCTTGCCTCAATAACTCCTGGTTCTGCAACAACATTTTGTGCAGATCCTGGTGCATTTGTAACTCTTACAGCAGGCCCGAGTGGTAACATTTATGAATGGTCTACTAGTGGCCTACCTCTAGGAAATCCATCTTTAGCTTCACAAAATATTACTCAAACTGGCATGTATTCGGTTTTAGTAACAAACCCTATTACAAATTGTGAAAACACTGCATCTTTAACTGTAACAGTAAATCCTCTACCTACTCCATCAATAATTGCAAGTGGGATAACAACACCATTATGTGACGGACAATCTGTTGTACTTACTGCTGATCCAACTGGTTCAGGTTTAACCTATCTATGGTCTCCTTCTAGTTTTACGTCTATTGCAACACCTCCTATAACTTCAAGTGGTACTTACTCAGTTAAGATAACAGATGCTAATGGCTGTTCCGCTACTTCTGCACCTGTTCCTGTGGTGTTTAACTCTAACCCAGTGGCTTTTATTACGCCAAATAGTTTACCTACTTTATGTCAAGGGGATACGATTACATTACAATCTAATCCAATGTCAGATAACTACGTATGGTCGCAGCAATTAAGTACTGGTGGGAATACTATAATTGCCTCAGGTATTCCAAGTATACCAGTATCGCAGTCAGGAATTTATACAGTTACAAATTATAATCCATCTGGATGTTTTACAACTTCTAACCCTATTACAGTAACGGTAAATCCTCTACCAACTCCATTAATTACTGCAATTGGAGCTGGTATTCCAGGAAATACAGAGGTCTGCCAAGGAAACTCTGTTTTTTTATCTGTAAGTGGAATTGGAATTACAAGCTATCAATGGAGAGTTAATGGGGTAAATATAACTGGGGCAAATTCCATTAATTATCCAGCAACAAGCTCTGGATTTTATTCCGTGGAAGTAGGGAACAATAATAACTGTTTTAAAATATCCTCAGAAGTTGAAGTAACCATAAACCCTAACCCAACAGCTGAAATTAATTATCTTAATTCACCAAATCCAATTTTACTTTGTCCTGGTGGAACAATAGGATTAACAGCAGCTCCAAGCAGTATGTACTATAGTTGGAATAGCCCTAATTTAGGCTTTGAAACGAATCAGTTTGTACTCGCTACTACTTCAGGAACATACGAAGTAATCGTTACTGACCCTGCTACTGGTTGCTTTGATACCTCAGATCCTGTAAATGTTACTATTCAAACACTGGGTACAACTTCTGCAGCAGTAATAGGTATGCCTTCAACACTAACATTATGTCCAGGTTCTCTATTTACTTTATCTGGAATAACTTCGAACGCAACTTCTTTTAATTGGACGCTGATAAGTGCGCCTGCAGGTTGTAATTTAATCGGGGCAAATACATTAAATCCAACATTTACATCAGGATCTGTATCGGGTACTGCCATTCTAAGACTAAATACTTCATTGAATTATGCTTGTAATACTGATAGTAGTTATCAAGACATAACAATAAATATTAGTCCTTCAATACCTACATTGAGTAACAATATAAATTCTGGTCTTGTTGATCAAGTTTTATGCTCAAATATTCCAATAGATCCGATTATATTTAATGTTTTAGATATACTTGGATCAGGAACGACAATCCCTTCTGTTACTATTGATGGTACTACTGTTTTAGCTAGTACACCTTACAATGGAATTTCTTGGAACTTTATAGGTGGGCAAGTTGTAATTTCAGGAACTCCAAATTTTGGCACCTATACTTATACCGTAAATGGAATTCCTACTGGGTCTCCAAGTTGCTTATTAACTAGCTTAAGTGGGACAATCACTTCGCAAGCACCATCATTAAGTATTTTTTCAGGTCAGTTCACTAATAATCAAATAATTTGTATTGGAACTAGTATAGCACCTATAATTTACGATTACACAGGAATAATATCTTCAATTGATTTACCAGATGGTGTTATTGCACAATCAAATACAAGCGGAAATCAATATACAATCTCAGGAACTCCTTTAGCGGTTGGATATTATAATTATGTAATAACTACAGAAACAGTTTGTGGATTTGAAACTTTATTAGGTGAGATTACTGTTATTCCTCCAATTACAGGAAATACAAGTGGTATAGCAACTACTACAAATTGTGATGGATCTGAATTTACTTTAATTGGAGGCATTCTAAATTCAAGTGCTAATACAAACTATACTTATCTCTGGGTATACAGCACATCAATAACAGGACCATATGATCCTGCACCAGGAATTAATACAAATGCAAATTATGAGGGAACTATTTATCTAGCTAATGACACCTTGTATTTTAGAAGATTTGTATATGCAGGTGACTGTTATGATTATGCTGCACCAGTTATGGTTCATGTTATTCCTCTTGGAACTAACCCTAATATGATTGCATTTGCTGGATCTGACCAAACAATAAGTCTTGGTCAAAGTGTTGAATTAGTAACAAGTGGTGTTAATATTTCTGAGTACAATTGGAGCCCAACAATTGGATTAAGTTCAGCAACAATAAGTAATCCTTTTGCAAGTCCTGTTTCAACAACAATCTATACATTAACAGTGCAAGATATTTATGGATGTTCCTATTCAGACGATATTACAGTAACTGTTTTAAATGATTATAGCCTAACAATACCAAGTTTAATCACTCCGAATGATGATGGATCAAATGATTTTTGGGAAATTCCTGAAAGCTTATTTTACACAGGTACTACTGTGAAAATAATAAACAGAGAAGGACAAGAAGTTTATAGTTCAAGTAGCTATGATAATACATGGGATGGAACATTTAATGGTAAACTTTTGCCTGAAGCAACCTACTACTATTTTATTCAGTTCCCAAATTCAGAAATAACGCATAAAGGGCCAGTTACAATTTTAAGAAATATTAAATAAGCCCAAACTAAACAAAAAAGAAGATATGAAAACAATTATTTATTCAACCATAATTTTAACTCTTTTAACAGGAGGAAATATATTTAGTCAACAACTTCCCTTAGGAAGTCAGTACTACGTCAATATGTATTCATTTAATCCTGCAGAGGTAGGAACATCAACTTTGCAGACATTCTTCTCCCATAGAAGTCAATTTGCTGGAATTTCAAATGGTCCACAAACAACTTATTTATCAGTTGACGGACCAACAAAATACGATAAAATGGGCTTAGGTTTCATAGCTATGACTGACAGAACTGACATTTTATCTAAAAATACATTTGTAGTTTCATATTCTTACAAACTAAAATTCGGAGAAAATCACGGATTAAATTTTGGACTAAATTTAGGAATCCTCAATAATTCTATAGCATTTGACGAAGCAATTATTATTGATGAATATGATGCGCTAGTATCAAACAGTAATAGGAGTAAAACTGGTTTCACTTCTGATTTTGGTTTGCTCTATAAAATAAAAGAACTTCAAATTGGTGTCTCTGTACCTCAAGTATTCTCAAATTCAAATTTATACATCAATACAAGTGGAGAGAAATTTTCATTTACCTCATCGCGACACTATAGAGCATCAGTTAAATATACTTTCTTTTTAAATGAATCAAAAAATTTATCAGTATATCCTCTACTAGCTGCAAGATTCGTAAATGGTGCTCCATTTCAGTATGATGCAAATGTTATAGTTGATTTTAAAAAAATAGGATGGATTGGTATGACATACCACAGCAATTATGCATTTTCTAGTAGCGTTGGATTACGCTATCAAAATATGATAATTGGATATGTATATGACTTTCCTCTTGGGTACCTAAATCAATTTACAAAAGGGTCTCATGAATTTATACTTGGTTACCGATTCGGAGATAAAAATAAAAAAGATGATTTCAACTCTGATGAATCAAACAAAAAAATAAAACAGTTGGAGATAACTCAAAATAGACATGAAAAGCTTATTGATAGTCTAATCCAAACAAATGATAAATTATATGAAGATGCTCTTAATCAAAAAGATTTAGTGGACAGTTTAATAGAAAGGCTCTTGAATAAAAATCAATCTGAAGATTCCAATTATGAAGGCAATAAAAATAAGAATAAGAATAATGGTATTGAAACAATAAGAACAGGATCCGCTACTGATTTTATAAGTGATGATGGTTCAGAAGTACAAAAAGGATATTATGTTGTTGTTGGTAGTTTTGCTATTCAGGAGTATGCAAAACGATTTAAAAATGGACTTTTGAATGAAGGATATTCTCAAACAAAATCTATACAACGTAAAGGCTCAGAAATAAAAAACGTTTACGTTTTCTATACTGATGATATTAATGAAGCCATTAATGAGAAAAGAAAATACACGAATATAGATGAAAGTGTTTGGGTATTGCGTATTGACTAAATAAGCTCTCAGAGATATTAAAACAATAGATATTTAATATCATTGTTTAAAATCTATTTGAAGAAATTTATAAGCACCTAGATTTTCTGGATAAAACCCATTTATATTTTCTATATTTCCAAAAAATATTTTATAAAACAATTATTTTTGACGGAAATTAATAACTCATAAATGAACTTTAAACATAGATTATTAAAAAAGTTGTACTTGTATGTTACACTTCTTTTCCTTCTAGTTTTTAAAAGCAGCAAAGTTTTTTCGCAAATAAAAATATCTGGAACTGTAATTGACGAATATACCAGTCTACCCTTAGAAAATGTAAAAGTTAAAGTCAAAGACCTAAACATAGGTGCTATTTCAGACCAAAAAGGATTTTTCACAATTACATTAAACAAAGAGTTTCCTATTATTTTGGTTTCTTCAAATTTAGGATACGATAATCTAGAAACACTTTTGTCAACTCCTGAAGATAATCTGGTGCTTAAACTGAAATCAAATACTATCTTGAAATTAAGTACTGTAAATGTGCGCGGTTTTGGAAGTGAAAAAGAGAAAGAAGCAGCATTATCTGTTGAAACAATGTCCTTAAATGAAATTAAAGCAACTCCAGCCTTGGATTTTTACGATGGTTTAAGTCACATGAAAGGTGTCGATTTAACTTCTGCAAGTATTGGATTTAAAGTTGTTAACACAAGAGGATTTAATTCAACATCTCCTGTGCGGACATTACAAATTATTGACGGGGTAGACAATGCTTCTCCAGGACTTAATTTTGCCCTTGGAAACTTCTTGGGTGCTTCAGAATTAGATTTGATGCAAGTAGAAATTGTATCAGGTGCAAGTTCTGCCTTCTACGGTCCAAATGCTTTTAATGGTGTCATAAGCATGCAAACTAAAAATCCTTTTAAATTTCAAGGTTTTAGCGCAAGTATCAAAGGAGGAGAGCGACTCCTAAATGAATATGCTATTCGTTATGCTAAAGGATTTCAATTTAAAACTGGGAGAGATATTTTTGCTTTTAAACTAAATGTCTCATACATGAAAGCCGACGATTGGGAGGCAAATAATTCTAATTCTGTTGAGGGATTAGATACAGACAGAAACAATCCTGGTGGATACGATGCTGTTAATCGTTATGGCGATGAAAATTTATCTCCAAATATTAACAATGCCTTAGATCTAACTGCTGTTATGAATACTCCTGGATTAAGACGTTGGCACAGAACGGGTTATTGGGAAAAAGACATTGTTGATTATAAAACTGAAAATTTGAAAACAGCTGCTTCACTTCACTTTATGTTGAAACCAAAAGTTGAACTAATCCTCGCATCAAATTTCGGAACAGGAACAACCGTTTACCAAGGGGATAATCGCTTTAGCCTGAAAGACATATTATTTTTCCAAAATCGCATAGAGATTAATAAAAAGGATGATTTCTTTATTCGTGCATACGCTACTCATGAAGATGCAGGAAATTCCTATGATGCAGTGCTTACTGCCTTTTTATTGCAAGATGCAGCAGCAAGTGATGATACATGGGGCAAAAAATACCGTGATTATTGGGAAAGTAATATTACTGCTCGTGTAAGAGACCTCGACCCTTCTGTTCAATGGACAGGGCTTTACATTGGAGGTGTTAGTATTCCAGCGAATTATAACGCAATAAATGAGGTGATAAATGCCAACCAAGATTCTATGTTTGTCTGGCATGTAGAGGCAAGTAACTATGCAAATAAAGCTTATCCATTTAATCAAATGGAAGCATTCTTTAAACCAGGAACACAGCGATTTGATTCATTGCTGGCCAATATAACTTCAAAAACTTCATTTTTAGAAGGAGGCTCAAGAATTGTAGATAAATCTGCTCTCTATCATTTGCATGCAGAAAAAATAATGAATTTGGAATTTGCTAAAATTACTTTTGGTGGAAACGGAAGAATATATAACCCTCGCTCAGGTGGCTCACTTTTTTGTGATACAAATGGTAGAACAATAGTGAATAAAGAATTTGGTTTATATGCAGGTATAGAAAAACAATTTGCTGATGAAAAATGGATTTTAAAAGCGAGTATAAGAGTAGATAAAAATCAAAATTTTGACTTTTTACCCTCTCCAGCGGCTTCTATAATTTGGCAGCCATCTAAAAAACATTCAATACGAACAACCCTTACCTCTGCTATTAGAAATCCAACTTTGTTAAATCAATACATGTTTTACAATGTTGGAAGAGCTAAATTAGTTGGAAATATTACTGGTTATGATTCTCTTGTTACTGTTGAATCAATTAGAAATTATTATTCAACAAATACTCCAAATATAGATACTTTGGAGTATTTCAACTTAGACCCTATTGCTCCGGAAGAAGTTAAGTCCTTTGAAATTGGATATAAGGGATCTTTTTTTAATTCACTGTTCTTGGATCTTAATTACTACTATAGTTCTTACTCAAACTTTATTGGTTATGTAAATGGTGTAGATCTTTTTATTTCTCCAAATGGCCCACTTTTTTTTAATGATGTTTTTCGAATTGCCACTAATTCTCGAGAAACAATTACAACACAGGGTGTTTCAATTGGAATTAATTATTACATCGGAAACAATTATGGCTTGAATGGTAATTATTCTTGGAATGCCTTATCAAAAAAATCAACTGACCCAATAATTCCAGCATACAATACACCAGAAAATAAATTCAATATTGGTTTCCAAGGAAGAGATATTGCAATCAAAAAATTGAAAGGTCTGGGTTTTAATATCAATTATAAATGGATTCAGGGATTTTATTCTGAAGGATCTCCACAATTTTCAGGAAATGTTCCAACATACGGCTTAGTGGATGCTCAGGTGAATAAGTTCATAGAAAAAGCGAAATTAACAGTGAAACTTGGCGCATCTAATCTATTAAATAATAAAGTTCTTCAGGTATATGGAGGTCCATTTGTAGGAAGAATGATTTATATAAATCTATCATTAGATTTAAACTCTAAATAGATTATTTGCTTTATATTTTAAATTAATTAACTTTACAAATAAATAACCCTTCAAAACAATTATTATGAAAAAAATACTACTATCTATTATTTTTACTGGTGGAATTCTTGTCTCTGCATTTTCTCAACAACAGAGATATGTTGACGAAGTTTTTACCAATTTTACAGTTGACAGTAACAATGTTTATTGTACAAATCTTTCTGTCATTGCTGCATCTGCAGGAATCCCTTATTTACCAACAGGTGTAGCGCCTCAAGCTCCTGCCTTAGCTTTTGATTTATATGAGCCAGCTGGCGATACCTTAGCTGAGCGACCATTAATCATTATGCTTCATACTGGAACTTTTTTACCTATTATTTACAATGGAAATCCAACTGGAAATCGCAATGATTTTGCTACTTCTCGAATTTGCCAAAGTTATGCTAAGAGAGGATATGCGGTTGCTAATTTAGAGTATCGTTTAGGATGGAACCCAACTGCACCAACACAAGCAGACAGAGCAGCAAGTTTAATGAAAGCTGTTTTTAGAGCTATCCAAGATACAAAAAGTGCCGTTCGTTTTTTTAGAAAAGACTATGAAAATGGAAATCAATGGGGTATTGATACTTCACGCATTATTCTTTGTGGACAAGGTTCAGGAGGTTGGATTGCTTTAGGATATGCAACAGTTGATAAATTAGCAGAAATACAGTTACCAAAATTTCTAGATGCCAATGCAGTTCCTCTTATTGATACAGCAGTAGTTGGAGATTGGAATGGATATGGAGGAAATTCTACCCTTGGAGTTGGCAATATGGTAAGTAATTTAGGTTACTCGAATGACATACACATGGTTTGTAGCATGGGTGGTGGAATGGGAGATTTGAGTTGGCTAGAAGCTGGTGACGTACCTATGTGTGCTGTTCATTGTCCAACTGACCCTGTTGCAACTTACACTACAGGAGATGTTGCTATTGCCTCAATAGGAATTGTTACCACAGATATTAGTGGAAGCTATGATGTCATGAAAAAAGCAAATTTACTTGGTAATAATTCCATTTTTGATCCTGTAAATGCAAGTGCTGATCCATATACAATAGCTGCAGCTGCAGCCTCTTTAAGCGCAGAAGGAATGTCTGATATTGGAGGTACAGTTATAGGTGTTCCAGTAGCTAATGTGTTTCCTTATATTACTGGAAATCCATTTGAAGCTTCTCCTTGGGATTACTGGGATTCAACTATGACAGTTAACATTGCACTATCATTGGGTTTACAAGCTGCTCAAGGCACAGCTGCTCATGTTTCAAACATTGCTCAAAATCCTGACATGAGTTATGCTAAGTCAATGGCTTATATTGATTCAACTTTAGGGTATTTCTGTAGAAGAATTGTACGTGCTACAAATTTAGATGGGCTAGCAGGAATTAACGAATTGCCAAATGC
>CAMCYF010000014.1 GCA_945883825.1 Chitinophaga pinensis
TTGATGACATACAATTAATCTACAATTCTTCTGTTGGAATTACTGAAGCAAACTCACATATTACTTTTGCTCATTACTCCACAGAAAATGGTTTGCTCATTACAGAATCAAATCAGAACTATCATATTTTCAATTTATCAGGACAACTAATAAAGTCGGGTTTAGATAGCGAGCTAAATGGTTTAAAATTAAATTCTGGAGTCTATATTCTCAAATCAAATAATAGAACTGAGAAAATCTTTGTACCATAAAATTTCGGAATGCGTTTCCTTATTTTAATTACTATTTTAAGTTGCTTATCGAATTCACTTTTTTCGCAAACTGCAAAGATCGAGGGTTTTGTAAGAGATGATAAAGGAAACCTTATTGTTGGTGCTTCTGTTATTTATAGAAAAGACATCACTTTTGGAGCAAGCACAAATGAAAAAGGATTTTATGAGTTAAGCATACCAGGTGGTTTATGCAGAATTATTGTACGATACACTGGAATGATTTCTGACACAGTTAGCATTGAGATTTCTGAAAATGAAGTTAAAAACGTAGATTTTACTCTGAATTCATATATCAAAGAATTTCAGCAAGTAGATGTTAAAGTTGGCAAGTTCGATAAACCAATTCAAGAGCAGACAGTTACAATGTTAGTGCTGAAGCCAGAAATGATTGAGAATAAAAATACCCGCAGCATTGAATCTGCCTTAGATCAAACTCCGGGACTTAATATCTTGGATGGTGAACCTCAAATTAGAGGAGGAAGTGGATTTACATTTGGAGTTGGCTCAAAGGTTTCAGTAATTGTCGATGATATGCCAATGTTGTCTGGTGATGCTGGAAGACCTGAATGGGGATTTATTCCGGTAGAAAACATTAGTCAAATTGAGGTGATAAAAGGTGCTGCTTCAGTTTTATCAGGAAGTTCAGCATTGTCGGGTTCCGTTCACATTCGAACGGCTTATCCAACATCTAAGCCGCTAACAAAAATCAATGTTTATTCAGGATTTTATTCTGTTCCAAATTCTCCAAATTCTAAATGGTGGAATCAGTATCCGGGTATAAATGGGCTCAATTTCTTACATTCTAAAATGTATGGAAATTTAGATTTAGTTGTTGGTGGAAATTTAAACATGGATCATGGCTATATTGGCCCTCCGATAACAGATTCTATAGTTGCAACTGTTTTTCCTGACACCTTGTCAAATTTCACTGAGAAAGAATTAATTTCCAAAAGAGCTCGACTTAATTTTAACTTGCGCTATCGTTCTCAAAAGGTTAAGGGCTTAAACTATGGAGTTAATGGAAATTTCATGGCTATGCATACAAATATGCCACTTGCTTGGTTAAATGATTCTTCTGGCTTATACCGCGCCTATCCAGGTGCAATTTTTATGCAAGACCAAGTCATCTTTAATGTAGATCCATTTGTAAACTTTTTTACACAAGCGAATGGGAAACATTATCTAAGAACGCGGATTTTACATGTTGACAATAAAATGAGTGCAAATCAGTCAAATCGCGCCTCAACTTATTATGGAGATTATATGTTTCAAAAAAGTTATCCCAACTTAAAAAATCTTGATTTTATAGGAGGATTAACGGGGACATTCACAAATTCTTTTGCAAATATCTATGTTGGTTCTGGCTCCCCAAACAATCAATTGCTCAATCTATCAGCATACACGCAATTAGAAACTAAGTTCAATAGTTCTTTGAATGTTTCTGCAGGAGGACGTTTAGAGTTTTTTCAGTTGAATGATACGATTACTGCATTAAAACCTATTTTTAGAGCTGGTGCAAGTTTAAAAATTTACCAAGAAACTTATATTAGAGCTTCTTATGGGCAAGGGTACCGTTTTCCAACAATTACCGAGCGTTTTATTAAAACAGGTGTCGGAAGTTTTGGTGTCTTCCCAAATCCTAATTTGAAACCAGAAAGTAGCTGGAATGCAGAAATTGGCATAAAACAAGGTTTGAAATTGGGAGGAGTAATGGGCTATTTAGACATTGCAGGTTTTTGGCAAGAGTATCAAAACACTATTGAATACATGTTTGGAATTTGGAAACCTTTCACATCTCCAGAAACAATGAGCTCTGGTGCTGGATTTATGTTTTTAAATACAGGTAAATCTCAAGTTTTAGGAATAGATGCATCATTTGCTGGTCAAGCTAACTTTTCAAAAAAATCATCCGTGACATTTTTATTAGGTTACAATTACATAGTTCCGACTACTTTGACGCCTAATTATGAATATGCACAAGATTCTGTTGGTAGAGTTTTTAGCTATAATACAACCTCGCTAGATCCTAAACAGAGAGTATTAAAATACCGTTTTTTACACAATGTAAAGCTTGATGCTGAATTTAGCTATAATAAAAAGTTTTCTTTTGGTATGAGCGGTAAGTATTTTTCAAAAATTGTAAATATGGATGCAATTATTGAGGACTTTGAAGAAACAACAATTGACGTTGATATACTTCAAGATTTGCGTTACATGGATTATTACAATGCACACCGTTTTGGTAATTGGATTTTTGACTGTAGGATTTCTTACAATCTTACAGAAATACATAAATTCGCCTTAATCGGAAGCAATATTTTAAATCGCAGTTATTCTTTACGACCATTAAAGATAGAGGCTCCCAGAACAATCATGCTTCAATACACATGTAAGTTACAGGGAAAAGGGAAGTAATTACGTAGTTTCTAATTCGTACCTCAAAAAATTTAGCGCACTTGAAACCGTCATTTGTATAGTTCTTTCTCTGTTGTCTCCAAATTGAAATTTCTTTACTATGGTTTTAGTTGGCAAAGCAATTGCAATCCATACAAGACCAACAGGTTTATCTATTGATCCGCCATTTGGTCCGGCAATCCCACTAGTTGAAATACAGCAATCTACTCCCAATTTTTTTCGACCGCCAATAGCCATTTCCTTGACAACTTCCTCACTTACTGCACCAAATTTTTCGAGGGTTTCAGGTGAAACATCAGCCAAACCAATCTTTAATGAGTTACTGTAAGTAAGTAAAGATCCCATGAAATAATCAGATGCACCAGAAATACTACAAATTTGGCTCGCTAATAATCCAGAAGTACAACTCTCAACAGTTCCAATTGTCATTTTTCTTGTGCGAAGCATTTCTCCAATTATTTGGGGTAGACTATCGTTTTCAAAACCATAGAGTGCTTCAGGAATTAAATTTTTTAGCTCATCAAAATAAGCATCTATTGCTCCCTTGTCTTCTTTTCCACGATAAGAGGTTATTCTGAGTTTCACTAGACCAGGTGAAGGCAGATAGGCAAGACTGAGATTTTTAGAACGAATAGAATTTTCCCAATTATAAATTATCTCTGCTAAAAAAGACTCGCCGATTCCCTGCGTTAGTGCTGTTTTATGATAGATGGATTTTAAACTAAATTTATCTTTTAATCTTGGAATAACTTCTTCCAACATAATACCTTTCATTTCATAAGGAACCCCGGGAAGACTAATGAATATTTTTCCTTTTTCTTCAAACCACATTCCAGCTGCAGTTCCGTAATTGTTGTTCAAAATCATACAATTTAGAGGCAGCTCTGCTTGTTGAATATTCGCTTCAAGCATCGGTCGGTTTCTTTTGAAAAAATAGTCTTCAATTTTCTTTAATGTTGGTAAATGGACTTCTAAACGTGTGTTAAAATAGTTACAAAGTGTATGTTTAGTTATGTCATCTTTCGTTGGACCTAAACCTCCAGTTATAATAATGCAGTCTGTATTTGAATCGATTGAATCCAAGGAACTTTGAATTGCTTCAGTGGTATCTGAAATAACGGTTGTACGAACAATACGTGCTCCAATAAGCGACATTTCTTGTCCAATCCAAGCTGCATTGGTATTAATTGTTTGTCCAATCAATAACTCGTCACCAATACTTAGAAGTTCAATGTTCATTTTTTTTGAATTTTGCAATTGATTCAATGTGTCCAGTGTGTGGAAATTGGTCCACTAATGAAAATTTATCCAATTCATAGCCCGCTTGAAGAAGTGTATTTGTATCTCTTGCTTGTGTAGAAGGGTTACAAGAAATATAAACAATATTTTTTGCTCCAAGTTCAATAACTTTTTGCAGAGTTTTTGGAGCAATTCCAGCTCTTGGTGGATCCAGAACAATTGTAGCGATTGTCCCATTAAATTCAGGGTGTTGTTTGAGAAACTTTCCAACATCTGCTGCAAAAAAGGAAATGTTTGAAATTTGATTATTTTTTGCATTTTTTTTCGCGTCTTCTATTGCTTCTTCAACAATGTCAACACCAATTATTTGAACGTCTTCGTTTCTTTTGGAAAGTAATTGACCGATAGTTCCTGTTCCACAAAACAAGTCCATTACAACTTCATTTTTGGCTATATCTTCTTCAAAAACGTAGTCTAAAGCTTTTGAGTAGAGAAGTTCTGCACATTTTGGATTGGTTTGAAAAAAACTCTCCATGCTTATTTGAAAGTCTAAGCCAAGAATTTTTTCTTCGATAAATGCCTGACCAAAAATTAATTTACAAGTGCCATTTTCAATCTTTGAGCGGTCAGCAACATTGTCATTTCGTGTATGCTGAAATCCTGCTATTCTCTCCCCAAAAAGTTCTTTTAAATAAGCTGCAATTTCTTGTATATGGAATTTTTCTATTCCTTCATTAGACGTTACTAGATTAATCAGTAATTTATTTGAAGCAAAAGATTTTCGGACGACAATATGTCGAAAGAAACCTGTTTTTTTTGGCGGATGCCAAGCTGGCAGTCCAGTTTTTTCAAGAAAGTTTCGAATAAGGAATAGTTTGTCTTCCCATTCTTTGTCAAATAATCCCGATGCTTTATTGAGACTTTCTACTTTCCACCAGGTTCCTCTTCTTTTAAATCCGAGAGAAAAGGCAGCATCTTTTTCTAAATTATTTTCAAGACAATGTTCTATCGCAGAAAAGCTATACTCCATTTTATTTCGATAGAAATAATGCTCGGGAGAGGAAATAAAAGCATCAAATTTTAGGGAAACATCCTTTAAACCTGATAAGCGAGAAAATGTTTCTATTGTAGACTCTTGCTTAAATTTTTCTTGAATTTCTATTGGAACATGAATATAGGGCCCTCCAGATATTTCTTGAAATTGTGCTTGTGTTTCGTGCTCAGAGCGCTCAATTATTTCAAGAAGTTTTGCTTCAGCATGATTTTTTCGTTTTGTATCAATCTTTACTCTAACCGTCTGACCGGGAAAAGTATTGTCGACAAAGACTACAAACAATCCATTTTCAGTTTGAATTTTACCAATTCCACGACCGCCAAATGCGTAATCTGTTATTTTGATTTCTATTTCTTGCCCCCTTTGGAGTGTGATTTTAGATAATTCCACGAATAATACCTTTATCGGAATTTTCTATAAAAGATAAAATCTCTTTTCGAATATCACTATCAATTATCGAACTTTTTATAAATGAAATTCCTGTTGAAACATTACTATTTTGAACATATAAAACACGGTAAATATCCTCTATTTCTCTCACTTGCTCATCCGTAAATCCTCTTCTTCTGAGACCAACGGAGTTTACTCCTGCAAATGTTAATGGTTCTCTAGCAGCTTTTATATATGGCGGAACATCTTTTCGAATTAAGGATGCTCCTCCAATGAATGCATGCTTTCCGATATGAACAAATTGCTGCGCTGCAACTTTACCCTCAAGAATTGCATAATCATCAATTATAACATGACCAGAGAGTCCAGTATAACTTGCAAGAATTACGTTATCTCCAATTTTGCAATCATGAGCTACATGAACATAAGTCATCAAAAGACAATTCGAACCAATACTAGTTTTCATTCGATCTTTTGTGCCTCTGTGAATTGTTACACATTCTCGGATCTTCGTATTATCCCCAATTTCCACTGTTGTATATTCTCCCTCAAATTTTAAATCTTGTGGTATAACGCCAATAACAGCTCCCGGATAAACTTCACAATTATTACCAATTCTTGTGCCTGGATAAATTGTAACATTTGAATGAATATAAGTTCCTTCTCCGATAACAACATCATCGTGAATAGAAGTAAACGGATCTATTTTTACATTTTTTCCTAAACTTGCTTTAGGCGAAACAGATGCAAGAGTACTTATCATTTATTCTTTATCTTTTATTACTTGAGCAAGCATATCAGCTTCAGTTGCAACTTTACCATTTACATATGCTGTACCTTTCATTTCAACTAATCCTCGGCGAATTGGCGAGGTAAGAGTCAATTCAAATACTAACGTATCTCCAGGTACAACTTTCTGTTTGAATTTAGCATTATCAACTTTAAGAAAATAAGTTGAGTAAAGATGTGGATTTTCAACTTTACTTAATGCGAAAACTCCTCCAACTTGCGCCATTGCTTCAATTTGCAAAACACCGGGAAAAATTGGATTTCCAGGAAAATGACCGGTGAATATTGGCTCGTTCATTGTTACATTTTTAACACCAATAATAGAGTTTTCATTTATTTCCATTATTTTATCTACCATCAAGAAGGGAAAACGATGAGGAATTATTTTTTCTATTGCATTTATATCATATAATGGTGATTTACTTAAATCAAAAATACGTCCACTATTTTCTTGTTTTCTAAGTTGCTCTTTTAATACTTTTGCAAATTGTACATTTCCAAAATGTCCTGGGCGTGCTGCTAAAATATGTGCTTTTATTGGTTTTCCAAGAAGCGCTAAATCACCAACAATATCTAGTAGCTTATGTCTTGCAGGTTCATTTTCATGTTGCAACTTGATGGTATTCAGAACGCCTAAGGTATTAACTTCGACTTTTAAATCTTCTTTTCCTAGCAATTTGGCAAGACGATTGAGTTCTTCTTTTGGAATATCTGTGCGGTCAACTAAAACTATAGCATTGTCTAGGTCTCCACCCTTTATTAAGTTGTTGGTTGCAAGAAATTCCAATTCTCTTAGAAAAACAAAAGTTCGGCAATGCGCTATTTCTGTTTTAAATTCTCCGATATTATACATGCTAGCATGCTGCGTCCCAAGAACTGGAGATTTATAGTCGACCATTACAGTTAAGCGGTAATTAATATCAGGAATGGCAAGAAATTCAATTCCTTTTTCAAGATCTTCCCAAGGTAAATTTTCAGTTAATTCAAAATAGACTCTTTCTGCCTCTTGCTCGACGAATCCCACTTTTAAAATTCCATCAACAAAAGGTTTAGAGCTTCCGTCCATTATAGGAATTTCTTCAGCATCTATTTTTATGAGAGCATTATCAATTTGACAACCGTACAAGGCCGCAAGAATATGTTCAGTCGTATAAACTCGGGCGCCATTAAATTCTAATGTCGTTCCTCGTTCTGTTGAAATAACAAGATCGACATCTGCTTTTATAACAGGCTGTTCTGGTAAATCTATACGCTGAAACTTATACCCATGATTTTCTGGAGCAGGGAAAATTTCAAGTGTAACTTTTTCGCCTGTATGCAATCCAACTCCTGAAAAAGAGATGGAATTTTTTAAAGTACATTGTTTTTCAACCATTATCTATAAATTACTTATTCTAAATCTTTTATTTTTTTTTCTATTTCCTCAAGTTTACTTAGTATAAAAGGTAATTTTCGAAAACCAACGGAAGATTTTTTAAAGTCGTTCAGTGGAATTGCGGGAGTACCCATTAAAGTAACAGCTTCTTTTACAGTTTTTACAACTCCAGATTGCCCAACAATTTTTGTGTCATCAGCAATACTTAAATGTCCATTTATTGCAGCTTGGCCTCCAATCATAACACGTTTTCCAATTTTAGCAGAACCTGCAACTGCTACAAGTGCTGCTAAGGCAGAGTTTTCGCCAATTTCTACATTATGTGCAATTTGACATAAATTATCAATTTTCACACCTTCTCTAATAAATGTAGAACCCATTGTAGCACGATCAATAGCACAATTTGAACCAATTTCAACATTATTTTCTATTATGACATTTCCAATTTGCGGGATTTTTTGAAAAACTCCTTCAGAATTAGGCGCAAATCCAAATCCATCAGATCCAACAACTGTGCCTGCATGAATAATGCAATTTTCTCCAATTTTACAACCGAAATAGATACTTACTCCGGGATGTAAAATAGTATTTGAACCTATCTTAACATTGTCGCCTAAATATACATTTGGATATATAACTACATTATTACCTATCTCAACATTTTTTCCGATGTATGCAAATGCTCCAAGATATAAATCAGAGCCAATTACTGCTGAATTGTCAATAAATGATGGTTGCTCAATTTTGGCTTCTTTTTTATTTAAGTTATCATATAACTCAAGTAATTGAGCAAAGCAAGTATAGGAGTTTTCAACTTTGATAAGCGTGAGCGATAAAGGCAAGGGTTTTACGGGAATAAAATCTTTGTTTACAATACAAATACTTGATTTGGTTGTATAGATAAATTCTTCGTACTTCGGATTTGATAAAAAGGACAGTGTTCCTTCTTGTCCCTCCTCAATTTTAGCTAAATCAGTAACTATAACTGAGGAACTTCCGATAATTTCACCATTTACAATGGCAGCAATTTGCGAAGCTGAAAATTCCATAGAGTAAAATTAAGAAAAGGAATGTGATTTAGGACGATTCATAGTCCAACTTATTAACATGGTTTTTTTGTAAAAAGTTATTTACAAGAACTTGAATCAGGTAAATCAATGGCGAGTATTTGAATTTTTTCTTTATACCAGATGCTTTTTACAGAAATTACTTCATTATTGTTTCCTCTAAAACGAATCCAATGCTCGGGTTTTGGACTTCTATTAAGCATAGATTTTTTAAAATCGATACTTCCTGTTTTTTTTATTTTGTTAAACAATCTATTTACGTTCGTTAAACTAAGTTCCTCTTGCTGACAAATTAGAAGATCGCTTGTATCTACATAAACGAAATCCTTTGATTTTGGAAAATAAATAGGTTTTCCAAATCCAATTTTCGTGTTTTTTATTTTTTTAGCGTCTTCATTTGAAAAAATAATTTCTGAGATAAAACTTTCTTGAGGCATTGTTGCTTTGCATGAAAATAACTTGCCTGATTCTGTTTTGCAGTCAAAATAATAGACTTTAAAAGAATTATTTTTTTTGCTTTTAGTAAACCTTACATCTCCATCAATAAGCGCTTTTACTAATTCTTTTTCTGAGAGATTTAAATCCAAAAGTTTTTTTTGGTTTTCTTCTGAAAGAACGATTATTCTCTCAAAAAGTGATGTTTTTAATCTATTTTCAGGTAACCAGGAGCATCCTCTGCCTCTCATGAAAAAGGTAACGAAAATTAACCCAATTAATAGTCCTGTGCCGTAATATTTGAGTCTTTTAAAAAATCCATCCATTTCTTTGATATAAAAAAACCGAGCTGAACTCGGTTTAAATTTTGTTAGTGCTTAAAGAAGCGCTTCGAGTTTTGCCACCAAAGTTGCTTTTGGTACTGCACCCACTGATTTATCAACGACTTCTCCATTTTTTATAAATAATATAGTCGGTATGCTTCGAACATTGAATTGTGAAGATATTCCTGAATTTGAATCAACATCAACTTTTCCAATAACTGCTTTTCCACTATATTCAGTCGCCATCTCTTCAATAATCGGTCCGATCATGCGGCAAGGGCCACACCATTCCGCCCAAAAATCTACTATAACTGGTTGCGTTGATTTTAAAACTAATTCATCAAAATTTGCATCTGTAATTTCTACTGCCATTTTAGTATATATTTAGCTATTAATTTAATTTTTTATTTGCAAAATTACTGCTTTTTAATTCAACTAGTAGTAAGTTTTACTTTTTTATTTTTTGGCAATTTATTTACCTTCATTTCTTCTAAAAGAAATTTTGCAGTGTGTGAATGCTTATTCTTAATAATTTCCTCCGGGTTTCCTTCGGCGATTATTTGACCCCCTTTTCCACCTCCTTCAAGTCCCAAATCAATAATATAGTCTGCTACTTTAATAATATCAAGATTGTGTTCAATTATCAATACTGTATTCCCTTCATTTACCAGGCGCTGAACGACCTCTAAAAGCATACGAATATCTTCAAAATGAAGTCCTGTTGAAGGTTCATCTAAAATGTAGATCGTTTTTCCGGTGCCCTTTTTAGCTAATTCACTTGATAATTTTATCCGTTGCGCTTCTCCTCCTGATAAAGTTGTAGATGACTGCCCTAATTGTATATAGCCAAGTCCAACACTTAATAAAGTTTCTAATACACGTTTTATTTTAGGATGATTTTCAAAAAATGGAACAGCTTCTTCAATCGTAAAATTTAAGACATCAGAAATTGATTTTCCTTTATACCTAACTTCTAAGGTTTCTCGGTTATAGCGTTTTCCATTACACGTCTCACATTGTACGTAGACATCTGGTAAAAAACTCATTTCAATTAGTTTTAAACCTCCACCATTACATGTTTCACATTTCCCTCCTGCTACATTGAAAGAGAAGCGTCCAGCTTTATATCCTCTTATTTGAGATTCTGGTAAACTTGCATAAAGTGTCCGAATTTCATCAAAAACTTTTGTGTATGTGACAGGATTTGAACGTGGAGTTCTTCCAATTGGACTTTGATTTATTTCAATTACTTTATCTAAATTTTCTAGGCCTTCGATACTTTTGTATGAAAGTGGATTTTTTACGCCTTTGTAAATGTGTTTTAGCAAAATAGGGTAGAGTGTGTAATTTATGAGTGAAGATTTTCCGCTCCCGGAAACACCAGTCACACAAGTAAGTGTGCCAAGTGGCACAGTTAAATTCACATTTTTAAGATTATGGCCACTTGCTCCTTTTAACTTTAAGAAACTCCCATTTCCTTTTCGCCTTTTTTCAGGGATTTCAATTGTTTTTTTTTCTTTTAGATATAAAGCCGTTAAAGAATCACTTTCTAAAATTGTTTTTAAAGTTCCTGCACTAATTATTTGTCCTCCATGCAGTCCTGCTTTTGGACCAATATCCACTATAAAGTCCGCTTCCTGGATCATTTCTTTGTCATGCTCAACTACCAAAACAGTATTTCCAGCATCTCTTAATTTTTTTAGCGATTTAATTAATTTTTCATTGTCTCTTTGGTGCAATCCAATAGAGGGTTCATCCAGAACATAAAGTACGTTCATTAATTCTGTTCCAATTTGAGTTGCTAAACGAATTCGCTGTGCTTCACCTCCTGATAAACTTTTAGAAGAACGATTTAAAGTGAGGTAGTCAAGTCCAACATCCAAGATAAATCCTAAGCGCGACCGAATTTCTTTAATTATTTCAGTGGCAATTTTATTTTGGTCTTTTGTTAGGTATTTTTCAATATCATTTAACCAAGTGGATAATTCTTTTAAATCTAAGGATGCTAGTTCTCCAATATTTTTATTGTCGATTTTAAAAAAATGAGCTTCTTTTTTTAAACGTGTTCCTTTGCAAACGGGACAACAAATCTTATTCATAAAACTTAAGGCCCAGCGTTGAATCGGGGCACTGCTTTCCTCCGAATGCCTGGAAATGAAATTAATAATACCCTCAAAGCGAAAGCTGCTATCATTTTGATGAACTTCCATTCCTTCATTTCCATATAAAATAACTTTCAGAAGCTCATCATCAATTTCTCTTATTGGAGTCTTTATAGATAAATTATTTTTAGAAAGTATGGTTTCCAATTTATCAAAAACCCAAGACTTTTTATAATCTCCAAGAGGACTTAATGCACCTTCCTTGATTGAAAGCGATAAATCAGGAATAATTTTCTCAATATCAGCCTCTGAAACTTCACCAAGACCATTACAATTCCCACATGCACCATAAGGAGAATTAAAAGAAAATAAATTTGGTTCTGGCTCCGGATAACTTATTCCACTGCTCGGACACATCAATGATCTACTATAGTTACGAAATTTCCCACTATCATAATCAATTACCATTATCATTGAATCCCCTTGCTTCATGGCAGTAACGACAGAATTATAAATTCGCTTTGAATCCATTTCTGATAATTGCATTCTGTCAATAACCACTTCGATATCGTGAATTTTATAGCGATCAAGTCGCATTCCCTTTACAATATCTTGAATTTTCCCATCAACCCTAACCTTTGTATAACCATTTCGGAGTATTTGTTCAAATAATTCGCGGTAGTGACCTTTACGACCTTTAATTTTTGGCGCCAGTATGGCAATTCTCTTGTCTTTGAATTCTTTTTCGATCATATTTACTATTCCTTCATCGGAATATTTTACCATCGGTTCAAGAGTTTCGTAGGAAATTGCTGTTGCTGCACGCGCAAAAAGCAAGCGAAAGAAATCATATAATTCTGTAATTGTGCCAACTGTAGATCGTGGAGATCTGGCAACTGTTTTTTGTTCAATTGCAATCACAGGACTTAAGCCATTTATTTTATCCACATCAGGACGGTCAATTCCACCAATAAACTGGCGAACGTATGAAGAAAAAGTTTCAATGTACCTGCGCTGTCCTTCAGCAAAAATTGTATCAAAAGCAAGAGATGACTTTCCACTACCACTTAAACCTGTAAAAACAATTAATTTATTTCGAGGTATTTTAAGATCAATGTTTTTTAAATTATGTTCTCTAGCTCCAAAAACTTCAATAAATCCATTTTCAGGAACTGTATTCTTCTTCACTACTTTTAAATTATTTTAAAATGGGCTTATAAAATCATTAAAAGAAATACCATTCATATCTTTTTTTGAAAGAATAGGATCATTTACTTCCCAATCAATATTTAATGATTTATCATTCCATAAAATACAAGATTCAGCTTCAGGATGATAGTATTCTGTACATTTATAGGAAAAGATTGTATCGTTTTCTAAGGCGCAAAAACCATGAGCAAATCCAGGGGGTATGTAAAATTGATTTTTTTTAAGTTCGGAAAGAATTATTTTTTTATGTTGTCCATAGGTTTTTGAATTTTTTCTTAAATCCACAACTACATCTAAAACAGACCCTTTAATAACCCTAACTAGTTTCCCTTGTGCGTGAGGGGGCTTTTGAAAATGAAGCCCACGCAATACATTTTTCATAGACATAGATTCGTTGTCTTGCACAAAATTTATCCCTCCAATTGCCTCCTTAAAACTCTGTTCATTAAAACTTTCTAAAAAGTAGCCCCTCTCATCACCATAAACAGATGGATGGATGCTAATCAAACCTTCAATTGTATGTTTATTTATTTGCATTGATCTTGCTGTTTTGATTACTTTTACACGTGTTAATTTGGAATTATTTATTTGTCAACTAAATTCATAAAAAATAAATGTCTCAAATGTTTAAAATTAGATTGCGAATTTACATAATAATTGTAAGTTTTCTTTTTAACCCATCTGCTCATTCACAGAATAGAGTTCAAGAGTCAATTGGTAACTTAGTTTCTAATCCTTCAAATAAAAACGCAAAAATTAGTTTTAAGGCAATTGATTTAGCTACAGGAAAAGAAGTTGCAAGCTACAATTCATCTTTAGCAATCCCAAGTGCTTCTACCACAAAGTTATTTTCCACAGCAACGGCTTTCCAAGTATTAGGATCTAATTTTGTTACATCAACTCGAATATATTATAAAGGTAAAATTGGTAAAGACTCTGTTTTATATGGAGATATTTATATTCGAGGTGGCGGAGATGTGAGTTTGGGGAGCCGATTTTTTTGTGAGAAAGGCAAAGAATTAGCTTTTTTGGATCGTTGGACTGATTCTCTTAAGTCAAAAGGAATTTCTAAAATTCAAGGTTCTGTTATTTGTGATGGTTCTGAATTTGGTTATGCAGGAACACCAAAAAGTTGGAATTGGGATGATATTGGAAATTATTATGGTACAGCGGCAGAAGGAATTAATTTTTTTGATAATACAATTAAAATTTATTTTAAAACTAAAGGTCTTGGCAAGAAGAGTGAACT
This sequence comes from Chitinophaga pinensis, assembly GCA_945883825.1. Classification (GTDB taxonomy): domain Bacteria; phylum Bacteroidota; class Bacteroidia; order Flavobacteriales_D; family Crocinitomicaceae; genus UBA952. Next base: position 13,920 of record CAMCYF010000014.1, read on the forward strand.
GCTCGAAATTTACCCAAAAATCAGTAATTTCTCATTTAAAAATGAGGTTGTTTCAGGAAAAGTAAGTGGCGACAATGTCATCGTATTTGGTGCTAATTATTCTCTAAATCGATATGCTCAAGGTTTTTTGCCTACTAATCAAGAACGATTCGAAGTAAAAGGAAGTATGCCAGATCCAGAATATCAATTGGCTGAAGAATGGGTAAAAGTATTGAGAGCAAGAAGTTTTGTTGTAAGAGATGGAGCAAAAGGCATGCGCTCAGACAAAACTAGTGCCAAAGTAAATTATGCGTCTGATGTAAAATATTTATTTTTAGAAAAAAGTAAAACAGTTAAGGAAATTGCATATTGGGCTAATTTCAAAAGTGTAAATTTATTTGCAGAGGGATTATTAAATTATATTGGGTTTTCACAAAAAAATGACGGCTCAACAAAGGCAAGTTTAATTGCACTAGAAAAGTTCTGGACTGATAAAATAAATTTCGAAGGATTAGTATTGAAAGATGGCTGTGGTCTTTCCAAGGAAAATGCAATAAGTGCAACTCATTTTTGTGATTTACTAAAGTATTTATATGCTTCAAAAAATTATTCTGATTTTAAATCTACACTTCCTATTGCAGGGGTTTCAGGAACAATAAAGAATTTATGCAAAGGTCAAGCTGGTGAAGGGAGAATTTTTGCTAAAAGTGGCACAATTTCTAAAGTAAAATCTTATGCTGGTTATGTTTTAAGTAAATCAGGAAAAAATCTTGCTTTTGCCATTACAGTAAATAACTTTAGTGGTTCTAATAGTCAGGTAATAACTGAAATAGAAAAAGTATTAAATGAGTTGGCAAACTACTAAAGTTCTGCTTCGATTATTTCGGCCCAAAAATCTTGTATGCTTTTTCCTTCACAGGCAAGCATTTTTGGAACAATACTTTCGGAGGAAAATCCTGGAGTTGTATTAACTTCAATTACAAATGCTTCATCTTTTACAAGCATAAAGTCAATTCTTGCAATTGAGCGAAGTTGTAGTAATTCGTAAATGTATTTTGACCGCTCTTGAACTTGAGACTTTACCTTATCAGAAACTCTTGCAGGAGTTATTTCTTGTGATTTTCCATTGTATTTTGCATCGTAGTCAAAAAAGTCATTTTCACTTGCGATTTCTGTAAGCGGTAATGCTTTCAAACCTTTTTTTGTTCTGTAGACTCCACAGGTAACTTCAATTCCGTCAAGAAAAGATTCTAAAACAATAGATTTTCCTTCTGCAAATGCATTTGTAATAGCAGTCGGTATTTCACCCAATGATTTGACTTTTGAAATCCCATAGCTAGAACCTGAGTCGGAAGGTTTAACAAAAAGTGGTAATCCTAATTCTGAACAAATAAAAGATGCACTAAATTGATCTTCACAGGTCATAAATAATGACTTCGCTACAGGAACATTAAAAGATTTTAAAAACTGATTGCAAAACCATTTATCGAAAGATAGAGCAGAAGCTAAAGGTCCAGAATTTAAGTATGGAATAGTATGAAGATCTAAAAACGCCTGAATTTTTCCATTTTCGCCAGGGTTTCCATGGATGTAAACTAAGCCAATATCGATTCTGACCTGCACTTTATTTTCTATAAAACTACAGGTGTTTAAATCAAAAGAAACTAAACCACTGCAAGATTCTACTTGCCATTTATTTTCTCTGACTAAAATTTTATATACAATGTATTCTTTTGGGAAATGTGTTTTTATTGTTGTAGCACTTTTTAAAGAAATATCGTATTCCGATGAGTATCCTCCACAAAAAAGACCAACAATTTTCATCCTTCGATTATTTAGTACGAAATTAGAAATTAGATTTACTTGATTGTCTGTAGCTTAAAAAAAGTTATCAATATGCCAGGTTTAAAAGCTATTATTTTTTAATATTTATATTGAATTTTTTAAACAAAAAGACAGCTATTTTCGTTTATTATTCCAATATTTGTACATAATAATTCGAATGAAGGAAGTCGAAAATAAGGAACTTGAGAGGATAAAAAAACCTAAGTGGCTTAGAGTCAAGCTCCCAATAGGTGAAAACTACCGCAAGGTAAGGAGTTTGGTAGATGAACACAAGCTTCATACTATTTGTGAAAGTGGAAGTTGTCCAAATATGGGCGAATGTTGGGGAGAAGGGACTGCTACTTTCATGATTTTAGGAAATATCTGTACTCGTTCTTGTGGTTTTTGTGCTGTAAAAACTGGTAAACCTGAGGAAGTTGACGCTTACGAACCTGGAAAGGTTGCAAATAGTGTTAAAATAATGAACGTTAAACATGCTGTAATTACTTCTGTTGATCGAGATGACTTAAAAGATGGTGGTTCTGAAATTTGGGCTCAAACTGTGCGTGCAATAAGAAAGCAATCACCTGGCACAACTTTGGAAACACTTATTCCAGATTTTGCAGGAAAATGGGAGAATTTACAGGTAATTATTGATGTTGCCCCTGAAATTGTTTCTCATAATTTAGAGACAGTTCGTCGACTTACAAAACAAGTGAGAATTCAAGCAAAATACGATAGAAGTTTGGAACTTCTTCTTAGATTAAAAAAAGGAGGAATGCACACAAAATCTGGACTTATGCTTGGTTTGGGAGAGTCTGAACAAGAGATTTTAGAAACTATGCAGGATCTTAGAAATGTTGGTGTTGAAGTTTTAACTTTAGGGCAATATCTTCAACCAACTCTTAAACATCTACCTGTTGTAGAATTTATAAATCCTGAAAAATTTGAGTATTATAAAATTAAAGGATTAGAAATGGGATTTCGTTATGTTGAAAGTGGACCTTTAGTTCGTTCTTCTTATCACGCAGAAAAACATTTATTTTAAACTTAAAATACACAATTGTGTTTATAAAAATATTCGGTTAAAAACAATGTTAAAATTTTAAATTAATTATATTTATTATTAAATTAGCGCTTCTTTACAAACAAATTAAATTTATTAAAATGAAAAGTAAAAGATTCATCGTTTTATTCACAGTACTTTTTGGTATTTCAGCATTTATTCTTATTTCAAAATTTGATTTTGAGAGTAAAAATGGTTCTTATTTTCAAAAAGAATTATCAGGTTTCATGTCACAAACAGGTGGGAATGAAGCACAAGAATGGTTGAGAGCACGATATATTGATGTTACGACTGGGCAAACAGTAACAACTGAGCGTCTAGCAGAAATTGACAAGAATATTCGCAAATTATCTAAATCTAAATCAATATCATTTATAGAGCAGGGTCCTGATAACATTGGTGGAAGAACACGTGCAGTTCTTGTTAATCGAAATAATGTTAACGATGTTTGGGCAGGAAGTGTATCTGGAGGTTTGTTTTACTCAGCTAATAAAGGAAGCACTTGGACAAGAGTTGATTCTTATGCAGCTGCTTTAGCAAGTCCAAATATTTCAAGTATGACTCAAACTACTGATGGGACTCTATATGTAGCAACAGGTTCAAATCAAGAATCATGGTCTGGAAACGGAGTTTGGTACTCTACTGATAATGGGACAACATGGCAAAAAATACCAGGTACAACAGAATGTACTGAAATTGTAAGTGCATCTGAATCTTCAGCTATTCCTTATGCTTGGCTTGCAACCGCGGCAGGTTTAAAAAAATGGAAAGTTGGTGATGCAGGTCTTACAGGTGCAACTGTGACAACAGGAGCATGTACTGCTTTGAAAATTTCTCCTGATGGTAATGTAATCGTTGCTGCATTTGGTTCTAACAAAACATATGTTTCAAATGATGCCGGAGCAACTTTTGCTGATAAATCTGGAAATAGCACAGGTGCAACTACTGTTCCAATAGGTGCTGGAAGAATTGAATATGCAATTTCTTCAATGAAAAATTCTAGTAATAAATATTCAATTTATGCTGTAAGAACTAATGGTGAATTACTAGGAATGAATGTATCTCATGACGATGGCCAAACCTGGAGTCAGTTTGTTGGAGCATCTTCAATAAATTCTGATTTGAACATATATAGTAATGGCGTAACAAATCAAGGACTATATAACTCTGTAGTTTCTGTGGTTCCAAATGACCCTGAAAAAATCTTAATTGGAGGAATTGACATATGGAAGTGGAAACAAACAATCAACAACCCTCCATTTGGTGGCTTCGAGCAAATAAGTCTTGGTTTTGCAAGTCCTGCATCTGGTTTTTATGTGCATTCTGACAACCATGAAATGAAATGGGACAATAACAACCGATTGTATATTGGAAATGATGGTGGAATTGGTATTTCACAAGATTATGGACAAAGTTTTTATGCTTCTAACCGTGGTTACAATGTCACACAATTTTATGGAATAGCATTTGACAGAGAAGGCTCTGTAATGGGTGGTACGCAAGATAATGGAACACTTTACAATAACCATGCTAATAATACTTATCAGGAGTTTAGAGAAGTTTTAGGTGGAGATGGATTTGAATGCGAAATTTCATTTTTTAATCCTAAAGTAATGTTTGGTTCTATATATTATAATGCTCTTTATAGATCAAGTGACAAGGGTCAAACTTGGAATTCTTATAATCCAACTTTACCTGCATCTTATAATCCAACAGGAACAATGGGTGCTGCAGAACATCCTTTTCATACGGAGTTATTTTTGGCTGAGTATTACGATTTAAATTCAAAAGACTCAGTTACTTTTATCCCTAAAAAAAATTATGCTTCTGGGGTATCAATTAAAGTACCAAGTGCTGCTTCCGGAGATACAATTACTTATATATCACAATCAGCCTTGTATTTTGATGATACTCTTTTCTACACTCCTTCTCTAACATCAAATGGGATAAATTATGGTTTAAACACCGCTACGGGTGAAACAGTAGCAATGGGAACTGAAACTGTAATTTACAATGTTAGTTGGGATACATTAAGAGTTCAAGATCCCTATCAATCTTGGTTTGTTTTTTATGTAAACAAAAATGGAGGGGAAATTTGGGGTTCTAGAAATTCTTTAAGACTATCTGCAACAAATGGTCAGTGGGTTTGTGTAGCAAGAAATATTGGTTCTAATGGAAAATTTGACATTGAATTTTCTAGGGATTTAAATCAGTTGTATATTGGAACATCATCAGGAGTTACACGTGTGGATGGCCTTGGCTCAATTTATACTTCAGATCCTGAATTTTCTACTAAGGTTGGTTATGGCTTAATAGCAGGAGGTCTTGTTCCAACTCATACAACGAATGTGAGAATCACTTCAACTTCTTATGAAGGTATTGCAGTAAACCCTTATAATCCAGCAGATTTAGTATTGTTTGCTGGTTTTGGTGGAACGAACAAGCGTTGTACTAATGCTAATACTGCGACTTCTAGCAATCTTGTTGCTGTTTCACTTCCATCAATCGTTTCAGGAATTGCTTGCTATGATGGTATTATTCACAGAAATGACGAGGATATTATTGTTGTTGGAACTTCTAATGGTGTTTGGGTAACTGAAAATGGAGGAGCAACGTGGGAGAATGCTTCTACAGGGTTTGATGGAACACCTGTATATGAGGTACGTCAATCTTGGAGGTCTTATGATGAAGGAAATGGTCGCCCTGGAGAAATATATATTGGAACCTATGGTCGTGGTATTTTTAGTTCTTCCGCTTATTTGGATTTAAATGAAAACAACAATAGCGCAATTAATAACGAGAATTTTAGAACGAAATTAAAAGCTTATCCAAATCCTTCTACTGACAATACAACTTTAAGCTTTGACTTAGCTCAAACTGGTGGAGTTAGCGTTCAGGTTTATTCAATCACAGGAAGGTTGGTTAAGTCAATAAATAATAAGAATATGTTAAAAGGAGACAACACACTTTCTTTAGACTGTGATGACTTACCAAATGGAACTTATATTGTAAAGTTTGTTGCTGGAAAGCAAAATGAAACAGTAAAATTTATTAAAATGTAAATTCAATTATAGCTTTAAAAAGCGACTTCGGTCGCTTTTTTTATGCGTTGGATTTTTCTATTTTCAAGTTAGGAATAACTACGCAATGGCCGTCTGGGTCTTTTATTGTTATTCCATTAACTTGCCAATATGGATTTTTTGCAATTGATATAATGACTTTGTTATTCGTTATTTTGTCTAATATACTATTATATTCAAATTGTGTTTCAGGGTAAAAAACTAAAATATCATCTTCGTCAAATTTGTGATCTACCAACTCAGATGTCTGTGTAAATTCAAGATACCAGCCTAAATTTTTTTTACCTATAAACACCCCGTCGTACCCCGAATGATTTTTAAACTCTCCTAAAAAGTCTAACCCAATTATATTTACATAAAAGTCTACTAATTGTTTGAGTCTATTTGTATGTCTAGCAAGTCTAAATTTCATTTTTCCAAAGCATCTACTTTTTTCTGTCTTTGCATTGGGTTTCCTTGAGTTTCTTGTTGTTTGAACAACTGATAGCGACTTGGCAGCACTTTTTTTGGCCAAGTATTATTATCTAAATCTGTATCTGCTGTTTCTAAAAAAGGATCTAAGCGAAAGGAGATAACTTCTTTATCTAAGATAAAAACTTTACTTATTTTTTCTTCAGATTTCCGCCATATTTCGGCAGGAATACGAATTACTTTTTTTGAATCATCGCTAAATGTAAATTCAACTATTAAAGGCATCACAAGTCCTCCAATATTTGAAAAGGAAACTTCGTAAAAATGCTTATTAGAATTTAAAAGTTCTAAATCTTTGGCATCTATTTTTGCTAAAAATGCTTCATATTCTTTTTTATCAAGTGCATCGACAGCATAGATATTTCTTTTTGCGTAGAAATCGTCGATTGTCGTATCTTTTTCATTAACGGTTTGAAGAATCTCTGATTTATTCCTTTCATCACCAATAAAGATATCTTTAGTATCGTTTTTATTTTTATTGACTTGTTTTTCAATAGTTGGATTTTGAGTGTTTAACTGAAAATATTTCACTTCGTCAATTGATATATCTACATTATCAGTTCCATAAAACCATCCTCTCCAAAACCAATCTAAATCAACAGCAGAGGCATCTTCCATTGTTCTAAATAAATCTGCAGGAGTTGGATGTTTTAATTTCCATCTTTCACAATAGGTTTTAAAAGCAAAATCAAATAATTCATGTCCCATAATTGTTTCCCTTAGAATATTTAATGCAGTAGCAGGTTTGCCGTAGGCATTATTTCCAAACTGCAAAATAGATTCTGAATTCGTCATAATTGGTGATATTGTTTTCTTATCTCCACGCATGTAGTCCGCGATGAGGTAAGCTGGACCTCTTCTTGAAGGATAACCGCGTTCCCATTCTTGTTCTGTTAAGTATTGCACAAAAGTATTTAATCCTTCATCCATCCATGACCATTGGCGTTCATCTGAGTTTATTATCATTGGAAAAAAATTGTGTCCAACTTCGTGAATAATGACTCCCCACATTCCGTATTTTTCTCCTTCGGAATATGTTCCATCTGATTCTGGTCTTCCGCCATTAAAACAAATCATCGGATACTCCATTCCAATCCATTTAGAATGCACAGAAATAGCAACAGGGTAGGGATAATCGACGGTATATTTTGAATACGTTTTTATCGTATGTGCTACAAGTTTTGTAGAATACCTCTCCCACAATGGATTTCCTTCTTTAGGATAGTAGGACATACAAAGAATATTTTTGCCGCCAACATTTTGATTTTGTGCATCCCAAATAAACTTTCTGGAACTTGCAAAAGCAAAATCGCGCACATTAGTAGCTTTAAAAATCCAAGTTTTTGTTTTTGAGGATTTTGTTTTTTCTGCTAGTTCTGCTTCTCCTTGAGTAACGATTATAACTGGAGAATCTGATTTTCTTGCTTGCGCAAGTCTTTTCTTTTCATCAGTACTAAGCAGCGCATCTAAATTTTGACATTCACCTGTAGCTGCAACAACATGATCTGCTGGAACAGTTATTGAAACTTCATAATCGCCAAAAGGAAGTGTAAACTCTCCAGTACCTAAGAATTGTTTGTTTTGCCAACCAGTTACATCGTTGTAGACACACATTCTCGGGAAATATTGTGCAATTGTATACAAATAGTTTTTATCTTTTTCAAAATATTCATAGCCTGATCTTCCACCAACAGCCATTCTATCATTAATATTATACATCCATTTGATTTGAAAGCTAATACTTGAATTTGGAAGCAAGGGCTTGTCTAAATCGATACGAAGCATCGTCTTATTTATAGCATAGCGCATTTGTTGTCCAGAAGTTGATTTTATGTACTCAATTTTAAAACCACCATCATAATAGAAGAATTTTTTTCGAACGTCTCCAATGGATTTAAAATTTTCCATTTTTTCGATTTCTATCACTTTCGAATCCGAATTTTCTGCATAAATATTTTGATCTAATTGAAGCCATAAATAATCAAGGCGATCTGGAGAGTTATTTGTGTAGGTGATAGTTTCAACACCATATAATTTTTGGGTTTCGTCATCAATCGTCAAGGCCATTTTGTAATCTGCTTTTTGCTGATAATAATTATGACCTGGGGCTCCTGCGGCATTGTGAAATTCGTTAGGTGTTGGTAATTCTAAATCTAATTGTCCAAATTTTTTCTGTGCGCTTAAATCAAAAGTAAAAAGTAAAATAATACTAATGTAGAGGGCTAATTTCATGGTTCTATTGTTATTAATTTAGTTTTTTGTTGGATTAGAAACTCGAAGGTTTCTTTCTTATTGCGTTGAATCAATGTCAATTTATTTTGTTGTTCATGATGTTTATCCATAAAAAGGTCATATTCAATAAGAATTTCTTCGGAATTTTTAAATGGCTGAGTTTTAAAATAAAAACGAGTAAGTCCGTTCATTTCACTTTCATATCCTTCAAGTTGAATTCGGATTTCTTGTCTACCTTCAGAAAATGATAAGCCAGAATTTAAAATCTCACTAATTTCCTTTTTTAAAAGGGAGTCATTCATAGCTTTTGAAATACTTGTTTTTGAATTTTTTTCTTCATTCAATAATTCTTCAAAATCATGACTTGAAAGGGATATAAAACCTTCAAAGCAATTGCAAAAGTCATTATATTCTATTTCAGCATAGGAAAAATAAAAAGGGTGTGCACTTAGGTTGAGCGTGAATAGAATTGAAAAGAATAGAATGCTTTTTTTTTTCATAGAATGAATAGATCCCAAATTTAAGAAATTTTTAATGATTTTTTACTTACTTAATAAGTGTTTTCTCCATTACATAGTCGTTCATATAATAATCATTTCCTATCGGAAAATCTTCTTCACTGATGATACAGAAATTATTATTTAGGTAAAATTGAACAGCTTTATTGGCACGATTTACTTGAAGTATTACATTTCTTGCTCCTCTATTTTTTGCTCTTAGGAGTGCCAATTGCAAAAAGTTTTTTCCAATACCTTTATTCTGTTCAGAAGGCAGAACATATATTTTTTGTAATTTGACTGAGTCTGCTTCTTCATTTAAAAATTCAAGTTCTAGAAATCCTAAAGGAAGATCATTGTCAAAAGCACAATAAAATTCATTCCCTTTATCAAAACTTTTCTCTAAGGTTTCGATTGAATACATCCAATTGAGCATGTAAGATAATTGTTCTTTAGATAAAATCGTTCCGTATGCTGAAGGCCAGATCTTTTCGGCCAGATTTCGAGTAAGGAAAAGCTCATGCTTTTGCAAAAGACGAATTTCCATTACTGTTTTGTAAATTGTAATTGTTCTATTTTACCCTTAATTTGTAAGCGAATAAAATAATTGCCAGGAGAAAGGTCTGATACATTCAATTTTCCATTTATGATGGCTCTTAAATTTGCCTGCCCATTTAAATTGACAATTTCCGCCTGTTTTGGTAATTCTTCCACAATCGTAAAATGAAGTTCATTTGCAACTGGATTAGGGAAAACAGACCACATCAAGTCATTAGCTGGTTCTTCAAGACCAATCGTTTGAAGTGCTAATTTCACAGCAGCATAAGCATTTACTCTTCCTGCGCCCCAACGTGTACTTCCTTCAGCGGGAATTATCCCTGTTATATTATCTTGCCGCGCTGTTTCCATAATTATTTCTTTAACTTGCCGCGCTGATAAGTAAGGATTAGCATCTAAAATTAAAGCAGCAACTCCCGCAACCATCGGAGCTGACATAGAGGTCCCAGAAAATTTAGCAAAATGGTATGTTCTTCCATTAAAATCGACAGAGCCCAAAGAAGTATATGCCGCATTCGTAAACGATGATATAGACGACATTATAGCTACACCTGGAGCTGATATATCCGGTTTCATTGTACCATCATATCTCGGACCTATACTTGAAAAAGAAGCGATACCACCGCCGACTAAAGATCCATTAGCTGCGCTGTATTGAGTGGCATATGCTGCCACTGTAATTACATCATCAGAACAAGCAGGTTCGCTAATTCCATTTAAATTATTCCCTGCACTTGTTCCAGATCCGGATGTTGAGAAAGGCATTCCCCAATTTCCAACACCATTTGTTAATTCTGTAAGATTCCAATAGTGAACAATTCCAGTATCTGCAATTGATTTTAAAAGGATTTTCAAGGAAGTATTTGTGTTTTTTACACGAAGGCGCATTTGAGGTTTATTATTAAGCGGGTGCACAGCCTCAGCAGAAATATTGTACCAAACCGTATCTAAACCTGCTACTATAAATGTATCGATATAACTTGGCGTATTGTTTGTAGCGTAATAAGGACTTTCTACTAAGACAAGCCCTGCACTGTTTGTGACAATAATACCATTCGAAAAATTATTTCCAACTTCTCCCCATGAGTGAATACTTTGCCCCCACATATTTGCATTTGCATTGTAATCGTAAAAATCAATTTTAGATTTTAAAACATCATTACTAAATGTTTTTTTGAGGTGAAAATTAACATTACCATTATTTCCCCCGGAGTTAACAAATATAACTCCTAAGTCAGTATATGCAGTAATAGCTTGACTTAACAATGATGTCCCATCTAGCGTTCCAAAGTGATAAATACCCCAACTCATATTAATGACCAATCTTTTACCATCCGCAAGCGCTTTTTGATACATCCATTCCCAAGCATCTAAAACTGAGGCAACATTAAAGGTAAAAGTCACAAAAAGTAATTTTGATTCAAAAGCTACCCCACGATAAGCTAAACCAGCTCCGCTGCCTGCTGCAATTCCTGCAACATGTGTTCCGTGTGAGCTATAATTGTAAATATTTGATGTGTCGGATTCAGCAGCAAGTAAGGATTGAGGACTTGTATATTCTGTCCCATAATTAATTCCATTTGGACTTGGCCCACTTGTTTTAAATTGATCCCAAGCAGCAATAATTCTCGATTCAGAAAGAGTTGTATCATAAAACATTGGAGAAGTGTAATCAAATCCCCAATCAGTAACACCGATATAAACATCTTTTCCTGTATAACCTTCTGGTAAGCCAATTCCTGCATGCGTACTATCAGCACGAATATCTATTATTGCTTTATCTAGCAGATTCTCGACTTTTGCAGCAATTTGCATAGATTCTAATCCTGGAAGTGAAGTTATAGTTGCAAGTTGATTTAGTGGGACTTTAATACTTACAACTGAACCGATTGGCTTTCCAACCATTACTCCAAGATCACTTAAATTTTGAGGATTAAACTGTTGATTTATCTTTCCAAGGAATGAAAAATAGAAATTCTGCTTAATTTTCGTAATTGGATATCTTTCTAATTGTGCTTCGTTCGCCTCCCAATTTTGCTTTGAAAGTTTACTTTCAATTAATTTTAAGTCATCACGATCTATGGCATCAAGTTTCACTTGAGAATAAGTAAATCTTAGAGTGCTAAGAATTAAGAAGAAGAGCAGATATTTTTTCATAGACATTAGCCTTTCTCAAAGTTAACATTTTTTAAAAAAGTAAAATCTTTAATCTATTTTAGTTTTAAAATAAAGATGTTAATATTTTTTTTGAAACTATTCTTGGTTTTTATTTCTATTGATTTACGTTATTTAGATGCTACTTTTTATCTTATTTTGAGTACTTCTCCAATTTGTATAATATCAGATCTTAAATTATTATTTTTTTTAATTGACGATACAGAAACATGGTGTATTTTTGAAATTTTTGATAAAGTATCACCTTTTTTTACCCTGTAAGTTATAGGATTATTTCTTTTGATATCAGATTTAATAATTACTGGTTTTGTTTCGTTTATAATTTCTGTTGTTATTTCGTTTACACTATCAAATTTTGGATCATAGTACTTATAAAAATACTGTTGGATATTTATGAACTTTTTAATTGTATCTAACTTATTTCCTTTCCAATCATAATACTGTAAGACATCGTTATTAAATTCTAATAGTTTAACTGGAATTAATTTTGAATGTCGTAAGTGTATACTTGGAATTTGTTTTTCTACAGCAGGTCGGCCTCCATTTGCAGAACCACGACTATCAATTCGAGTATAACAGTGATTGTCTGAACTTGGTCCAACTACTGCAAACCAGTAAACTTCTAGAGTATATGAGTCTATTTGGATGTAAAGTTTTTTTATATCCGACTTGTATCCTTTGAGTCTAATTTTTTCTAATCCTAAATTTATTTTGTCGTTTAAAAATCCACCAAAACCGTCTACTTTTCTAGATTGAAATGAGTGAAGAGCGTCGTAGACATCTGGTTGACCTTTTGCGCAGTAAGAATCTTTAATTAAAATATCATTTTCATCTAAATTTATGGTATCAGAATTAATTAATGAAAAGGGGCTTAAAATAAATTCAGTATTCTTGATTGTAGTATCAGAAAAAATTATGATAGGTTGCCCCAATGCAAGCGAAAATCTTAAAAATAAGAGAGCGAAGAATCCAAACTTTGAAAATATATTTTTTGGCATTGAAAATTTAATGAGTATGCAAAAATTATTAATATAATTATTACTTATATTACACTAGAACAAATAATTCGTCTTGGCTTTTTCTCACTTTTTTTAAAGATGAATTTAAATCATCACTAGATCTATAACCAAAAGCACAAACAAGTATTGACTTTAAGTTTTGTTCTTTGAGCCCTAATACTTCATCGTATTTGTCAGCTTTGAATCCTTCCATTGGAGTAGCATCAACTCTGAGGTTTGCGCAGGTATGTAGAACTTGTCCCAATGCAATATATGCTTGTTTTGAGTTCCAGTTTGCTAGTAGGATTTTGTCCATCGGAAAAATTTCCTTTTTCATGTAATCTCCAAAACCAACAATTTTTTCAATTTCTTGACTTCTAGTTTTAGCAATATTTTCTATGTATTGATCAATGTGATTTTCTTTTATATCTATTAAAGAACAGAATACAATCATGTGAGATGCATCCGTAATTTGAGATTGATTAAAGGAATGTACTTTTAATTCTTCTCTTAATTCTTTATTTTCAACGACAATATATTTAAGTGGTTGTAAGCCAAAAGATGAGGGGCTAAGCCGTAAAGATTCCTTAATTGTATTAAAATCCTCAGCACTAATTTTTTTAGTGGCATCGTATTTTTTAGTGGCATAGCGCCAATTTAAATCTTCAATTATTTTATTCATTTGTTTATTTATTTTTAAATTTCATGGGAACTTCTATAAGTAGTAGTTGCGAATCTACTTCTGAGAATATATTTACGCTTTCAGTTTCCCAAATACCAATTGCATCTCTATCGTTCATTTTTTTATTATCAATTTCAATAAATCCATTAATCAGCATTATATAAACACCATTATATTTATTTTTTATAGTATAAGTTGCAGTTTGGGCTTTTTCAATTTTTATGATGTGAATCCAAGCATTTTGATGAATCCAAGCGCCTTTATTTTCTTTTTTTGGTGAAACTAACGGTAAAAAATTATTTTTTGCATTTTCCCAACTATAATTTATCGTTGCGTAACGCGGCTCTAAATTTTCTTTATCTGGAAAAATCCAAATTTGGAATAACTTTAATTCTTCTGTTTTGCTAGAATTAAATTCACTGTGGTAAATCCCGCTACCAGCAGACATGACTTGCACCTGATTTGTTCTAATTATTTCTTTATGCCCCATTGAATCTTCATGTTGGATTTCTCCATTTAAAGGAATAGTAATAATTTCCATGTTATCGTGGGGGTGTTTGCCAAACCCTGTTCCTGCAGCAACAATATCATCATTCAAAACACGTAAGGCGCCAAAATGCATACGTTCTCTATTCTGCCAATTAGCAAAACTAAAGGAATGTTTTGCATTTAGCCAGCCGTGATCAGCTTGTCCTCGACTTTCTGAAGTGTGAAAAATTGATTTCATAATATAGTTTCAAAGTTAAGAAATTTGATAGTCTATCTATAAATTATCGCGGAAATTAAAGTAATTCAATACTCTTTGTTGATAGATTTTTAATCACTTCTATTGTATTGTATTGAATAATGTGCAACTTCGTTTGATGGTACTAAGTAGATTTTGGTTGGTTATTTTTATTTCCTCTATAATTTTTATTGTAATAAGTCTTTTTTCATCTAACCAATATTCTATTGATTTTGTTTTAAATGGTAAAAAAGATGATCCAGTTTTAATAGGGGAGACCTACTTAAAAAAGTTACCTCAATCTCTTCAAGACACCCTTAAAAAAGTACCAGAAACATTTGTTAATATTAATTTGAATGAAAAAGATGCCGATACGAGCTACATTTTTAAAAACAAAACTGTACAAATTTATAGTGGTTTTCAAAAATCAGATGGGCTATTAGCAACTTGTAAAAATACCTTACTCGACTTGATCATTCCCTTAATTGCTTATTTGGCATTTTTCTGTGGCTTAATGCAATTATTAATCGATTCGGGAGCTTCAGAAAAATTAGCGAAGCGCTTGAGTCCATTTTTTATAAAGGTTTTTCCCACGGTTCCAAAAAATCATGAGTCAATTTCCTATATGACATTAAATTTTGCCGCAAATTTCCTTGGACTAGATTCTGCAGCAACTCCTTTTGGTTTAAAGGCGATGCAGAGTTTACAGGAAATCAACCCTGACAAAGACAAGGCCAGTGATGCTCAAATTATGTTTATGTGTCTCCATGCAGCAGGTTTAACCTTAATTCCAACTTCAATTATCGGATATAGAGCTGCTGAAAATGCAAGTAATCCTGCTGATGTTATGTTGCCTTGCATTATTACTTCTTTTGTTGGAACAATTGCAGCATTTTTAATAGTTGGAATTCGCCAGAAGATAAATTTTAAAAGCGCAAGTTTGGTTACAGTTATTTTTTCTATTCTAGCAGGTATTATTGGACTTCTTTTTTATATTAACCAATTAGATTTAATTGGTAAAAACTTTTTTACTTCTAATTTTTCTGGCTTATTATTAATTGGAATTATTGGTTTCACACTGATATTTTCATTTGCTCAGGAAAGACGTTTTACTGAAAAAAACACCACTATTTTTGATGCTTTTGTTTCAGGTGCTCAAAATGGATTAAAAACTGGCGTTACTATTTTTCCATACGTATTGGGAATGTTAGTTGCTATTTCTTTGTTTAGAAATTCAGGATTGTTTGAAATTATGAGTAATGGAATTTCCTATTTGTTTTCATATATGGGAGTTGCTAAAGATATTACAGATTCTTTGCCTATTGCAATGCTGCGACCTTTTAGCTCTGGAGGCTCGCGTGGATTTATGATTGATTCTATGCGAACTTTTGGCGTTGATTCTTTTACAGGAAGATTGGGTTGTATATTTCAATGCAGTGCAGAGACAACCTTTTATGTAATTGCAGTTTATTTTGGTTCGGTAAACATAAAGAATACGCGCTATACTTTAGGAACGATGCTTCTAGTAGATTTAATCTGTGTGATTACGGCAATATTTGTTGCAAGCTGGTTTTTTAGCTAGGCAACAAAATATTTAGATTAGCATTGAAACTGGATTCTCCATATACTGTTTAAAGGTTTGAAGAAATGCAGCGCCTGATGCACCATCTACTACCCGATGATCGCAGGACAATGTTACTTTCATTACATTTCCAGGAACAATCTTACCATCTTTAACAACCGGAACTTCCTTAATTCCTCCAACTGCCATTATACAACTATCTGGAGCGTTAATAATCGCTGTGAAGGATTCAATACCAAACATTCCGAGATTTGAAATTGTAAATGTATTTCCCTCCCAGTCACTAGGTTGAAGTTTTTTGTCTTTCGCTTTTTGGGCATATTCTTTAACTTCTGCTGCAATTTCAAGAATTCCTTTTGAATCTGCAAAGCGAATAACAGGCACAAGAAGTCCATCTTCAACAGCAACAGCAACACCAACATGAACATGCTGATTTTTACGTATGAAATCTCCCATCCAAGCACTGTTTACTGTTGGATGTTGTTTTAAGGACATCCCAACAGCTTTAACAACCATGTCATTGAATGAAACTTTTACGCCTTCCACGCTGTTTAATCCCTTACGAATAGTGATTGCTTGATCCATGTCAATGTCTAGCGTTAAGTAGAAATGAGGCGCACTAAATTTACTTTCAGCTAAACGCCGTGAAATCGTCTTACGCATTTGACTAACTGGTTCATCAGTAAATCCTTCAACTCCAAGAGGAGCTTGAGAAAAAGTTCTATTTGCTGGAGTGTATGGTGTGTAATGATCAACATCTTTTTTAATAATCCTACCATTTTCTCCTGTTCCAGAAACAGCTGCTATGTCGATTCCTTTTTCTTCCGCCAATTTTTTTGCCAAAGGAGATGCGAAAATTCGTCCTGAATTTGAAGATAAAGGAATACTTTTTACCTCTGCAACGGGAGCTTTTTCTTGCACTACATGTGGAGTAGGGGCAGCTTCTTTTTTCTCTTCCACTTTCTTTTCAGAAATTACAGGTACTTCAGGAGTAGCAGTAATAAGTGAAGCAATATCTTCTCCTTTATCCCCAATAATTGCTAAAATAGCATTTACGGGAGCAGTTTTACCTGTTTCAACTCCGATGTAGAGAAGAACACCATCATAGAAAGATTCAAATTCCATTGTGGCTTTGTCAGTTTCTATTTCAGCGAGAATTTCACCTGTTTTTACAGCATCACCAACATTTTTCGTCCAAGCTGCTACAACACCTTCTGTCATGGTATCACTCAACTTTGGCATGTATACGATTTCAGCCATTTTCTTTTAGCTTTTAGTTTTTATTAATATTCTTTGATGTATGGATAATCTGTTTGAACATAAATATCTTCATACAATTCATGCGCTTCAGGGTAAGGAGAGTTTTCTGCAAATTCTACAGATTCATCAACTTCTTTTTTCACCCAATCATTGATTTCTTTAATTTCCTTTTCCGTCAACCATTTGTTATCTTTTAATACATTCAAGCAATGCTCTATCGGATCTTGTTCAATCCATTCATTTACCTCATCTTTTGAACGGTATTTTTGTGGGTCGGACATAGAATGACCTTTATAGCGATAAGTACGAATATCTAATAATGTTGGTCCATCTCCTCTTCTTGCGCGATTACATGCTTCTTCAATTGCATTGTGAACATCTTCAGGTCGCATGCCGTTTACAATTTTCGAAGGCATTTCGTATGAAAGTCCAATTTTTGATAAATCTGTAACATTTGTTGTTCTTTCGACAGATGTTCCCATTGCATAATTATTGTTCTCAATAATATAAACTACGGGTAACTTCCACATCATTGCCATGTTGAAGGTTTCATGCAATGCTCCTTGTCTAACTGCGCCATCTCCCATTGATACAATAGCAACATTATCTGTTCCATTGTATTGTTCAGCAAATGCAACACCAGTTCCCATAGCAATTTGAGCTCCAACAATTCCGTGCCCACCCATGAAGTTTTTTTCTTTATCAAAAAAGTGCATTGAACCACCTTTTCCTTTAGAACAACCTGTGCTTCGTCCATAAAGTTCGGCCATTAAAATTCTTGGATCGGTACCTAAAGCAATTGGATGACCATGATCACGGTATGCAGTCATGTGTTTATCTGAAGGGCGACAAGCACTTGCAGTTCCTGCAACAATTGCTTCTTGACCAATATATAAATGACAAAATCCACCAAATTTTTGTTGAATATATAATTGTCCAGTTTTTTCCTCAAACTTTCTTATAAGAAGCATGTCTTTGTACCATTTGACATATGTTTCTTTCGAAAATTTTGTTTTTTCTGGACTTTCTTTTTTACTTACAGCTGCTGCTTTTATGGCCATAGTTTAAAATTAAAATTTTACGAGGACAAATATAAGAATCAAATTGAATAAAATCACATATTGTCATTACTACACTAAGCTATCTTCTTTTATGCAAGAATTCAATTTTATAAAGTTGTTTCTTGATTTTTTTGAGAACGGTAAATTAGTATAATTCCTGCAATAATAAATGGAATACTAAGCATTTGCCCAGTATTTATTAGCAATTCAAAATCACGTGCTGTTTGTCCTTCTTTTATGTATTCGATAAAAAACCGAGATCCAAAAATAAAAATCAAAAAAGAACCAAACATAAAACCTGGTTTTTTCCAAGAATTCATTTTCCAATACATCAAAAGTAAAATTAGAAAAGCTATAAAGTAGCAAATTGCTTCGTATAATTGTGCTGGATGTCTTACAGGAATTGATTCCCAAGTGCCATTATATAAACTATAATCGTGGTATAAAAAGCGAAAGCCCCAAGGAACTGTTGTAATATCGCCAACCATTTCGTGGTTCACAAGATTTCCTAAGCGAATACAGGAACAACCTATTGAAATTGCAGCAGAAAGTCGATCTAAAACCCATAAATATGATTTTTTTATTACATTTCTAGAAAAAAGATAAAGAGAAATGAGAAGTGCGATTGCCGCTCCATGACTTGCGAGACCGCCTTCCCAAACTTTAAAAATATCTAGAGGATTTGAGAAATAACCATCCGGTCCGAAATAAGGTCCATAAAAAAGAACATGCCCAAGTCTTGCTCCAATAATTGTCGCTAAAACCATGTACATAACTAATTTATCTAATATTTCGTTTGAAATATTTTCTTTCTTAAATATCTGCTTTACAATAAAATAGCCAATTACAAGTCCACCAATAAAGAGTAAACCATATAAGTTAGGTGTTTTCCATCCTTCTATTATTTCGGAGTCTACAGACCAGTTAATTGCTAATAACATTTATTATTTATTTGATGGTTGAATCAAAGATAAAGGTTTTTCCTTATTGGCTTTAAATAATAGTTTTGGCGAACGTCCTTTTTTAAATATTTGGTTACTATTTTCAATTCCTTTTCTCAGGTCTTTTTGTATTTCCTCAGGTAAATGAGTTATTTCAAGGCATTCTAGAGAACAGCAATTCTCCATTTTAGTCATACAAGAGGTACACTGAATAAAAAGCAAGTGGCAGGAATGATTCATACAATTTGTATGCGTGTCAGCGGCTTCTCCACATTGGTGACAAACGGCGATCACATCATCTGTAATTCTCTCTCCTCTTCGCTCGTCGAATACAAAATTTTTACCGATAAATTTATTTTCAATTCCTAGTTCTCTAACTTCGTTGGCATATTTAATTATTCCTCCTTCTAATTGGTGTACATTTTTAAATCCGCGGTGTTTGAACCATGCTGATGCTTTCTCGCAGCGAATTCCTCCAGTGCAATACATCACGATATTTTTATCTTCCTGACCATTTAAATAAGTACTTTCAATATGTGGCAGGGATTCACGAAAAGTATCCACATCTGGTAAAATTGCTCCCTTGAAGTAGCCAACTTCAGATTCGTAATGATTTCTAAAATCGATTAAAATGGTTTCATTGTTGTTCGTCAAGTCATTAAATTCTCTAGCATTTAGATGTTTACCTTTATTTGTGACATCAAAGGTCTTGTCAATTAGTCCATCTGCAAGAATTTTATCTCTAACCTTAATTTTTAATTTCAGAAAAGTAAATTCTGCTTCGGCATCGTCTACTGCAAAATTTAAGCGAATTCCATCAAGAAAAGAAATTTCATAAAGTTCTTCTCTAAATTGACTCAAGTATTTTTTTGGAATTGCAATTTGAGAGTTGATTCCTTCAGTTGCAATGTAGGTTCTTCCCACAATGTCCAACTTTGACCACATTAGAAATAAGTGATCTCTGAATAAGCGAGGGTTTGCTATATTAGCATATTTATAAAAAGAAATAGTGACAAATTTATGTCCAAGCTCTTTTAAATTTGCTTCAAGTTCCTCCTTATTTAATGTATTCCACAGTTGCATGCTATGTTGAATTAAATAATTTAGGTGCGAAATTACGGATATATTTTTTGAAATTTTTATAATAGATTTTAAATTTGCATTCAATTTGACATTAAAATAATTTTATCTTTGTACTAGCCTCAAAAAGGCGTTTATGAAATCAAGCATACAATTTATCTTTAATAATTCAGAACTCGGAGCAGGGACAAGAGGAGCTTCTCTTGGTTCAAATGCTATTTTAGTAGCTGCAAGATCTAAGTCGAGTGTACTTTTCAAAAATCGCAGTATCCAAACAGTTAAAAATTTTAATGAGCTTTTAGATCGAGAAAATACATTTCCATTTGCAAAACACATTGATGGAATGCTCGATGTTTTTGAAGCGACATCAAAAGAAATAAGTAATGTCTTAGCGGACAAAAAATTTCCACTAATCATTGCTGGAGACCATTTTTCTGCAGGTGGAACAATAACTGGAATTCAAAAAGCACATCCCGGAAAACGACTTGGAGTTGTTTGGCTTGATGCTCACTCAGATTTACATTCTCCTTATACAAGTCCATCTGGAAATTTACACGGCATGCCAATAGCAACTGCTTTGGGTGTTGATAATTTAGAATCTCAGCGTAACAATATTGATAATATTACTGCGAATTCTTGGAATAAATTAAAATCATCCGCTCTTAGACCAGAAGATTTAGTTTATATGGGTGTCAGAGACACAGAAAAAGAAGAGGATTATTTAATTCAAACATTAAACATAAAAAATTTCACGGTTAAAGAGATTCGTTCTTTGGGAATTTCAAAGGTGATTTCTGATATTTCTGCTCGTCTTCAGTCCTGTGATATCATTTATGTTTCCTTTGATGTAGATTCTATGGATCCTGATTTAACATCATATGGAACAGGAACTCCAGTAAAAGGTGGGTTTAGTCCTGAGGAAATAAAAGGTATTTTGAAAGGTCTTTTGCTTTTTCCAAAAACAATTGCGCTTGAGTTAGTGGAGGTAAATCCATGCTTAGATGATAAAAACAAAATGGCTGAAGTTGCTTTGGATATTCTTGAGCACATTGTTGAGGTATTAGAGCAGAAGTAATGGAAGAGAAAATTAAAGCGGTATTAGTTGAGTATTCTAATCTCTTGTTTGCTACTGAGATTAGACATGATTTAATTCAATTTCAAGCAACACGAAAGGATGTTGAAGGCGATTTGACCTTACTTGTCTTTCCTTTTGTAAAGCTAATGCGTTGTTCTCCAGTTGAAGCAGGTGAGAAAATAGCAAATTTTATTATCGAAAAAATTCCAGAGATAAAAAAATGTGCTGTCATCAATGGCTTTTTAAACATTGTTTTCTCGGATGATTATTGGTTTAATAAATTAAAAGAAATACATCAAAATGAACATTTTGGTTTTTCAAAGAAAGATTCAAAACCAATGGTTATGGTGGAGTATTCATCTCCAAACACTAATAAACCATTGCATCTTGGACATTTAAGAAATATCTTCTTAGGTCATTCAGTTGCAGAGATATTAAAGGCAAATGGACATGAAGTGATTAAAACACAGGTTATTAATGACCGTGGTATTCATATCTGTAAAAGCATGCTTGCTTGGGAAAAGTTTTCTCCCTTGAATGAAAATGGTGAGCGAGAAACTCCATCTAACACAAATTTAAAAGGAGATAAGTTAGTCGGAAAATACTACGTTGAATTTGATAAGCGCTTTAATGCGGAGGCAAAAGAAATCATTTCCCTTTGGGAAAAAGGAAATTTTGAAGGTTTTTCAGCGACTATTTCTGAGAACTTCAAAAAATTTCAAGCTGCATTAACAGGAAAAGATGAAAAAGCACAGCTTGCTATCCACGATAAAATAAAAGATTTAGCTAAGAATGAAACAAGTTTGTTACGCGAAGCAAAAGATAAGTTGATTAAATGGGAAGCACGAGATCCACAAACTTATTTACTTTGGACAACCATGAATAATTGGGTTTATACTGGTTTTGATGTCACGTATCAAAAAATGGGTGTGACCTTTGATAAATTGTATTACGAGTCAGAAACATTTTTATTAGGGAAAGATCAGGTAATTGAAGGTTTAAAATCGGGTATTTTCTTTAAAAAAGAAGATGGTTCTGTTTGGATTGATTTAACCTCAGAAGGCTTAGATGAGAAATTAGTATTGCGTTCTGATGGCACAGCTGTTTATATGACGCAGGATATTGGTACAGCAATTGATCGGTTTAATGACTATAAACATTTAAGTGGAATGGTTTATACTGTTGGAAATGAGCAAGATTACCATTTTAAAGTACTGTTTTTAATTCTCCAGAAATTGGGTTATTCTTGGGCGAAAAATTGTTTTCATTTGTCCTATGGAATGGTAGATTTACCGAGTGGAAAAATGAAATCTCGAGAAGGAACTGTTGTTGATGCGGATGATTTAATGGCAGAAGTTGTTGAAAAAGCAACCGAGTTGACCAAAGAACGAGGACATTTGGATGGTCTTTCTGAAAGCGATAGAAATCTCTTATACGAACGTATAGGAATGGGTGGATTGAAGTATTATTTACTAAAAGTAGATCCCAAAAAACGCATGCTTTTTAACCCAGAGGAATCTGTAGATTTAACTGGCAATACAGGTCCTTTTATACAATATGCTCACGCTCGTATTTGTTCTTTATTGAAAAAAGGAGCAGTAGGAAAATCTATGGGTATTTTACCTTTCGAATTGCAGGCTGAAGAAAAAGAACTTGTGAAATGCTTGGCGCTATATCCAAGTATTATTGATGAAGCAGCTCAGAATTATTCTCCGGCACTTCTTGCAAATTATTTGTACGAATTGGTCAAACAGTTTGGGCATTTTTATCAGACAATTCCGATATTAATTGAAGCGAATCATGATGCAAAGCTTGGACGATTAATACTAAGCGCCAACGTTGCAAAAGTCATAAAAAGCGGTTTGAATTTGCTGGGTATTGAGGCACCTGAAAAAATGTAATTAAAAAAGTTCAACTTTTCAATTAAAAATCACTTCGTCACTTAGTTCCCGCACCATTTTAAATAATTCTATTTTAAAGGTTTGCGGATCATACTTACCTTTTTCAATCAAGCGCAATTTATGTTCCCATTGTCCGGTAAGCTCAGGGCTTTTTAATAAATCGCTTTTAATGGTGTCAATTAAATTCATGCCTGTTTCAGTGGCTGTAAGATTTTTCTTTTTCTTTTCGATGTATTTTCGTTTGAAAAGCGTTTCGATAATATTGGCTCGCGTTGAAGGTCTGCCAATACCGTTCTCTTTCATTAATTCTCTCATCTCCTCATTTTCCACTAATTTTCCTGCGGTTTCCATTGCTCGAAGTAAGGTTGCTTCAGTATAATATTTTGGTGGACTTGTTTTTCCTTTGTGAATTGCGGGTGTATGGGCACCGCTTTCTCCTTTGACAAAAATCGGGAGTATCTTTTCTTCTGTTTCTTTTGGTTCTTTTTTTAACTCTTTGGCTTCTGCTTCGTCTACTTTTTCTTCTTTTAAATCTTCGTAAACTTCGCGCCACCCCAAAGAAATAATTTGTTTTCCTGTTGCTTTGAATTGTAGAGCCTCTACCTTTCCTAATACTGTGGTATTCGATACTTTACACTCAGGATAAAAGACAGAAATAAACCGTCGACAGATTAAATCATATATTTTTTGTTCCTCAAAAGATATTCCTGAAGGCGAAATTCCAGTTGGTATAATGGCGTGATGGTCTGTTATTTTTTTATCGTCAAAAATGGTTTTTGATTTTGGAATGGCTTTCTGAAGTAAAACATCTGTAAATCGCTTGTAGTCTTTTAAATTTCCTAAAATACCCGGAATTTTGGGATGTAAATCTTCTGAAAGGTAAGTCGTGTCAACCCGTGGGTAAGTCACTAATTTTTTCTCATATAAACTTTGAATGAGGTTTAGCGTTTGTTCAGCACCAAAACCAAATCGTTTGTTTCCATCAACTTGAAGTGAGGTCAAATCATACAAGCGCGGATTTCCTTCTTTTCCTTCTTTTTGTTCAAAAGAGGTGATTTCGAAAGGTTTATTTAAAAGATATTCCAGTCCTTTTTTTGCTTTTTCTAAAGATTTTAAGCGATCAATTTGACATGAAAATTCTGTGTCGCGATACGTTGTTTTTAGTTCCCAATATTCTTCTGAAGAAAACGCATTAATTTCTTTTTGACGGTTGACAATCATTGCCAGTGTTGGTGTTTGAACGCGCCCAACAGACAAGACTAACTTATCTTTACCGTATTTTTTGGTATAGAGTCTGGTGCCGTTTATTCCAAGCATCCAATCTCCTACTGCGCGAGAGTTTCCAGCAGCAAATAAATTATCAAAATCTTTCGAATCTTTGAGCTTGCTGAATCCTGCTTTAATAGCTTCTTCTGTTAAGGAAGAAATCCAAAGTCGTTTGATGGGGACTTTACATTGCGCTTTCAAGAGCACCCATCTTTGAATCAATTCGCCTTCCTGTCCGGCATCCCCGCAATTTATTATTTCTGTAGCTTTTGAAACAAGATTTTTTATTGTTTGAAATTGTTTTTCAACGCCTTTATCTCCTTTAATCTTGATTCCAAATTGCGCCGGGATAATAGGTAAATCTTCTAATTTCCAATATTTCCAATTAGGATTGTAATCTTCAGGATCTTTTAAAGAGCAAAGGTGTCCAAAGGTCCAGGTTACACAATAACCGTTCCCTTCAAAATACCCATCGTGTCGTATTTTTGCCCCTAAAATTTCGGCTAAATCTTTAGCAACACTCGGTTTTTCGGCGATACAAAGTTTCATGTGTTAACTAAATAATGAGAATATAAAAATAGCGTTTATAACTTAACTTTAGTTTTTAGTATCTGCCTTTTTATATTCTTCTAAACCTTTCTCTAGCCAGACTTTGAAATCAGTAGCATTGCCATGGTGTTCGTAGTCTGCCGACCCAATGTCTAAATCTTCATTCTGCGGTCCCAATAAACGGTAATAAGGCTGTGTATTACTTTTGTATCGAGTAGTTTGCAAATAACTCCATTTGTGGCCTATTTCTGTGATTTTCATTTTTTTACCTGTCGCATATTCTAATTCTTTATGTTCGGAAACAGGAAGCGCAGTTTTTTCATCAACATATAACGAAACAATAACCAATTTATCTCTTAATATTTCAATTACTCCAGGCTCACCCCAGACCTTTTCTTCCATTTTTCGGCAGTTGACACATGCATGACCTGTAAAGTCTACAAAAAGTGGTTTTTTTACTTCTTTTGCATATGCTTCTGCTTTTTCTAAATCATGAAAAACCATGATATTTTGAGGTCCGAGATGCATATCTTTATTTGCAGAATGATCAGTTGAATTTTGAGAATTTCCAAATCCTTGAGGAGCTTCGCTATAAGACAACGGGGGTGGGAATCCGCTAATTAATTTTAATTGAGCTCCCCACATTCCCGGGATTAAGTAAATTACAAAAATCAGTGAAAGTGTCCCAATTAATGTACGACCTACAGATAATTTTTCTATTGGGCTATCGTGCGGCAAACGCAAGAAACCAAAAAGATAAATGGTTAATACTGTAAATATGCCTATCCAGATAGCCAAAAATAACTCGCGTTCTAAGAAATGCCCTTGCACTACTAAATCTGCATTCGAAAGAAATTTGAAAGCTAGAGCCAGTTCTAAAAACCCAAGAAAAACTTTAACAGTATTTAACCAACCACCAGATTTTGGAAGTGAATTCATCCATCCAGGAAATGCAGCAAATAAGGCAAATGGAAGCGCTAAAGCAAATGAGAACCCAAACATTCCGACAAAAGGTGCAATTCCTCCTATTGTTGCAGATTCAACTAATAAGGTTCCAACTATTGGTCCTGTGCAAGAAAAAGAAACCAATGCGAGTGCAAGCGCCATAAAGAAGATTCCAATAAATCCTCCTTTATCCGAAGCTTTATCAGCTTTATTTAGCCAAGAGTTGGGCAGCATGATTTCAAAAGCTCCTAAAAATGAAACAGCAAATACGACCAGTAATACAAAGAAAAGCAAGTTAAACCAAACATTTGTAGATAGTGCATTTAATGCTGAAGGGCCAAAGATTGTAGTTACAATTGTACCTAAAAGAACATAAATCGCAATAATTGAAATACCGTATAACAAGGCGTTTTTAATTCCAGCAGCCTTAGATTTACTTTTTTTTGTAAAAAAACTAACGGTCATTGGAATCATTGGAAAAACACAAGGGGTAAGCAATGCAGCAAAGCCACTCAAGAATGAAATAATGAAAATTAGAAACATTGATTTAGCAGGTTTGCCAGGAGCTTTTTTAAGATTCTTATCTACATTATCATTATTTACGACTTTATTTTTTGTAATTTGACTTGCTGTATCCTTTTCAATTTTTACAACACTATCATTTTTAATTGCTTCACATCCTTTAGCATTTAATGAAAAAGTATATTCGTGGGGCATTAAACATTTTCCTGCTTCATCACATACTTGAAATGAAAAGACACCAGAGACTTTAAAATTATTTATGGAATTAATTAATACTCTTTGTTTCATAGTTAGTGAACCCTTGTGGTAACTCTGCATATCACCCAAATCTTCGTCGATGTATTGTATCGGCTTAGGTTCTATTGTTTCTTTAATAGTAAGTTTAGTTGTCTTATTGATGTTTATCTCACTTGGAATAGCATATGAATCTTTTGGAAGTTTGTTTGAATTGATATGCCAACCTGGAATTATTGTGATTTTCGCTACAACAAAAGCTTCACATTCTTTTTGTTCAAGTGAAAAATTAACTTTCACTACATCTTCATGATTGATGATTTGAGAAAACAAAAAATTTAGTTGCAGTAAAAAAAGAATCAATCCAAGGTATTTTTTCATGTAATTTTACTTTATAATTATTTCAAATGGAACTTCAATAGGAGGAAGACATTGTGTGTCATTACAGACCATATATTGAACGTTGCCTATTATTTGATTTGTATTTTTTAGTTTTATTTTTTGAGATGCTAAGAAGGAATGTTCGAAAAGATATACTTTTGAATCAAAATTTACATCAAAAATTTCGTGTGGAACATGTTTTTCCTCGGATTTACCAATTAGTTTTAAGCCCTTTTTTTTATTTATATTAACAGTTACAGGAATTGGTCCAGAATTAGCAGGTGTTTTTTGAGAGTAAAGGTGCCAACCTTCGTCAATAGTTCCATTAATAACAATATTTGAGTTCATATTATCGTAGGTAAAGCTCCAAGTTACATGGTTTTGAGCAAACAAAAGAGAAGTACATTTTAGAAAAAAGAAAGCAAGAGTAAAACGCATTTTTTAATAGAAGGAGATAAAATAAATCATATTTCAAATTTACAAAAAAAATATATATAAATTGAAATGTCTAGGATTTCTATAAAATGGTATTCTTACCAATCCATTCTAGCTTTTGAACTAACAGCTTGTGTTGCAAAATCACCTGAATCAAAGAGAAATTTTCCTGCAATTGCTATCATGGCCGCATTGTCAGTACAGTATTCAAATTTAGGAATAAAAACTTTCCAATTGTCCATTTTTTTTTCGTTTAATGCTTTTCTGAGCTCACTATTTGCTGAAACGCCTCCTGCTAATGCAACTTGATAAATTCCAGTTTGTTGCACTGCCAACTCAAGTTTTTGAATAAGAATAGTAACAATCGATTTTTGTATTGAAGCGCATAAATCATTTCGATTTTCTTTAATAAAATTTGGGTTTTCTTTTTGCGCATCGCGAATACTATATAAAATTGATGTTTTTAAGCCACTGAAACTAAAATCAAGTCCTTGAATTCGTGGCTTTGAGAAAGTAAATTTATCTGGATTTCCTAGTTGTGAAAACTTATCAATTAATGGACCTCCAGGATAAGAAAAGCCTAACATTTTTGCTGCTTTGTCAAATGCTTCTCCGGCTGCATCATCGATTGTTTTTCCTAAAATTGACATTTTTAAGTGACTTTCTACCAATACGATTTGTGTATGACCTCCAGAAACAGTTAAGCATAAAAAAGGAAAAGTAGGTTTTTCTTTCTCGATATCATCGATAAAATGGGCTAAAATATGCGCTTTCATATGGTGAACAGCAAGCAAAGGAATATTTCGGGCAAGCGCAAATGCTTTTGCAAAAGAAGTGCCGACAACCAGTGAGCCAAGAAGTCCAGGTCCCTGAGTAAATGCTAATGCTTGGATGTCTTCTAGCGTGATTCCTGCTTCTTCAATTGCGCGTTTAACAACAGGCAAAATATTCTCTTGATGAGCTCTCGAAGCCAATTCTGGAACAACACCTCCATATTTTTCATGAATCAATTGTGTAGCTGTAACATTTGATAAGATTTTTGTTCCAATCAAAATTGCTGCTGATGTATCGTCGCACGAGGATTCAATTCCGAGTATAATTGTATTGCTTACAGCCAAAAGATTCTTAAATTTGTTATTGAAAACATGGTAAAATTACAGAAAATAGCGATTAATTCATTGGGTATATTTTTTGAATGCTTACTCATCTGTATAATCATTTTTGCTTTTCTTATCCGAACAAGTACTTTTCAGACCTTTCTAGCAGAAAAAGTTGTTTCATTTCTTTCGAAAGAGTTAAATACAAAAATTGAATTAAAAGGCGTTGAGATTATTCTTTTTGATAAGGTTTCTCTAAATGGGGTTCTTATTTTAGACATGAAGAAGGACACGCTTCTTTACGCAGAATCTATTCTTTTGACTTTGGATGATTATGATCTTAATAAAAATAGTTTTGATATTGGAGAAATTAAATTAAGTAAGGGTTCAATATATCTTAATCGGAATAAGAAAAATGGATCCTATAATTATGAATTCTTAGCAGATTATTTTTCCGGTGACACACAAAAATCAAAAACTAAAAAACTCTCACTCAGTGCAAAGAATATTTTTCTTTCTAAATTCTCCTTTCGTTTCGATGATTTCCGAGTAAAGCCTCAAAAATATGGTATTGATTTTGCTCATTTGCATTTAAGGAATATTGGAGTAAATGTTCACAATTTAGCTTTACAAGGTGAAACGATAAGACTTCAAATTCAGGACTTAAAATGTATAGATAAATCAGGGTTTAATCTCAAAAAGCTAAGTGCTGGTCTAAGAATTGGATCTCAGGGCATATTTCTTAAAAAGTTTCAATTAATAAGCAATGAAACGAATTTAAGAGCAAGAAAATTGAATTTGCTTTATAGAAATTGGTCTGCTTTTTCATCTTTTTCAGATTCTGTAATTTTTGATGTTGAAATTAATCCTAGCACACTCTCGATGAAAGATATTTCATATTTTGCTAAAGATTTAGAAGGAATGGATTCTAAAATTAGAATTAGTGCAAGCATCAAAAATCCTATAAGTTCCTTAGCCATAAACAATCTTGATTTAAGATTTGGAAACAAGTCTTTTATTAAAGGAAAAATCATTTTGCCAAATTTTAGTATTGGCGATCAAGGGGTTTTAAATGCCAGGATAGATAAATCTTTTGTCTCACTTAAAGACATTCAAAATGTTGCTCTTCCGAAATCAATGGCTCCGATAAAGATAGAAAATCCACTTTCAAAACTTGAGTTTATTGAAGTTGCGAATGCTAGTATAGCAGGAAGAGTGAATCATTTTAATTTGGGTTTAGACAAGTTAGAAACTGCCTTAGGTTCTATTTCTTTAAGATCTAATTATACAATTGAAAATAATGATTTAGGACTTTTATTTTCACCAATTAAAAAAGATACTTTATCAATTGATCTTACAGATTTTAATCTTGGAGCATTTATAAATAATTCTGATTTAGGACTTGCAACTGGACTTCTTCAAATAGAAGGAAGCATTTCAAAATCAGGACAATTAAACCTTCCAATGCTTCGTGCATTGTTTTCAAAATTTCAGTTTAATGATTATTCCTATTCAAACATAGAAATTAAAGAAGCAAGTTTGATAGATGACATTTTAGTTTCCAACCTGTTTATAAAAGATCCAAATATTTATTTAAGTTACAATGGTGAAATTTCCATTGGGTCAACTCAAAAATATACAGCAGAAATACAATTAAAAAAGATGAATCTAGGAGCACTAAACATCACAGAAGACAATAATATTTATCTTTCAACAGATATTTCTTGTTCTATTTCTGGCCCTAGTTTAGAATTAATATCTGGACAAGTTAATTTTAATGGTCTATCTTATAAAGAAGCTGAAAAGGAATTGATTATCCCGAATTTCAATGCAAATTTTTCACGTTCTCTTGAAGGTGATTATTTCCAAATCAATAGTTCCTTAGTAAACGCAAAAATTAATGGGCAGATAAATTATGAAACAGTTTTAAATGATCTTTTAGATGAATTATCAATCCTTGTTCCATCTCTTAATTTAGTTTCTGATAAACCAAAGGATAGTAAAAAAGCAAGTAATTTTTCTTTTGAAATTGAAACTAAAAATTTAGATCCTTTATTTTTCATTTTTGCTCCAGAATTAAATATCAATAGTGGTAGTTTATTAAAGGGGAATTTTAATTCTAATTTAGGAAGCATAAAAGTAAATTTTAGTTCTGATTTTTTACGTTACAATGATTTTATTTTGGAAAAGATAAATCTTAGTCAAAATATTTCTAGTAGTGAAATTCGAGGAGAATTTTTAGTAAATTCTGTATCAGTAAGTGATTCATTAAAATTTAACAAGGTGCATTTTGTGAATTCAGGAAGTAAAGGAATGTTAAATTCAACTTTGACATGGGACCCTGAATCATCTGGTTTTTCAGAAATTACTTGGCAGACTTCTTTTTTAGATAACACACATATAAATTTTCTCTTAAAACCATCTTTTTTCGCTCTTAATGGACTGAGATGGCAGATAGAGAAGGAATCTGACATTTCATTAACTCCTGAGGACTTACAAATTAGAAATTTTAGATTGTCTCGCAATGATCAACTAATTAAGGTGAATGGCTGCTTATCTAAAAATGATTTTGATAAGTTAAAAATGGATGTCCAACGATTGGATTTAGAGGAATTAAGCTCAGTGTTAAGTTTACCGTCAAAATTAAAAGGGAACTTTTCTGGTTGGGGTATGATATCAAATCCATATTCAAATTTTAAGTACTTAGGTGATGCATCATTTAAAGATTTTTTTCTTGATGGTAAAGAAGTAGGAGATATTTTAATTCAATCAGATTGGAGTGATCTGCGAAAAAGCATTCTTGCTAGTGGTTTACTTGAATACAGAAATCAACCAACATTAGATTTTGGAGGGGCTTATTTTATCAATACAAATCAACTTGATTTGCGTCTAAAATTTAATGAGACAGATATTCAGTTTGCAAATACATTTCTCGATCCAACTGTAGCAAGAGATTTAAATGGTAAACTTAAGGGTGTTTTGACTGTAAAAGGCACTCCAGATAAGCCAAAATTATCTGGCAAACTTTCTGTTGACAAAGGATCTGTTAAAGTTGAGTTGTTGGGCGTTAAATATAGATTTAACGGAAAAATTGATGTTGTTGAGGATGGCTTTTTGATAAATAATCTACCGCTGAAAGATGAGGATGGGAATATTGCATCAATGGTTGGCACAATTTACCATAAAGATTTCTCCGGATTCAATTTTGATTTAAATTTAAATTTTGAAGATGATTTATCTAAAAGAGATGTTTTAAATCCTCTGAAAGTTTTGCCTTTAGATCAATTTATGGTTTTAAATACAAACTATAAAGATGGTGATGTATATTTTGGTAAAGCCTATGCAAAAGGAACAGCAAATATTTCAGGTACTTCAAATAAACTAGATATTCTTGTTGAATTAGAAACAAAAAAAGGCACACTTATTAATTTCCCAATGTATGGAGTTTCAGAAATTGAAGAATCAGAAGATTTTATCCAATTTGTTCAAAAAGGGATCAATAATACTATTGTTGAGGAAAAGATTAACTTTTCAGGTGTCAATCTTGATTTAAAATTTAAAGTAACGCCAGAAAGCTATTTAAAATTGATTTTTGATGAATTCTCTGGTGATGAAATTACAGCAAAAGGTTTTGGAGAAATAAACATGAAATTAGATCAGTTAGATCACTTAACAATGAACGGAACTTATAACATTGTAAAAGGAAGTAAATATAATTTTGTGATGATGGGGATTAATCAACCCTTTAATATTGATGAAGGATCTTCAATTTCATGGAATGGTGATGTTTTGGATGCTAATCTTGATATAAAAACATCAATTGATTTAAAGAAAATTTCTATTTTGGAGTTAAGTCCTGAAACTGCTGATAAATCGCTATTAAATCAAGATGTTTTATGCTACTTAAATTTATCTGATAAGCTTTTGAAACCGATGATTACATTTGATATTGCAGCTCCCAAAGCACCAGAAACTGGAAAAGCTTTGATTAGAAGGGTGACAAATGAACAAGATGAGTTAAATCGTCAGTTTTTTTCCTTGTTACTTGTCAGAAAATTTCAACCATTAAAAGGCACTGTATCGGCTAGTGGTTCATCAGCAATTGATTTAGTTGAATCTCAAATTAATGCAGCTCTTGGTAAATTATCAGATAGCTATAAATTAAATGTTGATTATGGAGCTGATAAAGTTGCTGGTGATAATTCTGTTGAACTAGGGGTTAAAACAGGTTTACTCAATGACCGCTTAATTGTCTCTGGAAGTTTTGGAGT
This sequence comes from Chitinophaga pinensis, assembly GCA_945883825.1. GTDB lineage: Bacteria > Bacteroidota > Bacteroidia > Flavobacteriales_D > Crocinitomicaceae > UBA952. The sequence continues at coordinate 46,806 of CAMCYF010000014.1, forward strand.
AGAAAATAAAACGGATAATGCGAGTGGGCCATCAAATAATACTACTCAAAGCTCACTTATTGGGGATGTAAATATTGAATATTTGATAAATGAAAAAGGAACTTTTCGTGTCAATGTTTTTAATCAATCAAATGCAAATTCTGTAAATGAAAATTCAGGTCCATTTACGCAAGGTGCAGGTATTTCGTACCATGAGGAATTTAATTCTTGGAAAGATTTTGAATTATTTCAAGCCATTCTAGATATTTTTAGAAAGAAAGAGAAAAAGCATTTTAAAAATAAAAAAGTGGAAAAAAAGCTCCCATCTTTGTAGTTTTTTTTCTCGAACACAAAAAAAAATATTCATTCAATTAATTTTAACAATGAAAAAGGTATTAATTGCAAATCGTGGGGAAATAGCAAGACGCGTAATTCGTACACTCAAAATCATGGGTATTAAAAGTGTAGCTATCTATTCTGATGCTGATAAAACTGCTCCTCATGTTTTGGAAGCAGATGAAGCTGTATATGTTGGTAAAAGTCCTTCTAGTGAAAGTTATTTACAACAAGATTTAATTTTAAAGCATTGCAAGGATTTAGGTGTTGATGGCATTCATCCTGGCTATGGATTTTTATCTGAAAACGCAGGCTTTGCTCGTAATGTTAAACTAGCAGGAATAAAACTAATTGGTCCTTCTCCTGAATCAATGGAGCTTATGGGCGATAAATTAAGTGCTAAACAAGCTGTAAAGAAATTCAATGTGCCTCTTGTACCGGGAGTAGATTCTGCTATTTCAGATATCGCTAAGGCAAAACAAATAGCTGAAAAAATCGGTTACCCAATTTTAATTAAAGCTTCTGCCGGAGGAGGTGGAAAAGGAATGCGTCTAGTAAATAGCACTTCAGAATTTGAAGAACAAATGTTGATGGCTCAAAATGAAGCCCTTTCTTCTTTTGGCGATGCTGCGGTTTTTATAGAGAAATTTGTAGATAAACCTCGTCATGTTGAAATTCAAGTTTTTGCGGATCAACATGGAAATGTTGTCTATCTTTTTGAAAGAGAATGTTCTATTCAAAGAAGACATCAAAAGGTTGTTGAAGAAGCGCCAAGTGTTGTTTTAAGTGAAGAATTAAGAAAACAAATGGGTGAAGCCGCAGTTGCGGTTTGTAAAGCATGTAATTATGAAGGTGCTGGAACTGTAGAATTTCTCTTAGATGCTGAATTAAATTTTTTCTTCTTGGAAATGAATACGCGCCTTCAAGTTGAACATCTTGTAACTGAGATGATAACTGGATTAGATTTAGTAGAATGGCAAATTTTAGTTGCTAGAGGGGAACGACTTCCAAAATTACAACCTGAACTTAAAATCAATGGTCATGCAATCGAAGTTCGGGTTTATGCTGAAGATTCTTTGAATGGTTTTGCGCCTGATATTGGAACATTGAATCGCTACCGAATTCCTGCAGGAAAAAATATTCGAGTAGACGATGCATTTCTTGAAGGAATGGAAATTCCAATTTATTACGATCCTATGATTGCTAAACTTGTTGTTTGGGGTAAAAATAGAGAAGAGGCAATGGACAGAGCGATTGAAGCAATTGATAATTATCAAATATCTGGTGTGAAAACAACATTGGATTTTGGGAAATATGTTTTGAAACATCCTGCATTTAGAAGTGGAAATTTTGATACTAATTTTGTTAAACATTATTTTCAAGATCCAAAGGTGATGAGAGATGCAATGCAAGAAGAGGCGGAAGCTTTGGCACATTCAATTGATGCTATTTGGAGCGATTTAAAAAAACAAGAGGTATTGGAATATTCTTCACAGGAAATTAGTTCGTCTTGGAAAAATAGAATGGAATAGATTTATTTCTTCTCTTACTTCACTTCTTAAAAAGAAAATCTTACTTTTACGTTCCAAAATTTGAATTATGAATTTGCATGAATACCAAGGAAAATTAATACTTAAAAGCTACGGTGTAGCTATTCAAGAAGGGATTGTTGTTGAACGTGTTGAAGATGCTTTGGCAGCAGCAAAAGAACTTACAGCCAAAACCGGAACAAGTTGGTACGTAATTAAAGCCCAAATTCATGCTGGAGGAAGAGGAAAAGGTACAATTGAGGAAACAGGTTCTCATGGTGTTGTCTTAGCAAAAGGTATAGACCAAGTGGAAGAGAAGGTAAGGGGAATTTTAGGTGGACATCTTCAAACTCTTCAAACAAACGGAGTTGGAAAGTTGGTCAGTAAAGTATTAATTGCTCAAGATGTCTATTATCCTGGTGAATCAGAAGTAGAAGAATTTTATATGTCTGTTCTATTAGACCGTGAAAATGGTAAAAATGTGATTGTATATTCTACTGAAGGTGGAATGAATATTGAACATGTAGCAGAAAATACACCAGAAAAAATCTATCGAGAACTAATTGATCCTCGTGTTGGGATTCAAGGATTTCAAGCTAGAAAAATAGCATTTAACTTAGGATTATCAGGTGAAGCTTTCAAGCAGATGGTAAAGTTTATTCCTACTTTGTATAAAGCATATGAAGGAATTGATGCTTCGATGTTTGAAATAAACCCGCTTTTTAAAACCTCAGATAATAAAATTATTGCCGTTGATGCAAAAGTTTCGCTTGATGGCAATGGACTTTTTCGTCATCCAGATTATGAAGCAATGCGCGATAAATCGGAGGAAGATCCTACTGAAGTAGAAGCTGATGAAGTTGGATTAAATTTCGTTAAACTAGATGGAAATGTTGGTTGTATGGTAAATGGCGCTGGTTTAGCTATGGCTACAATGGATATTATCAAACTTTCCGGCGGAAATCCTGCAAATTTTTTAGATGTTGGAGGAACAGCAAATGCAGAACGAGTTGAAAAGGCCTTCCATATAATTTTAAAGGACCCGAACGTAAAAGCAATTTTGATTAATATTTTTGGTGGAATCGTTCGTTGTGATCGTGTTGCGCAAGGAATTGTAGATGCATATAGGAATATTGGCGAAATTCCAGTGCCAATTATTGTTCGTTTACAGGGTACAAATGCTATCGAAGCAAAAAAAATTATTGAAGATTCTGGACTGAATGTTCATTCTGTTGTTCTCTTGCAAGAAGCTGCAGATTTGGTTAAGAAAGTTTTACAATAATTACAGTAGTTTCTCGCCACATTTAAAATGTCCTTTCGGACAAGATTTATATCCATGTAATCCACAAGGTTTGCAAGATAGATTTTTAACTTCTATAATTTCAGAATCATCAGATAATGGGCCAAATCCAAAACTTGGACTTGTTGAGCAGAAATAAACTGTAACAGGCGCATTCATTGCTGAAGCAAGGTGCAAGGGTCCAGAATCATTTACGAAGGTTCTAACTGCTCCTTTTATCAGAGCCGCAGATTCCATTAAACTGAGTTTTCCTGCAAGATTTTTTACTTCTATATTTTTAATTTCAATACTAATTTCTTCACAAAGATTAAAATCTTCAGAACTCCCAATTAGATAAATTAGAGCATTTTTATCTTTAATTGAATCGATTGTTTTTATCCATACAGATTTTGGTGCTTGCTTTGTAAACCAAACGGAGGATGGTGCAATACAATAATAACTTTTACTCTGGAAAGTGGAAATCTTATCAAAATCACTTGCGCTTGGATATAATTTTGGTGATTTAAATGTTTTCTTGCATAAATCTTCAATAAGCGCTAAATTTCTCTCCACTTCATGAAGTCCATTATTGACTGTATGATCAAAAGATTTAGTAAATAAAAAGGAAAGTGGATTTTTTTTAAAGCCACGTTTTTCTTTTGCTCCTGAAAAAGCTGTCAATAATCCCGAGGAAAAAAAACGTTGTAAATTAATTACTAGATCATATTTTTCTTTCCTTATTTCCTTAAGAAGAGCTAGTAAACTTTTGATTTTTTTTGATTTATCAAATACCAATACTCTGTTTAAGTTCGGATGATTGATTAAAAGATTTTGATTGCCATTTTTAACTAAGAAATCAATCTTAGAATTCGGAAATTGTACGTGTAAGCTATCAATAAGTGCTGTAGCTAAAATTACATCTCCGATAAAAGCAGTTTGTATGATTAAAATTTTCTGCATATTAACGGACCATTGTTATCGTTCCTTTTCGAATGTACTGCTTTTCGTATTGGTCCTCCAAAACGATGTAGTACAGAAATAAATCATTTGTTGCTTGCTCTCCAGATTTGGTAATTGTTCCATCCCAGCCTAAATTCGGATCGTTTGATTCAAAAATAACACCTCCCCAGCGATTGATAATTTTCATGCTATAATTTTTTAATGAAACATTACTAAGTATAGGTATAAATATTGAATTAAGTCCATCTGGAGTAAAGGCATTTGGAATAAAAATTAATGGAGAATAAATAAAACAAAAATCATTTGATCGACTAACTTCAGCTAAATTATAAGAATTTAATCCTTCTATTCCTTCAATATGGTAACAGATTTCACCATTACTTTCAACTAATCCTACATTATCGATAAGTGAGAATTGAGTGTTTGGAACTGTTGCAATTTGCTGAAATACGCCATTTACTCCTCTAAATACTTGGTATTCAGTAATTGGTCCATCAAATCCTGAATAAGGCGACCAATTAATTTGATTTATCATGTCGTATTCATTTGTCGTGCCTTGAACAAAAATTGTTTGATTAGAATTTGCATAATTTCCGTCATTCCCGCAACTATCTATGTATTTTGTTCTGTATTCCCAAGCATTAATACTTGTCGTAGCTTGATTGTCTACAAATAATGTTACATATGTGATTGAATTTGCTCTTCCAATTTCTTCAAATAATAAGCTAGTAGGATTTTTGCGTTCAAATACTATTTCTTTGACTCCAACTGAGGCATCACAATAATCATAAAGCTCTATGGTTTTGTTATTAATTGTTGCGAGTTTAAAATAATGGAAAGCTGGTTGTAGTGGTTGAGGAACAACAAAACAAGAAGGATTTGAAAATGCTGAATAGCCATTTTGTAACATTGCTTCGACAATAAAGCAATAATTTTCTCCACCTTCAACAGAAGTTGAAAATGTATTAGAACTTATACTGTCTAATAGCACCCAATATTGATTAGTTTTCACCCAGATTCTATAATAATTGACCGAAGTCCCAAAATAGGATGTCCAACTTAATTGCGCAAGTTCCTCACACATACTGACACTATTTGAAAGAATAAAACTAGAATGTATTGGACTTTTTGCTGATGTTTGATAGGTAATTGGAATAGAACTTGTAAAACAAGAATCAAAAGCCGCCACTGAATAAGAAAATGGTCCCTGTCCACTTGGAGCAGGATAGGAATAACTAGTAGAACCTATTCCGAAAAGAGTGTCTAATTCAATAGGAAAACCATTGGCTCCAACTATATAAACAACATATCCATAAGTATCTAAAAGAGGATTTTGATTCCAGTTAATTGTTATATTACTTGTTAATGTGTCAAAGCTAACTGAATAGATTGAGGGAATTGAAGGTGTAATCATATCAGAAAATACTTCGCCTGGCCGATTGGATGTGAAATTACAGCTTGTTGTGGCTAAATTTACCCTGTATCTAATAAATTCTTCGCAGACAGTAATAGTATCAACATATGTTAGTGTGTTGTATGGCACACTATCCATAAATGAGAAAAATCCTGTTGGGAATTCCCTATATAAATAGAAATAAGCATTAAAATTTGGTAACTGCGAAGAGTAGGGCATATTCCATTGCAAAACAGCAGTTCCATTAATTGGATTTACTAAGTCAAGATGAATATTAGAAATTGTATCGCTGTATTTTAGAGTATTTCCTCCACAACCCGATTGCACAGCAATGTAATAATCTTGTGCTGAATTAACGGATGTTGTAGTAAATTGCGTTGTATTAATGTTATTAATAGTTGCAAGTAATCCATTTTGAACAGAATACACTTTGTAGGATATAAATGAACTTGCAGGATCTAATACCGATGGCCAAAAAACAGTTAAACTATTATCATTGTTGGTTTGAATGCAAGAAATTTTTGGTGCTTGAATTACACCCTGATTTAAGAGCTTAATTGTTACAGTTTTGTAGGTAACTTTTGGCACTTGGCAATAATCGTCTTGTACTCTAAATACAAAATTGTAATTTACTTCATCAGAAACAGTTCCAAAAGCATTAACTAAATGGTCACAAGATGTTTGCCAATTAAATTGAGCGGAAACGGTTTGTTGTCCCGAAATCGGAATTCCATTATCTAAAGTTGCGCAGGGAATAATATTGCAGCCAGTATTTTGCGTTAAATTAGTTCCAAACATAGGGCCAGTAGCAGTTAAAGAAAGTGTTTGTTGGCTACCATTTTGAAGTAAATCATTGTCAATTGCTTGTATATTAAATGAAATTGGATCACCCGCGTTTATAGTTGCCTCAAAAGAATTACCGGGAAATGGTGCGCTTATAATTGGAGCAGAATTTAAATTATTACAAGCTAAAACAACCAATTGCATTTCTCGTTCAACCTCAGAAATAAGAATTCCTTGACGATATGATTTGACCAGTATTTTAACTACATAATTTCCAATATTGACACTTGTAAATTTTAATTCTCCAGTTTGATTGTTTATTTCAGCTGCAATATTTGCAGGATTTATAATTGTATTTGGAGTTGGACTGAGAAATGAAAAGTTCGGTTCAAAAGGAACGGGTATTGGATTTAATGGTGGATTGTAAACTCCTGTAGGAAAATTATTATAAGGAATTCCGAAATTAAAAGAAAGCGAATCTAAATCGGGATCTACAGCATTCGGATTATATTGATATTCATTACTTGCACAATGAACAAAAGATGGTTTTTGAAGGAAAAGTGGAGAGGAGTCGCTGCATCCGTTTGCAGTAGAATTTGGATTGGCATATATTTTTGCAACCAAAGTTATTCCGTAGGTAGATGGATTTGTAATATTTGTTATAGCAGTACTTCGGGAGAAATTTTCGTAGGTAAAAGCCCAACCTTGACTTGGTGGAAATCCTGAAATAGTAATAGGATCGCTTCTGTAAATAATTTTCTCGATTGCTCCAATTCCATTTCCTCCATTTGCATTAGTTCCACAAAGCAATGGACTTGGACCTCCAGAAACGGGGGAGCAAGTCGGGGAAATATCTTCTCTTGAAATAAAAGGAATTGAAATTGAAGTTAGAGTAGGGTGGTTCCAAACTCTTAAAACTTCAGAGCCAATAGTAACATCTGATCCATTGCAATCGCGGTAAAAAGTTAGTTCAAAAATGTAGGTATTTCCACCGATGCATTTATAGGTAATTTCTCCTCCCATAACATGCGAAGCATTGCTTTTAAAAGCAACTAAAACAAACAGCAGAAAGAGGAAACGCATTGTTTAAGAACGAATTTTAGCAGACATTAGTATAACGAAAAATACGGTGTAAAGTTGCTATCCTGCGATAACGATAGTCATTGAATCCCAAGCAAGGTATTTAACGGCTAATGCTCTCAATTCTTCTGCATCGATATTCTTCACTTTTTGAATGTAGCTTTCATAAAATGAAAAATCTAATTCATATGCATCAACAGATAGAAATAAATCAGTCATAGCATAGGGGCCATCTGCACTTTTTAAAAGTTGCCCCAATAAATAATTCCTCACCAATTCTAATTCTTCATCAGGAACTAAATCTTTTTGAAGTAGTTCAATTTCATTTTTTATCTCTTGTATTGCCAAATCTTTTTGAGCAGAACCAACTTCGGTTCCAATCATAAAATAGCCGCTTTTTGCTAATTCAGCTTCTGTGCTACTAATTCCGTAGGTGTAGCCTTTATCCTCTCGAATATTTTTCATTAAACGACTTCCAAAATAATCTCCTAAAATGGTATTTAAGATAGAGAATCCAAGAAAATCAGGATGGTTTTTATTGAAAAGAGTCTTTCCAATTCGCACTGCACTTTGAACAGCATCTTTCTTTTTTAACTGAAATATGCCCTTATTATTATTGAAATTATTTTCAAAAAGTGGCTTTTCATGAAGACACCATTTCTTTGATTTTTCAGCAATTTCTGTAACTTGAACTTCTTCTAAAGCTCCAACAAGAACGACTTTACGCAGACCATTTTTATAGTTTTTAGAAAAGTATTCAATAATTTCTTCTCTGCGAACAGTATCGTAGTCTTCCAATTCGGTTTGGCGGGCATAATTTGTCCCATGAAAAAGGTTTTTTTGAAATTCTCTTTGTGCAAGAAACCCAACTTTTTCACTATTAATTTTGAGTTTCTGTTTTCTGTCGGTAATTAATTCATTGATTTCATTTTGCGGAAAGTTAACATGCTCAAGTGCATCTTCAAAAATTTTAAAAACGGCTAAAATATTTTTTTTAAGCGCATAAAATGAGACTAAAACACTTTCATGTCCCAAGCCAACATCAAAGAATGCTCCTAAATCATCTAATTCATTGTGAATATCTGTAGAAGTTTTTTTATCAGTACCAGAAAAAAGTAAGCCAGCAACTAGTGAACTAATTAAATTTGATCCTCTTGTTGTTCCAGCATGAAAGATGAAATCCAAGCGTGCTGTTTCATTTGGAACTTCTTTCATCCAAAAAAAAGGTGTATGCTCGCCCAACTGAATTTTTACGGGAGAAATAAAGTTGATTTTTTCTATCGCCTTTAAACTTGGCGCATTTTTTCGCTTTATCATGCTTGTTGGGCTTTAATTTTTAGTAGCGAACAATTTGTTTTTTGAAATAATTCATTTGCATAAGATTGAATATGGTCGCAACTAATTTGCTCATAAATTAAATGCTCTTCATTGATTCCATTAGCATCTCCTAAAAGTTCAAAATAACATAAATTCATAGAGCGGTTTAAAATTCCCTGCTCTTGAAAAGCACGGGCAGTTTGCATCTTAATTTTTAAGCTGTTGAGTTCCTTTTCTTCTATTGGATTCAAACAAACTTCGTTTAATACCTCCCAAAGTGCATTATCAAAATCTTCGAAGCTTATTCCATCATTTAATTTCCCTGATATAATAAATAAACCCTCGTCAATAGATCCAGTTATGTAAGCTACAATTTCGGATACAAACGGTTTTTCTTTCTTTAATTTTAGGTAAAGCAAGGATGATTTTTCTCTGCTTAATGAATCACTTAAAATATCTGCAATATAGTAGTCAGGATGTTTTCTTTCAGCCATTTTAAAGGCATAATAAAAAGCAGATGCTGGAACATTGCGTTCAAGTTCTAATTCTCTAAATTCTAATTGTTTGGGTTCAGAGGCAATGATTCTTGCTGGTTTTTTTCCTGAAGCAATATCTGAGAACCAGTAATTTACTCTTTCTTTAATAAAATCTAATTCAAAATTTCCCGCAATGCAAAGAATCGCGTTTGATGGGCAATAATACTTTTTAAAAAACTCACGAACATCTTCCATCGTGGCATTTTCGATGTGGCTAATTTCTTTGCCGATAGTTGCCCATTTATAAGGATGTTTTTTGTAAGCCAGTGGACGAAGTTGTAGCCAAACATCTCCATAAGGTTGATTAAGGTAGCGCTGTTTAAATTCTTCAATAACAACACTTCTTTGTACTTCTAAACTTTTTTCGGTGAAAGCAAGCGATAACATACGATCACTCTCTAACCACAACGCTGTATCTAGATTATTGGCTGGCAAAACATCATAATAGTTTGTAATGTCATTACTTGTAAAGGCATTGTTTTCGCCACCAGCTTTTTGTAATTCTGTATCAAAATCAGGAATATTAACTGAACCTCCAAACATCAAGTGTTCAAATAAATGTGCAAATCCAGTTTTTTCTTCAGATTCATCCCTTGCCCCAATATCATAAAGTACATTCACAACAGCCATTGGTGTTGATGTATCTTTATGGAAAATCACTTTCAGTCCATTTGATAATTGAAAACGCTCAAATTTTACCATTAAAAAATAAATTTAGTCTTAGATTGATTGTTTTGTGCTTCTTTAAATTCTCGAATAATTTCTACCACAATTTCTTTTGCAGGTATAATTTTATGAATAGTTCCAGACACTTGTCCGACTTCTAATTCCCCAGCATCTAAATCACCTTCAAACATTCCTTTTTTTGCTCTTCCTCGACCTAAAATTGCTTTTAATTCTTCGGCATCAGCATTATTTGAATAAGCAAGTTCAAGTTGCTTATAAAAGTTATTTTTTATCATTCTAACTGGAGTTAATTCCTTGAGTGTTAAAATTGTATCTCCTTCTTGACAAGCTATTACCTTTTCCTTGAAATTTTGGTGTGCACTGGATTCAGGACTTGCAATAAAGCGGCTTCCAATTTGAACAGCATCAGCACCTAAATTCATTGCTGCAAGCATTCCTTTTCCAGATCCAATGCCTCCGGCTGCAATTAGTGGTAATGAAATAGCGTCAGCAATTAATGGTATCAAACAAAAAGTTGTTGTTTCATCACGACCATTGTGACCGCCTGCCTCAAAACCTTCAGCAACTATAGCATCAACACCAGCATCTTGTGCTTTAAGCGCAAATTTTAGACTTGAAACGACATGTACAACTGTAATTCTATTTTCTTTTAGGTGTTTTGTCCATGTACTAGGATTTCCAGCTGAGGTAAAAACAATTGGAACTTTGTACTTTATAATTGTTTCAATATGTTTTTCGCTATCGGGATATAGCAGAGGAAGATTTACTGCAAATGGCTTACTTGTTGCCGCTTGACATTTTATAATTTGCTGCTCAAGAATCTCAGGATACATCGAGCCAGAACCAATAATTCCTAGTCCACCGGCATTCGAAACAGAAGAGGCTAATTCCCATCCTGAACACCAAATCATTCCCGCTTGAATAAGAGGAAATTCTATTTTAAACAAGTTACAGATTCGATTCTGATTCATTTTTTAAATACCTAGCTGCGAATTTAAGGAAATACTCTAGTTCTCAAGTTATAATCTCGAAGTAGTTTACGATTCTTTTTATTATTGATAAATTAACTAATTTAGCTACAAATTTTCTATTGAATGAAAGTCCTTGGAATTTGTCTGTTTTTCTTTTTGTTTTCCCTTAAATTGCAAGCACAATCATCTACTGAAATACTTTCAAAAAATATAGGGCAATTATTGCTTGAGAATAAAGGTCAATGGCCAGAGGGGGTTTTATTTCGCTCAAACATGCCCGGCGGAAAACTTTGGGTTCAGCAACACAAACTTATTTTCCATCTTCAAGATTATTCGACAATGCACAAGTTACATGCAATGGCTGAACCTAATTATAAAGGGCAAGATGTAAGTCAAACGCTCGTTCATCTAAATTTTAGAGGTTCTAATGAAGTAGTTAACATTGAAAAAAAAGATCCTTCAAGTAGTTATTTTAATTTTTTTAAAGGAAATGACCAAAAAAAATGGACATCTGAAGTTTATTCTTATTCTGAAGCAATTTTAATGAATTTCTATCAGGGAATTGATTTTAAAATTTCAGGGATAAATAATGAGGTTAAATATGAATTTATAGTTCAGAAAAATAGCGATCCATCACAAATTATTTTGGACTATAGCGGTCAGAAAAAGATTCAGATCGACACGAAGGGAAATTTGATTTTAGAAACTGAATTAGGAAAAGTAATTGAGGATAAACCTGTAGCTTATCAGTTAATAAATGGACAACGGAAAGAAGTGAAATGTCGCTTTATTTTAAAAGACAATGAAGTCCGTTTTGACCTTGGAAATTACGACCCTAACGCTACATTAATTATTGATCCTATTTTAGTTTTTGCAACGTATAATGGTGCAAATTCTGATAATTTTGGAATGACTGCCACCTACGGAAATGATGGATCCGCATACACCGCAGGAACAATTTATGGAAATGATTATCCCGCTCCTGATGTTTTGGCGTATGATATTCAATCAAATTTTGTGGCAGGTGCAATCGGATACGGTATTTCAGATGTATTCGTTTCTAAATATTCTTCCGATGGAAGCGCAATGCTTTGGGGAACATTTATTGGTGGTGGAGATAACACACAAGGGACGGAAACAGTTCATAGTTTAATTTGTGATCAGAATAACAATGTTTACATGATGGGCGCAACATCAAGTTCAGATTTCCCGACTACTTCTGGTGCTTTTCAGCTGAATCATGCAGGTGGAGTTGCCGGTGCAAATTTTACTTCTAATGGAGTGTATTTTCAAAATCAAGGAACTGACATTTTTGTTTCAAAAATCAGTTCTAATGGTCATAATCTATTAAACTCAACATTTGTTGGGGGCAGTGGAAATGACGGTGTAAATTACAATCCACTTTCTTTTCCCTATAATTCAGTTGCTGCATATTCTGCTCTAACTTCTAATTATGGAGATCAGTTTAGAGGAGAAATTATGTTGGATGAAAATAACAATATTCTAATTGCATCTTCTTCTCGTTCAATTGACTTTCCTATCGTCAATGCTTTTCAAAGTTCAAATGCCGGTGGGCAAGATGGAATAGTTTTTAAATTAGCTTCAAATTTCCAATCCTTGTTATTTTCAACTTATTATGGTGGTTCATCAGATGATGCATGTTATTCTGTTAAAATTGATACTGCAAATCAAATTGTTTTTTCAGGGGGAACCCAATCTACTGATTTACCAGGAACTGTTGGAGCTTATTCACCAACCTATAATGGTGGAATAACAGATGGTTTTGTCGTTAAATTAAATTCATCAGGTATAGGAATTCAACAAGCAACTTA
>CAMCYF010000015.1 GCA_945883825.1 Chitinophaga pinensis
GGCGTAATTAATTGAAAATCTATTGTAAATGGCGCGGAATCTAAAGAAGTACAAAATCCATTGTAGCTTGTTACTGTGTAGGGTGTTCCAGCAGTCATATTACTAATAACACCAGTTATTATATCTACTGTTGGACCACTTGGAGTGAAGTTATACGTACTCCCTGCAACAAAATTGCCAATAGTTGCAATTCCGTTTGCTAAACAAGTAGGAGCAACAATTATAATTGTAGGAGCTGGTGGCGTAATTAATTGGAAATCTATAGAAAATGCTAATGAATTTAAAGAGGTACAAAATCCATTAGAGCTTGTTACAGTGTAACTTGTCCCTGCAGTCATACCAATGATTCCACCGCCTACACCAACAGTTGGGCCAATAGGTGTAAAATCATACGTTTGCCCAGATACATAATTGCTAATAGTTGCTGTTCCTACTGAAGAACAAGTTGCTGGTGCAATTGAAATAGTAGGGTCTAGTGGAGTAATTAATTGCGGATCTACAATAAAGGCAAGTGAACTTGAAGATGCACAAGCTCCAATATTACTTGTAACAGTATAACTTGTACCTGCAGTCATGCCGCTAATAAGACCTAAAGCATCAATTGTTGGGCCAGGAGGTGTAAAAACATAGGTTTGAGTTACATCATAATTACTAATGCTTGCTGTTCCGTTTGAAGAGCATGTTGGAAGGCCTATAGATATAGTAGGTAAAGCTGGTAAAGTTATAGCTGAAACAACCAAGCCAGTTAAAGGAGGCGAAGCACAGCCTCCTACAGTACTAATAACCTGATATATGCCAGAGGCCAAATTAGGAAAAATTCCTGTGGTATTTGTTATCGCTACAACTACTGGGTTAGTTCCTGTTAAAGTATAGCTTGTTCCTGAGGCTGCAACTGGGCTTGTGACTGTAATAGTACCTGTTGGAATAGAGCAAGTTGGTTGTGCACTTACACTTGCTACAGGTGTACCAGGTGGCGGAGGTGGGTTAATAATAAGAGCTAGAATTGTCTTAACGCAACCATTTGCATCTGTTAAAGTTAAAGTATAAGTTCCGGAAAGTAAATTTGGAATTGTATAACTGCCTCCACTTGTAGAAATCTCATTTCCAGCCGGACTTGTAACTATTGTGGAGCTTGCTTGATTAAACCAAGAAATATTGTAAGGAGCAGTACCTCCATTTGCTGATAAAGTAACTGATCCTGAACCACAAGAATAAATTGTTGTGCCAGATTGATTAAATAGAAGGTTTGGCGGGGCAGTTATTGTGGGGTAAAAATAGTATGCACCACAACCTACATTATATGCAGCTAAGCTAGATATACTACCACTTGGCATCACAGCAATCGTTTGATTAGAACCATTATTGCCAGCAAAAGTTGCAGGAGAAGTATACGTACCAATTCCCGTTTGTGTTTGTGTATTTGTTGGAGTAAAGGTATTTGTACCCGCGCTTGCTATAGGAGTTACTGAAATATATGTATATCCTTGGTATGGAGGTGGAGATGGAGCTGCTTCTGTCCATGTTGATGTTCCATTTGTAATGAGCCCTGGACAATTTGGACAAATTTCAGGATTTGTAGCTGTTGAAGCATTGCCATTTACGGAGGTGCCATTAAGTTTAATATCATAACTCCTAGGGGCAAATGTTCCAATTGTTCCAGCGGCCGGAACAAGCGCAGAAGTAAATGCATTTAATGGAGAAATTAGACTCGTATAATTCCAACCATGGTTAGGCCCAACTGTAACGGTATATTGCCCCGATCCAGGATTACCAGCACAAAGTGAATTAATTACCGATAATTTTGCTTGAAAAGGTGCCATGATTACTTCTCGCGATCTTAAATTGCTAGTTGTTGGGCATCCTGCAGATGTATGAGTATAAAAACGAATAACCCCCGTTATGGTAGCTGTCCAGTAGACACCACTAGTTCCATTTAGACCTGAGAATATTGGAGCTCCAGTTACATCATTTGCAATTGTTATAAAATCTGTTTGTACAGCAGAACCTACTGATAAACTCCTAAAATTATATTGGTAGCCAGCAATTACGTATACTTTTGAGTGTTGGTTTGTAGTTCCTGAAGTAGTAATAACTTTGGATTTGCTACATTGAGGCATAAAAAATGTCTGAGAAGTTGTTAGTGGGGGATTTATAAAAGTTAAAGGAAAAGAAGCCCCTGTTGTACACTGCCCAAAAACTATACTATTAGCTCCGGCTAAAAACAGAATTAAAGAAATAAGCCGTAAGTAATTCAGCATGCTTGTTCGATCTTAAAAGAGAGCAATAAATTTACTCTTTAAGAACGAATTTAGGAAATTTTAGTTGCTTATTTTGATTAGAATTTACAAAAATTTAAAATTCAAAGGTCTCCATAAACTTGGTGGTAAAATTTCCCTTACAGAAATCTTCGTTTTGCATCAGTTTTTGATGAAAAGGAATAGTTGTTTTTATACCTTCAATAATGTATTCATCAAGTGCTCTTTTCATTTTTAAAATTGCTTCATCGCGGGTTTGAGCAACTACAATTAACTTAGAAATCATTGAGTCGTAATTCGAAGGTATCGTATATCCAGCATATACATGCGCATCAATACGAACTCCATGTCCGCCGGGACAATGGTATTCTGTTATTTTTCCCGGGCAAGGACGAAAATCCATAGCAGGATCTTCTGCATTTATTCTGCATTGTATTGCATGCATAAGGGGATAATAATTTTTACCAGAAATCTTTTCTCCTGCAGCAATCTTAATTTGCTCTTTTATGAGATCAAAATTAATTACCTCTTCAGTGATCGTATGTTCTACTTGAATTCGCGTATTCATTTCCATAAAATAGAAATCGCGATTTTTGTCCACAAGAAATTCTACAGTTCCAACTCCTTCATACTTTACAGCTTTTGCTGCTTTTATAGCTGCAACTCCCATTCTTTCGCGCAGTTCATCTGTCATAAATGGAGATGGAGTTTCTTCCACCAATTTTTGATGGCGACGCTGAATCGAGCAGTCTCTTTCTGATAAATGGCAAGCATTTCCATATTGATCTCCCGCAATTTGAATTTCAATGTGTCGTGGTTCAAGAATGTATTTTTCCATGTACATTCCATCATTTCCAAAAGCTGCAGCAGATTCTTGTCTTGCGGAATCCCAAGCTGATTCTAATTCAGATTCTTCCCACACAATTCGCATGCCCTTTCCGCCACCCCCAGCAGTTGCTTTGAGAATAACAGGGTATTTGATTTCTTTTGCTATTTTTTTTGCTTCAGGAATTGAGGTCAATAAGCCCTTTGAACCAGGAATGCAAGGAACTCCAGCTTTTATCATTGTTGCTTTAGCAGATGCTTTATCGCCCATTCCTGCGATTTGCTCTGGTAAAGCGCCAATAAATTTGATGCCGTGTTCTTGACAGGCCTTTGAGAACTTTTCGTTTTCAGAAAGGAAACCATATCCTGGATGAATTGCATCTGCATTGGTAATTTCTGCCGCTGCCAAAATATTAGGAATCGACAAATACGATTTCGCACTCATTGGTGGACCAATACAAACAGCTTCGTCAGCAAAGCGAACAGGCAGACTGTCTTTATCTGCTGTAGAATAAACAGCAACCGTTTTAATTCCCATTTCTTTACACGTTCGAATAACACGTAAAGCAATTTCTCCGCGATTTGCAATTAATATTTTTTTAAACATCCCTGATTTTTTGGTTAAATGCTTTTAAGATGGGTCAACCAAAAATAATGGTTGGTCATAATCTACAGGGCTTGCATTGTCAACAAGCACTTTCACGATTTTTCCAGAAATCTCAGCTTCAATTTCATTAAAAGTTTTCATGGCTTCGATGATACACAGTTTATCTCCTTTTTTAATATCTGTCCCTACTTCTACAAATGCTGGTTTATCTGGACCTGCAGTTCGGTAAAAAGTTCCAATCATTGGAGATTTTATCGTGATGTACTTCGAGTCATTCGCTTCCTCAACAGTATTTGTTGGAGCACTTGGTGCTACAGGCATCGAAACTGGCGCTGCAGCTGGAAGCATTTGTTGACTTGGCGCTGCTTGCTGCATGTAAATAGGTTGGTCACCTTGCGTGTTCACGCCCCCTTTGATAATTACTTTAAATCCTTCGCGTTCGATTTCAACTCTCCCAATACCTGTTTTAGATACAAGTTTAATTAGGTCTTTAATTTCTTCTAAATTCATTGCTATGATTTTTTACTAAGTTAAACTTTTTATGAATTGTAAGCCCATTTTAAATAAATCGAGCCCCAAGTAAATCCTCCACCAAAGGCAGAGAGTATAATGTTATCGCCTTTTTTTAACTGTTTTTCATAATCCCACAAACACAAAGGTAAAGTGCCCGCAGTTGTATTTCCATATTTTTGAATATTTATCATGACTTTATCATTTGAAACACCCATTCTATTTGCTGTTGCATCTATAATTCTAAGATTTGCCTGATGAGGAACAAGCCATGCAACATCCTCACTGCTAAGATTATTTCTTTCCATAATTTCTACAGAAACATCTGCCATTTTAGTAACTGCAAATTTAAAAACTTGAAGCCCTTCTTGCTTAACGAAATGCATCTTTTTTTCAACGCTATCAATAGTTGCAGGATTTACAGAACCTCCACCCTGCTGAATAAGAAATTCTCTTCCCGAGCCATCGGTTCTTAGAATATGATCTTGTATTCCAAGTCCCTCCTCGTTTGGCTCTAATAAAACTACACCTGCTCCATCCCCAAAAATAATGCAGGTTGTACGATCGGTGTAATCAACAATTGAGGACATTTTATCAACTCCAACAACAAGTACTTTTTTATACCTGCCATTTTCAATAAATTGCGAAGCTGTTGTTAGCGCAAATAAAAAACCTGAGCAAGCAGCTAAGAGATCAAAGCCCCAAGCGTTTGTCATTCCAACTTTATCACATAAAATATTTGCAGTACTTGGAAACAAATGATCTGGAGTAACACTTGCTAAAACAACTAACTCGATTTCGAGTGGATCAATATTTTTTTTCTTTAGTAAACTTTTTACAGCTTCAGCTGCCATATCAGAAGTAGCGCCATTTTTCATGATTCTTCGTTCCTTAATTCCCGTGCGTGTTGTTATCCACTCATCAGAAGTGTCAACAATTTTAGTAAGATCTTCATTGCTTAAAACATGCTCAGGAACATATCCTTGAACACCCGTAATAGCAGCAGTTATTTTATTCATAAATTAATTAAAAGCATCATTAACTTTCATTGCTAAACCTGAGTTAGCAACTTCATAAGCATGCAAAATCATATTTTTAACAGCAATGTCATTGGAAATTCCGTGACCAATAATAACATTTCCCTTTACGCCTAAAATTGGAGTCCCACCATAATTCTCGTAATTAAAACGATCAAAATACTCATCGTTTATCCCTCGTTTTTTCATAAGAGAATAAATACCTTCGGCTTGTTTTAGAACTACATTTCCAGTAAATCCATCACAAACAATTACATCTGCTTTTCCAGAAAAAATATGTCGGCCTTCTAAGTTTCCAATGAAATTAATCTCATCTGATTCGGCAAGTAACTTATAGGTTGCAATTGTCAATAAATTACCCTTTGATTCTTCCTCTCCAATGTTTAAGAGTGCCACTCGGGGTTTTTCAACGTTATGAACATGCTGCGAATAAAGAGATCCTAAAACAGCAAATTGGTACAAGACATCAGCTTTGCAATCTGCATTTGACCCAACATCTAATAAAATAGTTTTGGAACCATCTATAGCTGGAAGTGTTGAAGTTATGCAAGGCCTAATAACTCCGGCGATTGTATTTAATTTGTACATTGAACCCACCAACATTGCTCCAGTATTACCTGTGCTAGCAAATACATGTAATTCTCCTTTTGCAAGGCTATTAAAACCTATGGATATTGAACTATTTGGTTTTTTACTAAGTGCTCGGGTTGGATGATCGTGAAAAGTTATTACTTCTGGAGCATGAATTATTTCAAATAAACCATCAGGAATATTTCTCTCTCTTAAGCCTGAATTTATTTGTTCTTCATCTCCTATCAATACAATAATGGCATCACCCTTTAATTCTTTTTGTGCTAAAATAGCGCCATCAAGATTTGCAGAAGGAGCGAAGTCGCCACCAGAAATATCTATTCCGATTTTCATTTAAGAACTTTTTGTTGACTACTCAACAACTTCTTTTTCGGCTAAAACTTTTCCTTTGTAGTATAATTTACCTTCATGCCAATGAGCATGGTGAAATAGGTGCGGCTGTCCAGTTGTAGGACAAGTAGCAACATTGCTTGCAACAGCATTTATGTGTGTTCTTCTTTTATCTCTACGTGTTTTGGAAATTTTTCGTTTAGGATGTGCCATAACTTTATTATATAATTATCAATTTAAATTTTTCAATGCTGCCCACCGTGGGTCAACCTCATCATCTTTGTCTTTTTTTGGTTCAGGTGTTGAATATTTCTTAATCAATTGAACCATTTCTTTTTCGCATTCACCTTCTTCATGTATTGGTCTAGATGGAATAGAAACTACAATCAATTCATAAATTGCTTGTTGTACGTTTATTTCATAACTGTCGAAAGGAATAACTATAAGATTTTCATCTTCTTCATTCTCGTTTCCAAATTTGTAATAAACAGTCATTTCGCCTTCTACTTCGATGTCCATTTGTTCATTGCAGCGGGAACAAGTTCCTTTTACAGTACCACAAACTTCGAAATCAGCGACAAGCATTGACTCCTTTTTTTCTAAATCCAACCAAACTTTTAAATCACCTTTTTCAATTATAGAAAATGGCAAAGACTCAAAGAACGTATCGTTAATGTCTAATTCAAAATCATGGTATCCAATTTTTAATCCAACAAAGGGTATTTCAAATTGACTTTTCACGAGCTGATTTTAAATTATACCAAAACGAAGGGCAAAGATACTATTTTTCTTTAAAAAGAAAAAATCATTTTACTCATCTCGGCTACTATTCTTTTTGCTTTTGTCTTCAGGAGTAAAAGGAAGTGGATTTGCATGAATAAATTTTTGGAATTTCCGCGTCCTAAAAATATCAAGCGCCATATAGATCGCACTTCTAAAAGACTGCTCTGAAGCACAATTTTTTCCTGCAATATCAAAGGCAGTTCCGTGATCAGGAGAAGTTCGAACAATTGGCAAACCTGCAGTAAAATTAACTCCATCATCAAAAGAAAGGGCTTTGAAAGCTGCTAGACCTTGATCGTGATACATCGCTAAAACACCATCGTATTGATTTCTTGCTGGAGAACCAAAATAACCATCAGCAGCAAAAGGTCCAAAGGCTAAAATTCCTTCAGCTTTACAAAATTGAATCGCAGGTTGAATAGTTTCTGATTCTTCAGAGCCAAGTTTTCCATTTTCGCCAGCATGGGGATTTAAACCAAATACAGCAATTTTAGGTTTAGTGAGATTAAAATCTTTTTTCAAACTTTGTTCAAATGCTTTAATTTTTTCAACTATTAAATCTTTGGATAAATTCTTGCTGATTTCTTTAATTGGAATGTGACTTGTTACAAGTGCAACCTTTAATGTTGGAGAAACTAAAATCATTAGAGCCTCTTTAACACCAGATAAATCTGCTAAATACTCCGTATGACCCGGGAATTTAAATCCTGCTTTTATCATTCCGTCTTTAGAAAATGGTGCGGTTACTAGAACATCAATTTTTCCTTCAGAAATGTCTTGTGTAGCAGCTTCCAATGCTTTAAATGCATATAGACTTCCTTTTTCCGTTCCTTGCCCCACTGATAATTCCACTTCCTCTGTCCAAACATTTACAACATTTACATTATTTTCAAGTGCTTGACTCGCATTTTTACAGATTTGAATGCTAAAATCATCCATTTCCAATAAGGCTTGATAATGCGACAAAACTTTTTCAGAACCATAAATTATCGGCGTAAAATCCTTAAGAATTCTAGCGTCACGTAATGCTTTTAGAATAATTTCAGGTCCAATTCCATTGACATCTCCAATGGTAATCCCAACTTTAATTAAAGCTTGTTTTTCCGTATCTATTTCCATTAAGACGAGTGATTTTTTAAAAATTGATACAATAAACGCACACCTGAACCAGTGCCACCTTGACCTTTATAATCTTCTCGACTATCAAGCCAAGTTGGACCTGCAACATCCATATGAATATAAGGCGCTTTTAAAAAATGTTCTAAAAATTTTCCGGCAGAAATCATACCTGCATTTGGTCCGCCGATATTCTTTAAGTCTGCAATTTTAGATTCCATGTGTTTTGCATAATCATCCCAAAATGGAAAGCGAACAACGCGCTCATGCACTTCATTTCCAGCTTTCTCCAATTCTTCAAAATAGTGATTTTTAGCATTTCCCATAATTATGCTAGCTTCCGTTCCGATTGCGCGCAATGCAGAGCCAGTTAAAGTTGCTGCGTCGATTACAATTTCTGGATCGTACTTCATGGAATAAGAAAGGGCGTCTGCCAAAATCATTCTTCCTTCAGCATCCGTATTTAAAACCTCAACACTTGAGCCATTGTACATTGTGATTACATCTCCCGGAGTGTATGCGTTTCCTCCCGGTCGATTATCTGTCGCTGGAATTAATACAATAATGTGTAACTTTAATTTTTGCAAAGCAGCCAAATACAATGCTCCAGCAACTGCAGCTGCCCCAGCCATATCACATTTCATGCAATCCATAGAACCTGGAGTTGGCTTTAAACTTAAGCCACCCGTATCGTAAACAACACCTTTTCCAACTAAAATAATTGGTTTTTTATTAATTGCTTTTTTGTGCTTGTATTCTGCAATTGTAAATGTTGGAGGATCAATAGAGCCTTTATTAACTGCCAATAAACCTCCCATTTTTAAGGATTCTATCTGGGTTTTTTCTAATACTTGGACTTGAAAATTTGCTTCTTCACCTAATTTAACAACAGCTTCAGCTAATTGCAAGGCATTTAAATCAGAAACCGGTGTATTTACAGCATCTCTCGCCCAGAAAACTGCTTTTATGGTATCATTTAATTCGTCAATTTTTTCTTTTTCTACCTCATCAGATAAAATAATCTCTGTTAAAGTATGCTTCTTTGGTTTACTTAAGTATTTCAAAAATTGATAATTGGTCAAGGCAAGACCTTCGGCAAGAAAACACGAATTTTTTGATTTACCGCTAATTGAAATTGCTTCACAATCAGCACAAATCATATCGTGAATTCGAGAACCTATAACACGCAATTCTTCAGGTTTTTGATCGTCAAAAACAAAAAATACAAAACTATTTGAAAGCCTTAAATAATCAAATTTCTTTGTACCAGCAATAATTGCGGCAATACTATGAGAAAATTGCGGATCGAAATCTTTGCTTTTACTTTTCTTATCGATTAAATAAATGCAACTGCTATTTTCTTTATTTTTTGCTTCTTGTCTTACTGAAATCATGGTGGTGTTTTTTGTACAAAGTTAATGAAGTTAAACTTTCAATTAAGAAAAAAGTTGGGCGCTTTCTTCTTCGAGGAATTTTTCAATCAATCGAGGGATTGGAAAGTCATCAATTTGTGAGGGAAATAATTTTTGCTCCCCCTGCTGAAGATTTATTTTTGTTACGCGCTGAAATACAAAAGTTGCAAATATATGTTGATGCGATAAGATGTGTTTGTACTCTTTTGAAACAAAGTCAAAGTTATGAGCTTGCAGAAAAGTCGCCTTTTTATCCTGAGAAGTAAATTCAAAAAGTGGGAATTGATATAAGTTTTGCCAAATTCCCTTCTCAGTTCTTTTTATCATGGCGATTTTTCCTTCAGCGTCTTGCGCTATTTTAAAAACAAAATATCTGGGTCGAGTTTTTGTTTTTTTACTTTTCATTGGACGAATTTTAATTGTACCCGTAGCAAATGAAATACAAGAAAATTGAAGGGGACACTTTTCACACAATGGATTTGCGGGTAAACAGTGAAGCGCTCCAAATTCCATGATTGCTTGATTGTAGATATTTGGAACTTCAGAAGAAATTAATTCATCCGCCAAATTTTGGAACTCTTTTTTCCCAATTCCTGAATCAATTGGAGTTTCTACATTAAAAACCCGACTTAAAACTCTGTATACATTGCCGTCAACTACAGCTTTAGATTCATTGTAGGCAAAAGATGCAATTGCAGAAGCAGTATAAACACCAACGCCTTTTAAGAGAATCAGCGCTGCAAAATTTTTGGGGAATTCACCTTTTAAATCAAAATAAATGTATTTTGCAGTTGTGTGTAGATTTCTTGCTCTGCTGTAATACCCAAGTCCCTGCCATAAATTTAACACTTCTTGTTCATTTGCAAGCGCTAAATCTTTAATTGTTGGAAAGCGCTTTATAAACTTTAAATAATAGGAGGTGCCCTGTTCAATTCTTGTCTGTTGTAGAATTATTTCACTCAACCAAATAAAATAAGGATTTGTGGTCTCTCGCCAAGGAAGATTTCGTTTATTTTGATGGTACCATGAAATTATAGTTTCTTGAAATTCAGGCATTTGATAAATAGTTGATAAATATTTTGTGAAAATTAAAAATATATTCTTTTTGAACTATACTTTTGTGCTCTTTTAAAATATACTTGCTGAAGTAATTGCAAAAATTTTTTAAAAAGAGATGTTTATAATTAGATAACTTTTAAATAAATTACAAATGACCAAAGCAGACATCGTTGCAGACATTGCATTAGAAACAGGATTAGAAAAATCAGAAGCTCTTCGTGCAGTAGAGGCTTTTATGAATTCCATTAAATCATCTTTAAGTAAAGGAACAAATGTTTATTTAAGAGGTTTTGGAAGTTTTATTGTGAAAGAACGCGCAGAAAAAACAGGGCGAAATATTTCCAAAAAAACCACAATTATTATTCCGGCTCACAATATCCCTTCTTTTAAACCTTCAAAAACGTTTGTTGCTGAAGTAAAAAGCAAGGTGAAAATTAAATAATATACCCGCGTTTATTAATTTCCAAAAAAAAGCTTAACTTTGCTCTCCTTATTTTTTAGGGGAGATTTTTTATTTGGAATTTAAGAACACTAAAATATAGCATTATGCCAAGCGGTAAAAAAAGAAAAAGACATAAAATGGCTACGCACAAGCGTAAGAAACGACTTCGAAAAAATCGTCACAAAAAGAAGAAATAATCTTCTAATGATTTCACAATGAAGCTCAGTGTTAATACCGCTGAGCTTTCATTGTATAAACCTATAAAAATCATATTGTGAATTTAGAATTAGTTGTTGACGCTCGTAACACTGGTATTTGGCTTGCTCTTTTGCGTGATGGGAAACTCATAGAGTTACACGAAGAAAGAGGAAATACAGATTTCGCAGTAGGCGATGTTTACTTAGGTCGTATAAGAAGAGTTGTGCCAAGTTTAAACGCTGCTTTCGTAGATGTTGGCCACGAAAAAGATGCATTCCTCCATTACTTAGATTTAGGATTACAATACAATTCTTTTGCAAAATTTGTAAAGGATTCCATTCATGGAAAACAAAATGTTCCAGATTTGATGTACTTCAAAATGGACAAAGATTTGCAGAAAGATGGGAAAATGACAGAGACAGTATCCTCTTCTCAGCAAGTTTTAGTGCAAGTCGCTAAAGAACCAATTTCAACTAAAGGTCCACGTTTATCTGCTGAGGTTACACTAGCAGGAAGATACATTGTTTTAGTGCCATTTTCTGAAAAAATTTCTGTCAGTCAAAAAATCAAGGATAACGCTGAAAGAGCTCGACTCAAAGAATTAATGGATCGTATTAAGCCAAAAAACTTTGGTGTTATCATTCGAACTGTAGCAGAACACAAGGCAACTATCGATCTTGAGAATGACTTGCAGAATTTATTAGATAAATGGAAAACTATTCACGAAAACCTTAAAGGAGGGAATGCTCCAAAAAGGATTTTAGGAGAATTAAATACCACAACTTCAATTTTAAGAGATTTATTAAATGCCGATTTTACAAATATTCATGTAAACGACGAGAAGTTACTTGCAGAAATGAAGGAGTATATTTCAGCGAATGTTCCAGGGAAAGAGAAAATCCTTAAGCATTACGATGGAAAATTGGCAATTTTTGAAAAATTTGAAATCAGCAAACAAATAAAAACATTGTTTGGCAAGAAAGTTCAAATGCCAAGCGGCGCATATTTAATTATTGAGCATACTGAAGCAATGCATGTCATCGATGTGAACAGTGGAAATCGAAAAGGAGCTACAGGTCAAGAAGCAAATGCCTTAGCAACAAATTTAGAGGCAGCAGAAGAAATTGCGCGCGTACTTCAACTAAGAGATATGGGCGGAATCATTTGTGTTGATTTTATTGATATGCATGATAAAGAAAACAATAAAATTCTTTTTGAAAAAATGAAGAGTTTTATGAAATCTGATCGCGCAAAACACAACCTTATTCCTCCTTCAAAATTTGGTGTTATTGAAATTACGCGACAGCGTGTTCGCCCTGAAACAGAGATTAAAACTGCAGAAGTTTGTCCAACTTGTTCGGGAAGTGGTGAAATTACGGCGAGTATACTTTTTGCAGAAGAAATAGAAAATAACCTAAATTACTTACTTGGTGATAAAGGAATGAAAGGTATTTCCTTACTTGTTCATCCTTATTTAGCAGCTTTTTTCAAAAAAGGATTGGTTTCTAAACAAATGAAGTGGTTCTTGAAACACAAAAAATGGATTCCAGTAAGAGGAATTACAGAACTTAATCTTTTAGACTATTCTTTTGTTGACAAAAACAACGAAGAGATTACAGTTTAATGTTTCCAAAAAAGTATTCAAAAGAACAAATTATCTTAAAATTGGAAGCGTATTGCGCATACCAAGAAAGGTCTTTGTTTGAAATTGAAACAAAGTTAGCCGCTCTCAATTCAAACCCGACTGACTATAAAAGTATAATAGCGCATTTATCGGAATGTAATTTCTTCAACCAAGAACGTTTTGCCATTAGTTATGCTATTGGGAAATTCCGAAACAATAAATGGGGTAAACAAAAAATAAAAGCAGGCTTATTTCAAAAAAAAATTAGTGCTGCTCTGATTTCAAAAGCATTATCGTCAATTGATATAACTGAGTATAAATCAATGGCTCAAAATTTATATAAAAAAAAATGGCTTTCGCTTAAATCAGAAAAAAATGAGTTTGAAAGAAAACAAAAAACCATTCGATATTTACAAACAAAGGGCTTTGAATACGATGAGATTTCTGATTTTATCTAAAAATATTAAAGGATTCTTTTTAATCAATTTTCAAATAGTCTAAACTTAATTTTTTTATGCATTCATAAATATGAAATGTATAACTTATTCATCTATTTTATAAGTCATAGGAATTTTAAATTTTACATAAAATTACTTTAAGTGACTTAATTTTAAAAATTTGTTTATATTTGAACTTATATGTTTATATTTGAATACTAAATAACAATCAAATTTTAAATTAATTTACCTATGAAAAATTTTAAAATTAATCTAGCACATTTTCTTTTTTTACCATTTGTGTTAGCTACTAGTCTAATTTTTAATTCCTGTTCTTCCTACAAGCATTCTTCCAGGATTTCAAATATTGCTGATCAAAATATTATAGTATCAAATAAAATAGCTGTTGATCTTAATATTGACCTTGGCAAAACTTGTAAAGGAAGGTCTGGATATCACAAAACTGTAAACGACGCTAAAGATGAAGCTTATTACGATGCTATTCAAACAAATTCTATCCACGTTTTAGTAGACCCTATTTATAGTGTACAAACGATTAAAACAATTTTTGGATCAAAAAGTAGTGCTGAAGTAGCTGGTTTTGCCGGATACTACAAGAATTCAAGAAGTTTGAAAGCAATCGAGGATGCAGCTGCAGCAGAAAAAAATGAAAAAGATAAACAACAAGTACAAAATTCAATTAAGAATTTCAAAACATTATCTAATATAGGAAATATTACAGGTTTAAAAGAAGTTGAAAAATACCGAGTTGATGAAAATTGCAAGCCATGTCCTATATATAAAACTGAGAATAGAACAAATTCAGCTGATGAGTTCTTTCAGTTTCTTTCTATCATAAAATAATATATACTTATAAAATAAAAAATTTAAAAAATAATACAATGAAAAATATTTTTAAAATACTATCTTTTAGTCTTGGGCTTTTAATAATTAGTGGGTCATATTCCTGCTCTTCTAGTAAGCATTCTTTTAGAGTTTCTGAAATCCCTGACAAAAATGTTGTAGTTGCTGATAAAATTAGTGTAGAGCTAAGGATTGATGAAAACAAAATTATTCAAGCTTCTTCGACAAGAAGTCATAAATATGCTCAAGATGCTAGAAATGAAGCCTACTATA
The DNA here is from genome assembly GCA_945883825.1 of Chitinophaga pinensis. Lineage (GTDB taxonomy): Bacteria > Bacteroidota > Bacteroidia > Flavobacteriales_D > Crocinitomicaceae > UBA952. The sequence goes on from CAMCYF010000015.1 coordinate 14,364, forward strand.
ATGCAATTACTAATAATAATATACACGTTTTAGTAGATCCCATTTATAAAACTGTAACATCTGCAAAAATATTAATTTTTGGTGGAAAAAGTAGGTCTACGGTTACTGGATTTGCTGGTTATTATGAAAACCCAAAATCTTATAAAGAGACATTAGACGCATTAGAGGCTGAAAAAAATAAAAAGGACCAAGAGGATTTCGATTTTGCTATTAAACAAATGAAACAGTTAAAAGAAGATGGATATTTTAAGTCAAGCACCTCTTCAAAAGTATCTTCGGAAAGGATCATAAACCTTGATAAGATTAGTAATATAGAATCTCTTAAATTAACTTCGCCGATTAGTTTAGAAGTTGAATATGAGTTAACTAAGACAACAACTACTTCATCCTTGGTAGATGAATATAAAGAATTCCTAAAAGGAATAAATAATCCTACTTCTATAACAACGAATAACATGGAAGGAGATGAAATAGTAGATAACAAGCAAGAAGTAGATAACAAGAAGCAAGAAAAAGAAAAAGTAAGCATCCTTAAAAAAATCCTTGGAAAAGTAAAAGCCATTCTGAAAAAAATACCGCTTATAGGTAAAGTATTCAATTAATTAGGTTAACTAACATATTTAAGGCAGCAAGATAACTTGCTGCTTTTTTTTTAAAATTTTCAAAATGAAAAAAATACTTATACTCAATTTATTTCTGTTTGCTTTTGGTTCTATGTTTGCGCAAAAACCATCAATTGCTCCAAAACAAAAAAAGAACTTTGCTCTGCCTAAATCACTTTTTAATTTAGATTTTAATTACTGTAGAGATCTGTCTTATATAGACGATAATATAGGTATAATAAGTATAAAAACAATGATTGGGTCTAATAATACAGGTATTATTATTGGTGTTAAACCTTTTGCAATATATGATGGAGATTTGTTGAAAAATAATTTTGGAATTCAATTAGGTTACCAAAAAAGGATTTTCAAAGGCTTATTTACAAGTTTATCTTTAGAATTGACAAGAATAAAATTTACTGAATATGATACGTCTGATTATAATTCATCATTAGAAAAAATTAAAATATTACCGTCTTTAATTACTAGTATTGGCTACACCATTAGTTTAGGAAAAACAAAAAGAATCTATTTAAATTATGAGGTAAATTATTATTTAATTGATGGGTTCCGAGATTATTACCAAGATAATTTTGGTTTTGAAATCGACAAAAGATTGAATTTAACAGGAGGTTTGGGTTACCGATTTGGATCTCCTGCAAAAACCTCTTTCAGTGGAATAAAAAACATTACAACGGTTCCATTAAAGCCTTAAAAATTATTTTGTTAAAATATATTTAGCTGTCTCATTCGGAGCAGCTTTTTTTTGCCAATTACAAGTAATCTTTGAAGTCTAATTTATTTTATAACCTTTTATTAAGACTCTAGCTTTACAAGCTTCTTTCTAGAAGATTTTATTAATCTGATAACCCTTCTGCACTCAGTTATTAATAAAAAATAGTTTGACTTATAGTTCAAGAACTTTCATTTAGAAATAAGTTATGAGAGAAAACAAAAAACCCTTCGATATTTGCAATCAAAGGGCTTTGAATACGATGAGATTTCTGGATTATTTTAACTACTTAGCTTGGATATAAGAATTTGCTTCAGCAATCCATACTGGAGGACCACCAGCGCGATATCCTGTATTGCCAAGTGTTGTTAAGTTAGTTTTTCCATCTATTTTATCAGGGCGAACAAAATGAATTGTAGGATATCCCTGAACTCCAAACTGTTGTTGCAATAAGTTATTTTGTTGTTGTAATTCGGAGCTCTGCTTGCTTTTATTCCTTGGGAAATCAATGTCTACTAATACAACATTATCGTTTGCCCATTCAATAAATTCTGGCATGTAAAAAACTTCTTTCTGTAATCTAATGCACCATCCACACCAATCACTTCCTGTGAAAAATAACATAAGGGGCTTTTTTTCTTTTGTGGAAATTTCTATTGCTTTTCCAAGGTCAGTATGCCATGTTAGTTTTTCAACTTGAGCAAAAAATGAGCTACTGATAAATAATAAAGTGCTTAAAAGTATAGTTTTCATAGATTGTATTTTTATGTGAAATTAATAATTAAATTCTGTATTTCAAAAACCGCACAATTTTTTCTAACTTTTAACTAATAAAAGGCAGAACTTTAAAATAACAACCTTCCATTTGTGCTTTATGCAAAACGAATTATTCAAGTTACGAAAATCAATTGTCCTATTAAGTAAATTCAAGTTATCTTTGATTTACTATAACGCACAAAAAATGAAAATATTTACTTTTTTATTCCTTCTTTCTTTACCAACTTTTTTATCTGCACAAACACAAACTGTGCGAGGTAAAGTTTTTGATAGTGAAACAAACTTACCTTTAATTGGTGTTAAACTGAGCATCCAAGTTAATGAAACAGATTTACTTCGTGTCTTATCCAATGCTGATGGTGAATTTGAAATTAAAAATGTACCTGTTGGAAAATATAGTTTAGAGGCAACTTATGCCCTGTATAATCCTAAATCTTCCACAATTGAAGTAGGTTCCGGACGAGAAGTTATTGTCAATGTTCCAATGGCTGAAATGATTGTCTTGCAGAAAGAAGTGACTGTAACGGCAAAAAGAAAAGGGGAAGTATTAAATAACATGGCGCTCCTTTCTACACAACAATTTAGTGTTTCTGAAACAAATCGTTATCCTGGTTCTAGGATGGATCCCGCTAGGATGGCTTCAAATTTTGCTGGAGTTGGAGGGTCTGATGATTCCAGAAATGACATCGTTGTTCGTGGAAATTCTCCCCTTGGCGTTTTATGGCGCGTGGAAGGTGTTGATATTCCAAATCCAAATCATTTTTCAATTTCTGGAAGTTCTGGTGGACCAGTTTCTATTATCAACAACAAAATACTTGGCAATTCAGATTTTCTCATGAGTGCTTATCCTGCTGAATACGGAAATAGTACTGCCGGAGTATTTGACTTAAAATTGAGAAACGGAAACAATAAACAGCTTGAATTTACCGGTCAATTTGGCTTTCTGGGCACAGAGTTTTTAGCAGAAGGTCCTATGGGTAAAAAAGGTAAAGCTTCCTTTTTGGTGATGGGAAGATATTCTACTTTATCGCTCTTCGAGAAATTGGGCATAAAAATAGGAACGGATGCAGTTCCTGTTTATGGCGATGCTGCCTTTAAGTTTAATTGGGTTTTGAAAAATAATGCACAATTATCCTTTTTTGGAATTGGAGGGAAAAGTAAGATTGCAATCAAAATTTCGGATCAAAAAAAGGTTACTGCTGACTTATATGGTGATGGAGACAGAGATCAGTATTTTGGTACGAGCATGTATTTTTCTGGATTTAATTACAAAAAAACACTTGGTGAAAAAACATTTTTTACCGCAACTATAGCTGCAGCAATCGAAGATCAACACACCAAACACGACTATTTAAAAGGAAGAAAGATTGAGGGTGACTCAATAAAAATAGATGCAATCTACAACATGTTGGCTTATACCTTTAAAATAGCAAAGATTTCTGCTTATGCTGCTATCAATCATAAAATAAATACTCGTCATACGATTAAAGCTGGGGTTAATTTTGATCTTATGCAACTCGATCAAATAGATTCTGTTTTAGTTGATTTAGATACGCCTAATGATTATAAGGTTCGTTGGAATTACAATGGTTCGGCATTACTTGCTCAGCCATTTGTGCAATGGAAATGGCGTGTAAATGAAAATATGGATATATCTGCTGGCTTGCATGCTCAGTATTTTTCATTGAGTAATAGCATAAGCCCTGCTGAACCTCGAGTTGGAATGAAATATCGAATGAAAGGATCTCAATCAATTTCTGCAGGAGCAGGAATGCACAGTCAAATACAACCAATTTATACCTACACATTTGATAAAAATGGAAATGGAGACTTTTACAATAAAAACATGGATTTTACACGAAGTTTACATACGGTTTTAGGGTATGAAAAATTCTTTGATAAAGGGTTCAGTATTAAATCAGAAGCGTATTACCAACACCTTTATAATGTTCCTGTTGAAGTTAATGCTTCTTCTTTCTCTATGATTAATATGGGAAGTGGATTTTCAAGAATTTTTGCAGATTCATTGCAGAATACAGGAACCGGCTTTAATTATGGGCTTGAACTAACTGTTCAGAAGTACTTTGATAAATCTTTTTTCTTCTTGTTTTCTGGAACCTTCTACGAATCTAAGTACAAAGGGAGCGATGGTGTTCTGCGCAATACTTCTTTCAATGGAAATTATGTTGCTAATTTCTTAGTTGGTAAAGAATTTAAACTAAGTAAAAATCAAGTTTTTGGAATCGGTGGAAAATGTACAGTTGCTGGTGGAAAACGATATGGATTAGTAGATGTGGATAAAACCAAGGATGATAAAGAATTAATTTTTAAGGACTCTTTATTTAATGATTTACAATTCGCAGATTATTTCCGAGTAGATTTTAAAATAAGTTGGAGAATGGACACCAAGAAAATGACTCATGAAATTGGCCTAGATCTTGTAAATCTTTTGAATACTAAAAATTTATTAAGTTTAGCTTATGCTCCTCGCTTGGATCCAACCGATATGTCTGAACCTACTGCTGAGAGAACACAATTGGGATTTTTGCCAATATTCTACTATAAGATAGATTTCAAAGCAAAGAAAAAAGAATAGTGAAAAATACAGATCTTGGTATTTTAATAGCAAAAAAAAACTATTCTGAAAGCAGTTTAATTCTTACCTTCTATACAGAACTCAACGGACTTTCTAGTTTTATTTTTAAGGGTGCTAGAAAAAAGAAATTAGCTATTTTCCATTTAGGGATTTATGAACTTACTTTTTTTAAGCGAGCGGAAAGCGAGCTTGGGATTATTAACGCAATGGATTTAGCACTTCCGCTTTCTGAAATTTATTTTAATCCACAAAAAACTATTCTGTGTTTTTTTATAGCTGATGTTTTAAAACAAACCTTAAAAGTTGAAGGTGGAGATACACTCATATTTAAATTTCTTCGAGAAAAGATAAGCTTATTAGAAGTCAAAACAGATTTATACACATTTCCTTTGGAATTTTTAACAGGCTTAATTGTTAATTTAGGTTATCTACCGCACTTTGAAGAAGCTAATGCCTCATATTTTGACCTGCAAAAAGGAATTTTTACAGCAGTAGAATCTCCTTATTCTTATTTTGTAGATGAGCAAACTGTACAACAATTAAAAACATATTTTGAAGGGAATTATTTACAGTCTTTTGAAAAAGAAACGACTAAAAAATCACTACAGCTGTTGATTGACTATTACCAAATTCATATTCCAAATTTCCGAATAGATGTTTCTTTAGGAATAATAAAAGACACCTTGTATTCTTATGCTTAAGAATTTTTATTTCTCTTTTATTATTATTTTGTAATTTAGATTCTTAAAATCACTAAATAAATAAATATGACTAAAAAACTACTTTTTATCTTAACATTAACTTTTGTTGTTTCGGCAGAGGCACAAAACATCCCTAATGCGGGATTTGAAAGTTGGGCGCCAGGTTTTGGATACGATGATCCAAATTCTTGGGGGACACTAAATGCACTAGGCATACTTGGAGTTCCTGTTTCCGTAACAAAATCTACATCTAGTCATAGCGGTGCTTTTTCTGCCAAGGTAGAAACAATATTAGCAGACCTAGAAATGAGCGGAACCCCTGAGCCATTTCCTGGCATTTTATTTATCGGATCCCTTAATGTATTGAGTCAATCTGCTGTCTTTGGAACGCCTTTTACTGCAAAACCAGACTCTTTAGTGGGATGGATAAAGTATTCTCCTGTAAATGATGATGCTTGTGGTGTAGTTGTTCAATTATCAAAATGGGACGCTGTTAATATGACTCAGGAATTTATTGGTTTTGGAATTTATTCAAGCTCATCCCCAAGTAGTTCTTTTTACCGTTTCTCAGTTCCTATTGACTACGAAAGTCAAAGTACACCTGATACTCTTCAAGTTACTGTTGTTAGTAGTGTAGAGGAAGGGCAAGGGCAAGTAGGTTCTGCTGTTTGGGTAGATGATTTGTCTTTGATTTATAATACATCTTCAATTGGGGAGTTAAATGGTACTTCTTTTGAGGTCTTTCCTAATCCTGTAAACGATGAACTTTCCATATCTTCAAAAATAGTTGATAAAATGGAAGTCTATTCTGCAACAGGAATTCTAATTGATCATATTATATTAGATTCAGGATTAATTTATACCTATGACACAAAAAAATTAGCAAATGGGCTCTATCTTGTTAAAAACAGTAAGGGCGAATTAAAAAGGTTCATTGTTCAACATTAAGAAATAAATAAAAATCTGACAAAAGGGGATGTTTAGCATCCCTTTTTTTATTTTTCCGATTTTTTTGCTTATATTCAAGTAATGAATTTAAAAATACAAGAAAGTTTCCTTGACCCTGCGGTTTTTACTGAGCGATTTATCAATCAAACAAATCGCAGCATTTTTTTAACAGGAAAAGCAGGAACAGGGAAAACAACTTTACTTCACAAAATTGTTTCTTCAACCCATAAAAATACGGTAATTGTGGCGCCAACTGGAATTGCCGCTTTAAATGCTGGAGGAGTGACAATTCACTCTTTTTTTCAGTTGCCTTTTGGAGCATTTATACCAGATTTTAAAACACCACAAATAGGAGTTGCTTTAAAGTCAGAAAACAAAACAACATTAAAAAGACATTTTTCAATGAATCGCCGTAGAATTTCTCTTATACGTTCATTAGAATTATTGATTATTGATGAAGTGAGTATGCTTCGAGCAGATTTATTGGATGCAATCGATTGGACTATGAGGACAGTTCGTAGAATAAATTTACCCTTTGGCGGTGTGCAAGTCCTCTTTATAGGAGATCTTCATCAGTTGCCTCCGGTTGTTAAAAATGATGAGTGGGCCTTGCTGAAATTGTATTACAAAGGAATTCATTTTTTTAACGCTGTTGTTTTTGCTGAAGAGCAACCAATATATATTGAACTCGAGAAAATTTATCGGCAAGTTGACAGTGTTTTTATTGAACTTTTAAATCACCTAAGAAATAATGCTATTTCAGAAGAAGATCTGACCTTAATTAATAAAAACGTACAACACAATTTACGAATTGAAGATCGTAAGGGCTATATAACTCTGACAACACACAATAACAAAGCAGATGAAATGAACCTTCGTGAACTTGAGTTTTTGAAAGAAAAATCATATTCGTATCAAGCAGAAATCACTGGAGATTTTCCAGCTCATCTTCTTCCACTGGATGCACGACTAGAATTAAAAGTTGGGGCGCAAATTATGTTTATTAAAAATGATGTTTCATTTGACAAGCAATTTTATAATGGCAAAATGGGTTTTGTTGATTCGCTTTCAAAAGATGAAATAATTGTGAACTTCCCTGAAGAGAAAAAGAAAATTGTACTAGAAAAATTTGAATGGACCAATATTAAATATTCCTTAGACGAGAAAACACAGGAGATAAAAGAAGAAGTCTTGGGTACTTTTGTCCACTATCCGATAAAATTAGCGTGGGCAATTACCATACACAAAAGTCAAGGATTAACATTTGAAAAAGCAATCTTAGATGTGGCAGATGCATTTGCGCCAGGGCAAGCATACGTAGCTTTTTCTCGCTTAAGATCGCTAGAAGGGCTGATTCTATTAAATCCATTAAAACTAAATGGCATTCCAAACGACCAGCAAATGATGGCCTATTCTAACTCCAAATTTAAATTAAGTGATTTAGATGTTGCACTCCAAAAAGAAACATTTGTGTTTTTAAAAAATAAAATTTTAGAAGCATTTGATTGGTACGACACATTTGCTTTATGGACATCCTACTCAGGTTCAATTTCAATTTTATCTTCAAAATCAGAGAAATTTAAACAAACTTCTTGGGTTAAGCGAATTACAGATGAACTTGCAAAAACGAATGAGCCAGCTACAAAATTTAGGAAGCAAATTTCTGCTCTGTTTCAAGTTGAAAAAACAGATTTAGTCTTTATAAATTCAAGGATTAACGCAGCATATTCTTATTTCTTTGATATCTTAGACCCTTTAGTTTTAGAAAGCTTCCGCAAATTACTGGAACTTAATCAAGTTAAAAAGACAAAGCAAGTAGTTGAAGAAATAGAGCCTTTATGCGAAGAATTACTGCAAATAGTTTTAACGCTAAAGCGCCTGCGTTTGTTTTTTGAAGCACTAACTAATGGAAAAGAAATCACAAAAGAAATTTATAGGGTTTCAGAAATAGAGAACTACAAAGTATCAAAATTAGCAGTAATACAAAATGATTTTAGACAAAACAAAGTTAGTACATTACTAGAATTTGATGATGGAATTGGATTTATTCCACTAAAAATAAAGAATAAAGCGCCTAAAGAGCAAAAAAAATCAACCTATGATCAAACGCTAGAATTAGTACACCTTGGGAAAGATATTCATGAAATTGCCAAAGCACGGCAACTTTCTGTATCTACAATTAATGGTCATTTCGCTCAATTAATACGTGGTGAAAAAATTGAACTGCGAGATGTAATGGAGCAAAAAAGAATTGCAGAAATAAAAACCCTTTTGGAAGGGAAAGAATTTTTCTCGCTTTCAAAAATACGCGAAGAACTTAATAACCAAGTATCTTGGGACGAACTTAGGCTTTATCAAGCATCTACAATAATCTAATTCAAAAAAAGAAATTTATACCTACTTAGTGTACTGAATTACCGCATTTCCAAGAATAGTTGAAATTGAAAAGGCATTTTCACCAAATTGTGTTATTTGTAATTTCTCTGAACCTTTTAAGTCCTGATTAGCTATAAATTGGCCTGAAGTATTTAATAAATATAACTTATTCTCTATTGCATCAAGAATACCAATTAAAATTATTCCATTTTTGCCTGACTTCACAGAACAACTGCTTATTTCTGACAGATTCATTATTTTCTTCCACTTAACAATCCCATTATTATCTATCGCCCTTATTTCATTAGTGTTTTTTATCAATAGGACAAGGTTGTTATTTTCAAAATAATGACCTATAATACTAGAATTTGATTTTATCTTCGATATTTTACTTTGTGCGTTTGAATTAATTATTTGAAGTGAATTATTTATTATTCCCGCAAAAAATAATGAGGAATTATCTGTAAATAACTGAAAACTTGAATCACAAGTTATTTTTTTAGTTACTGAGCGACTTTGAGGATTCAAAAAATAAATCATGTTTTGGGTTAATATTCCAATTTGATTTTTTTTATCTTTTTGATACTGTCCTGTCTGTTTTATTAACCCATTTGTTGAAAATTGCTTGATTACAGAACCTTTTTCGTTTAATATCGAAAAGTTATTTGGTCCATTAACTGTAACGAATTCTTCTTTAGAACTAAATTTTAGTGGAGCTATGCCATTAGTTGCAATTAGACGATAAATTATCCGCCCGTTTTTATCAATGATTTGGCATTCTCCATTAAGTAAAAGAGAGGAGTAGTTTTTATCTGATTTGAAATCCTTTAAAATTACATCATTATTGAGTAATTGTTTTTCCCATTTTCTAAGTCCATTAATATACCCGATTAATTTATTACTTTCAGTTAAAGCAATTACATTTCCTCTTTCATCTAAGGCTATAAAATCCTTAATCCTTTCACCAATATTCATTGTAAAATAATCTTTGTCATTTTCTTGCTCCTCGACATTGATTTTATTTGATGCAATGTATTCTGTTTCAATTTTTATTGATCGAAAAATATTTATTGCTTTATGTTCCTTATTACTTACAATCCGAGAAGCTACTTTAACAGGAAGTTCGCTATAAACAAAGTTCATTTTTTTTTCATCTTGTGAAAGTGAATGGCCTAAATTTATCTCTGCAACAATCTCGTCTAAATAACTTTTATCAGTTGATATAACAGCAAAATTATTAAATTCCTCTATAAAAAAACCTGTGGCAATATCTTGCTTAAAATAGCTGCTAAAAGGAATATTTTTAAAATTAGCAGAACTTTCATTTCTTTCTTCAATATTTAATTTTTCATTTAAATTTTGAATAGGATTCTGCCCTTCTTTAAAATAAAAGATAGCCGCATTTTGATTTTTATTTCTTATAAATACAAGTCCTTTATCTAGCCATTTAGTGAAATCACTATTTTTAAATTCTTTATCTATTTCTTTTAAATAAGAAATGCTAAAAAAGGTATAAGACGAAAAAAAATTTGGTGTAATTCCCGCAAATAATTTTGCGTCGTCAATAGCACTAATTGTAGTTTTATTGTATTTAGTTTTCGTGTATTTGTAAGAGCCTTTTTCCTTATTGTAAAAATCCGAAGTTTGGGTATTTTTTTTACTTAAATAGACAACCGAATAAGATGCTTTATTGTCTACTTCAAACGTTAAGTTTTTATAGAAATCTAAGTCCCCTTGATATAAAAGCAGTTGATTGTTTAGAAAGCGGCCCTTATACTTTCCAAAAGTGAAATTCATTTTTCCTTGAAATTTTAATGGGAACAAGCCCTTAACTAAAATTGCTATAACCTCATTTTTAGTCCAGTTATCTTTGCGCTCAATTAATAAAATAGGCCTCTTTGTACTTAAAAAAATTGAGCTTTCACAAGTTATCGCACTAATAATTGAATTATAAAGAGTGAAGCTTGCACTTAAAACCTGCAAGTTATTTTCTTTCCAATTTATCTCCCTCGGATTGTGAGATACAACTATGGATTCATCTTTAAAAGAGAAGCAATCACGCAGATTTGAGGAAGTGTCTGTACGAATTAAATCATATGATACATAAGAAATCCAAGCAGTTAAGCCAAGGCAAACAATTACTAGAAAAATACGATTGCGCATTATTGTTTTTCACAAAACTATGGATTACATCAGGTATTTATCCTTGTGTTTTATTAATAAATCAACACTCTCTTGTTCAATTGAATAAATTTAACTGACTATTTACAGCAAACAAACGAAAAGTTTTTCTGTGATGTATTGAAACACCAAAGTTCTGAAGTGCTTTACGATGCTTTAATGTTGGATATCCTTTATTTGTTTCCCAATCATAACTTGGGTTTTTTTGATGCAGACAGTTCATCAAATAATCTCGATGTGTCTTTGCTAATATTGAGGCGGCAGCAATTGACTGGAATTTAGCATCTCCTTTCACGATGGTTTCATAAGGAATAGAAAGATAAGGGTGAAAACGATTTCCATCAATTAGTAAAAAATCAGGGCTTATTTTTAATTGACTAATTGCTTTATGCATTGCTAAAATACTGGCATTTAAGATATTTATCTTATCAATTTCTGATACCTCAACAACCCCTATTCCAAAAGAAAGAGCTTTATTAATTATTTCATCTTTTAAAACTAATCGTTGTTTTTCATTCAATTTTTTGGAATCATTTAAGCCTAATATTACCTTTTTTGGATCTAAAATAACTGCTGCAGCAACAACTGGTCCAGCCAAGCAACCCCTTCCGGCTTCATCGCAACCGGCTTCTAATCGATTTTTTTGTAAGTAAAGGTATAATTCTTGCATTTATATAAAAGTGATGATTAATTTTGTATTTTAGCTTTAAATATCAACCTGATGAATATGAAAACTTTATTAACTTCCCTCTGTATTCTTTTATTTAGCGTGACATTAACAGCACAAACTGTAAATTCAGCATCTTGTAAATCTAAGGCAAATTTACTTTCTGGAAAAGAAAGTGGCAAAATTCAAATTACACTTCCTGAATCGGTAGTTAAAGAAAATATAGAGGATTATGGTAAATATTATTTGAAAATGTTTACAGTTAACTTTGATGAAAAGACGCACCTCGCTACTTTTAACATGGTTACTAATGATGAAAATTCTCGACGCGTAATTCTTCGCTTTTTGAGTGCTAATCAGATACAATCTGTTGTAGTAGAAAATAAAGTCTTTACACTTGGTGATTTCTTCGATAATTTTCTGAAGTAGATTTTTATCTATCTTATTAAATTGACTTGACCAGTCACAGATACTCGTTTATCAATTTCTTTAATTTTATAGCTTATTTTGTAGGTGTAAATCCCTGCTTGAACTCCTTTTAATTTAGTTCCATAGGTCCCATCCCATCTAGCTGTAGCATTATAACTCAACCATATTAATTCTCCCCAGCGATTGTATATTTCAAGTTCAAAATTATAAGGGTCAAAGCCTTGTGTAAATATTGGACCCCAAGTTTGATTATGCTCATCTTGGTCTGGGGTAAATGAATTTGGAATATAGAAAATTATTTCTTCATCTATAACAACATCCATGGATACAGGAACAGCACACATACTTATATTTGGAGTAAATATATAATTAAATTGACCTATCAAACTTGTTTGAATTACATTTGGTGACCAAGAACCTGTTATTGGCGGTGAATCATTTGAACTTATTGGTAAGGGTGTAGGAATAGCGGCTTGAGTATATGGGCCTAATTGGTCAAATGATGGAATAATTGGATTAATAACAGATATAGATAATGAACCTAAATCTGTACATTGGCTGATATTTGGGGTAAATAAATACACTGAACTTCCTACAATACTTGATGATATTAGTGGAGGATTCCACGACCCAGCAATTCCCTCAATAGAAGTTTGAGGTAAAGTAATTTGTGAAACATCTTCATTAATACAAAAGGGACCTAACGCAAGGAAAGATGGAATGTTTAAAGGGGTAATTTCTATATCTATTGTCGTTGCACTTGCGCATTGATTTTGGGCAGGAGTGAATGTTAATGTTTGAATTCCAATAATTGATGTGTTTATAGTTGTGGGAGTCCAAGTGCCTGATATTCCTGGAATATTAGTTGAAATTAAAGGTAAAGAAGCTGGAGATGAATTTTGACAAAAAGGACCAAGTGTATTAAAACTGGGGGCAATGGAATTGGTAACTGTTATAGTTCCAGAAGTAATTACTGTCTGACAGTTATTGCCGGATGTAGTTACTGTATATGGATAAATTCCTGTAATTGTAGGTGTTCCACTAATAGTTAAAATTGAGCCCGTGGTTAGTGACGTCAAACCAGATGGAAGTCCAGTAATACTGGCTCCTGATGCACCTCCTCCATATGTAAATAAAAGTGCTTGAATTGGCATATTTACGCAATTCTCCAAATCCAATCCTTGAGAAATAGTGTGGGCAGGATTTACTTCAACTGTCATCGTCGTTATACTAGCGCATTCTGAAGGATTTGGGGTAAATGTATATGTTGTCGTTACTGTATTATTAATATTTGGACTCCATGTGCCACTTATATTATTTGTTGAAATAGTGGCAAGATTAATTGGCTCACCACTACAAATCGGTGCAATTTGATTAAAAGTTGGTGTAATAGCAGCGCTTACATTTATAGTTGTAAATGCCACATCAGAACAACCAGCTATGTTAGATGCATTTAATATTGCTGTATAAATGCCAGCATTTGAATAAGTTATAGTATGAGGCCCTACTCCAACTGCACTTGTAGGAAAACCGCCATTGTTAAAATTCCAATTATATCCATTAGCACTAATATTGGTAGAATTTAATGCATCAAAAGTCACAGATTGACCAGCACAGATTAGAGTTGAGCTACTTGTTATAATTGGGTTTGGACCTAAAAAAGTTCCTGAAGTTGTTCCTGTTCCAAAACTAAGTGTAAAACCTGCAGATGTGCTGAAATTATTTACTAAAATCGCGTAACTTGTTCCTACTGTCATGTTTACAAACTGACAATAAGAATTATTTCCAGGATTAAAACCAGGCATTTCAGAAATATCTGTATCTGTTAGATTTAAACCAACTGCTCCATTTGGATTTAAAAAAGCTGAAGCATTACATCTAACAACTGTTCGTGTTCCACAGGGATTAGTTCCAGATAGTTGAAAAACCATAAAGTCAATGTCATCATTTTGGTTAACAGGTATAATATCAAAAGTCAAAGGACCAGGAGTTGCACATGTAAAAGTAAACCAAGATGAATTTCCCTCATCATCTCCAGGAACCTCCATACAAGAAGATGCCTCAGGTTCATCAGTGTTAAGACCACCACCACTTAAAATACCAACACTAACTGGATTATTGCTACATAAATAAGATGCGCCATTGCAGTCTGCGCCAGGATTTGATATGGGAGTATAATTATTCACACACAATTCAAATGTTCCTTCATTGTTTGTGAGTGTACTAATCCTAATATAATAAACTGTACCAGGCATTAAGGCGGATTGGTAAAGTTGGGTAACACCTATACCAGCTACTCCATTTGCACAGCCAAGTTGATTGATTGTTGTAGCACAATTGCCTGAATAAATAGCTATTCTTGGTCTATTCATAGTGCCGCCAGCTCCAATTCCCGAAGCGGCAATTAATATATCCGTTCCAATTGCAGTAAAGGAAAACCAGACATCCTCCGAAGCAACACCAGTAATGCAAGTTGCCTGCAGAAATACACTAGCTGTTGAGTTAACATTAGTATAAAATGCATTTCCAGAGCAAAAATTACTAACGTTTGTTAATTGACTTGCTGAGGCACATTCATCTGCTTGGGAAAATACAAAGGTCGAGCCCAAAAAAGACAAAATAGAAATCGTATAAATAACACATTTAAACATTTAAATAGTTATTAAAGAAACGAATATATTTAAAAATTTTATGAAAAGATACTAATTTTGAATTGTAATTCAATCAATTACAAGTAAAAATAATAGTACTTATATTTTTAAAGGTGTATTATCGTATGTTTTAGCTATTAAATAAATTTATAGGCGAATTCGCAATTCATTTAATTTACGATTATCAACAATATCTGCTTTCTTTCTTAAAGCACCTAAAGCTTGACCTTGAACTGATCCTTTAAGCGCAGTATACATTTGGTCTCGTTCAACTTTATAATTAGCTGCAGTTGGGGCTTTCGTTGTCTTATCAATTTGAATAACATAAACCCCTGTTTTTCCTTTCAAAGGCAAAGTTCTTTTTTTGTCTTTTATCACAGAAGCAAATAATGCCCCAATTATTTCTGGTTCATAACCACCTCCTGTGATTTGAGGATTTGAAAATGAAATCTCAGCATTCATAATTGTTGTGTTGGAGGCTTTTGCAAGTGCTAACATTGTTTTGTATTTAAGCATTTGTTTTATTAATTTTTTCGATTTCTTTTCAATTAAAAGATCTTCCTTCATTTTTGCTTTTATGTGCTCATATTTAGGCTCTCCTTTTTCTTTAATTGAAGAAATCATAGCAATGACGTATTTATCTTTATCTTTTATAGGATAAGATGTTATATTACCAACTGACGCCTCTTCTGCATAAGCTAATTCAAGAATTTTATTCGATGCTGCAGCAGTAGAGAAGCCCGTTACTTTTGGACTATTATCTTCTATAACAATGGCGCGGGGGAAATATTTTGACCTTGCAACAATTGTATCAAAAAGGGTGCTCTTTGCAATTGGGTCTTCTATTTTTGAAATAGACCGATCTAACTTATATAAAATATTAGTGATTTCACTTTCCTTGTTTTCAATGGTCTCAATTGAAGCTTTGAATATTTTTGAAACCGAGACAAGTAGTGGGAATTTAGTGGCGTCTCTTTCAAGGACTTCGATAATATGAAATCCAAAATCTGTTTTTACAATTCCTATTTTACCGATAGCTTGTGTTGCACAAAAAGAACCAAATTCCTTAACCATTTCTGCTTCTAGAAAATTTTCATAAAGACCACCAGTTGTTTTTGATCCGGGATCTTCTGTATATTTTGTTACTAACTCAGTAAAGTTATTCGTGTTTATCACTTTTAACAAGCTATCTGCAGTCTTTCTTTTAGCAGCTATAACTTTTTCATCTTTTGAACTATTAGTGGCAATCAATAAGTGACGAGCCTTTAAACGAGTTGGAGTAAAACCAAGCACTTTTGAGATGATAACATTTTCTTGCATTGTGTAAGGGCCAACAATTTGACCAATACTTGCAGACTTAAAAATAGAATCTAGGCTAGATGGATAGGTTTGAAATTTATTTGCTTTTTCATTTCCTTCTGGCACTGCTGTTGCACGCTTGTCTGAAAAGTAAATATTACGATCACTATTCTTTGCGACAAAAATAGAATCATTGGCAGATTGTAAAAACAAAGCCTTTAATGTATTCAAATTTTTATTAAACATTAAACTATCGTTTCTTGAAGGAGCAACAGAGACGTCAAATAATTTCACTTCTCTTGAAGATGAACGATTTGCATACTTTTTATCTGATTTATGTTCTTCGTAATAATTTTTTAATTCACTTTCAGAAATCTTTACAGAAATATCTTTAATTTCATCATAGCGTCTAGCAACAAATGAAATATTTTTTGTTTCCTTCTGAGCTAAATACTCTGCTTCTGCCTCCAATTTTGTAACATAGGCCCCTTGATCTAATAATGCAAGGTATTTTTCTTGCTTGCGACGATCTGTGTAGTATTGCTTTGTGCCCTTCCATTGTTGTACAGCTTGAGGTTCTTTACTTGCTTTTAATTTGTCTATTGTTAATTTTAATTTTTTTCGCCCCTCAACAGTAGATTTTTCTGAAACAAGTCCAGTCAAAGAATCAGTAAAAAACTGAGCTGATAAATCTTCTAAAATAGGGAAGCCATCAGTTGCCATTAAATAAGCATTAAATTCTCTGTCACTTACTGAAACTTCAAGAGCATCGTATTCTCTTCTTAGTAATGTCGAATCAACTAAAAAATTCCAAGCTTTATCTTGTGATTTTTCAATATCCTCTTCAGTGTATTCTTTCTGTTCCTTTTGAGCTTGACCTCTATCTTGATCTTGAACTTTTCCGTTAGTTTCATTGTATTTATTTGGATCTATTTTTTCTCCATAAACTGTTCCAATTCCATATTCTCCCTCACTTGAGCCAAAGAAACTTTGATAATCACCAAGAATAAATGATAATAATGCAAGACCAATAATACCAACGAGTAATCCTGACTTTGAACGGATTTTACCTATAATCGCCATAATATAATTTTTTTAGAGTTTGCGAAGATAGAAAAAAAACGTCAATAAAAGTAGTAAAAGCAAGAAAAAATAGCACTTTTTATCCCCCTCCTTTACTATCTGGAATTGGAGTAGTTGGTTTAGCATCTTTTTTCTCCTCAACTGCCGGTTTAAGGATTGGTTTAGGGATTGTGTAAATAATGCTAATTGTTTTAGAGTCAGTGCCACAATTTCTAATAGCGCTTACTATTAATTTGTTTTCTCCTACTTGTAATTTTATATTACTTGTTAATTGACCATTAGAAAAAGTAAAGTTTTGAGGAGTGCCATTTAGAGTTACAGTAATTCCAGCTTTTAAAGGCATATTTACAATATTTGCTGATAATGAATATGCAGCGGAGGAAACTGTAGAATTTCTGCCATTAATTTTTACTACAGGAGCAATACAATCATCTAGAATTATAATAATTGTTTTAGAGTCGGCACCACAATTTCTTACTGCACTTACGATTAATTTATTTTCTCCTACTTGCAAATTTATATTGCTTGTTAATTGACCATTAGAAAAAGTAAAGTTTTGAGGAGAGCCGTTTAGAGTTACAGTAATTCCCTCCCTTGAAGGCGTATTAACAATACTTGCTGACAATGAATAGGCAGCTGCGGAAACTGTAGAGTTTCTTCCATTAATTGTTATTACAGGAACAATACAATCATTTAGATTTATGATAATTGTTTCATTATCCAATCCGCAATTATTAGTAGCTGAGATAATTATCGTATTCGTTCCGGAAGAAAGTTGTAAGCTAATATCTGCAGTTTTAGTCGTCGAATTATATGTTGTGGTGGAAACTTGTCTTCCATTTAGTGTAACTGTAATATTTTCCTTGGATGTGATATTTTCAATTGTAGCTTTTAAGCGCAATGCAGGCAGAGAAACTACTGTATTTGTTATAGGATTAGTTGAGGTTATCTTAGGTTTTATGCAGTTCTCATAGCTTACAGAGGTACTTGAAGAAGTGCTGCCACAATTATTGGTTAAGGAAACTGTAAATGTATTTAGGCCTGGCTGAAGCGTTACATTTGATTGTAGAATACGAGTTGTTGGATTATAACTAATGTTATTTAATAAAACCCCATTCTGGTAAACTAATATGCCTTGAGTATTTAGTAATCCATTTACAGTGGCACTAAAGGTAAAAGACGGATAAGTAACAGTTGTCCTTTCAGAGATTGGATTTATGAAAGATAAACTAGGATCTATACAATCTTTATATTGAATGGTAATTGTTTTTTGCACAGTACCGCATTCATTAGTTGCAGTAAGTGTAAATATATTTATCCCTGGATTAAGTATGACATTTGCGCTTAATTGATTCGAATAGCTATCGTAGTTATAGGGAACCATAATGTTTGAGGAGTTTAAGAGTGATATATTTGACATCCCAGCAACGTTGGTTACTGAAGCATTAATTGTAAATTGTGGTGAAGTGCTAATACTGTTGTCCTTAGAAGAATTACTGAATTTAATAATTGGTTTTGGACAGGAAACTGTTTGAGGTGGTAAGGGATTTTCCCTTGGAGTTTTATTAACTCTAAATTGAATATACAATGAAGTATAATGATATAGGTCATTTTTAGACCTTGGGCTTGAATTACTTACTCCATCAAAAGCATCTTTTTGTGTGAAGGTGGTTTTGTGTTCTATACCAATTGTAGTTGCTTTTCCAATTTGGTAGCCTAAACCAAAACCAAAACTTGGCATTACATTCACCTTATATTTTTTTGCGTCGTAGTCATCTAAAACAGATTCGTAGGTGTCGTCTAACACGTTGATATCATTAGGATATTGGTAAATTGACGAAGTATCATTTTGTAATAAGTTTCCATACGTTCGGTTGAATGTTAGGCCAATTCCACCAAAGACATAAGGGTCTATGCCTGTTTTTTCTGTCAGACCATTCAAGTGGACGACTAATTCTAAGGCTAAACGGCGGGTTATTGATTTAAAGTTATGAATAATTCCTTGGGGTTTGTAATACGAAAGCGCAGTACCAGAATAGTCTGCTAAACTTGAAATGCTTGTATCTTGGCCATACCAATTACCAGATAAGTACCTTGCACGTATATCAAAGCTCACTATTTTACCGTAATTGTAATTATATGATTTGCCTAATGTTAATCCCCATCCTGCTCCAAGTTTGTACTTAACATCTGTTGTGTTCCATGTTCCACCTAGATTGACCCCCATGAATAATTTTGAAGTATTATCATAATCTACCTTTTGAGCAGAAATAATTATACAAAAAGAAAAAGTAAATAGCGACAATAAAAATTCTTTCATAGCATGAAGTTTATGGTAAATTTAAAGCTATTAGAAAATAAACTAGTTGTTTAACAAAAATATAACAAACGATTAATAAAACTTATAATCTTTAAAACGAACAATATACATAAGATTTGAAGCTACTTCTCTTTGGATAAAAGACCCTAAAAGTTGGGTTTTGTTATCATAAATAATTTGTAAATCTTTTATGAAAATACCATTTCGCTTGGTGTGTTTTTCGATAAGATTGCCCAAAGCATCGTATTTAAAAATATTTTCTTCAATCGGATTAGGTGCATTATTTTCATAAATTGCAATACTAGAAAGCAATCCTTTTTCATTGTAAAAATATTTTTTGCTTTTTAAAAGTTCTATCATTTTAAAGTTTTCTATACTTTCTACTAAATAACCATCTGCATTTCGTATTTCCCATTCTTCTTTGTAGGGCAAATTGTAGTTATTAGAAACAATTGTTTTAGAGCCAAGAGAACTCTGTTCATAGCTTTTATATTCTTGGTTCATTAAAAAACTTTGCTTGAGATTTCCAAACTTGTCAAGAACATCTCTTTTTTGAGTTATTTTAACAACTCGACCAATAGAATCAAAGTCAAAATAATAGGCGGAAACTCCTCCAAATTCTGTTTTACGCTGCATAATAAGTCGATTGAGCGAATCGTAAAAATAAAAATGTACAGTAGAATCTTTTTTTAGAGCATCAGTTTTAGTCTCCAAAATAGATTCAAGACGCCCTAAAGAATCAAACTTATAGTTAAAGACATCATTTGTTGCACGAATAATATCTCCCTCTTTTTTACGTGAAAAAGTCCCCTCAATTGATTTTATTCTGTTTGCATAGATTATCTTTTGATCAAAATAGGGAGCGTCCGTGAAAGCAGTGCCAGTGATATTATTAATCATCTGGGACCAAGGGCTAAAACTTAAAATTATTACAAAGAAAAAGGAAATAGTAATTTTTCTCAAAAACTGATGTTATAAATTAGATAAGATTGTTTTCCAACTTGCCTTCTTTTCAATCATTGAACCAATCTCAGAAACTGAAATCCTTTGTTGAAGCATCGTATCTCTATCGCGAACAGTTACCATATTATCTTCCAATGTTTGATGATCTATTGTAATTGAAAAAGGTGTTCCTATAGCATCTTGACGACGGTATCTCTTTCCAATTGAATCTTTTTCATCGTATTGCAAATTGAAATCGAATTGTAAGTCCTTCATAATTTCTCTTGCTTTTTCAGGTAGCCCATCTTTTTTAATTAATGGGAGAATGGCAGCTTTATAAGGAGCCAAAACTGCAGGGATTTTTAGAACAACTCGCTCAGATCCATCTTCAAGAATTTCATTTGTGTATGCTGAACTCAAAACGGATAAAAACATACGATCCAATCCTACTGAGGTTTCAATGACAAAAGGAACATAGCTTTCATTCATTTCAGGATCAAAAAACTGAAGTTTTTTTCCAGAATGCAACTCGTGTTGTTTTAAATCAAAGTCTGTTCTAGAATGAATTCCCTCTAATTCTTTAAATCCCATGGGAAAATTATATTCAATATCGGATGCGGCATTTGCGTAGTGTGCTAACTTTAGGTGATCATGAAAGCGGTAAAGATTATCGCCAAGACCAAGATTTTTGTGCCATTTTATTCGTAAATCCTTCCAGTATGCATACCACTTCATTTCTTCACCAGGTCGCACAAAAAATTGCATTTCCATTTGCTCAAACTCACGCATTCTAAAAATAAATTGTCGTGCAATGATTTCATTTCTAAAAGCTTTTCCTATTTGTGCAATTCCAAAAGGAATTTTCATCCTGCCTGATTTTTGAACATTTAAGAAATTAACGAAAATACCTTGAGCTGTTTCAGGACGCAAATAAATGGTAGAAGCATCTCCAGCAACTGAACCCATTTCTGTAGAAAACATTAAGTTAAATTGCTTAACATCCGTCCAATTTTTAGAGCCCGAAACTGGGCAAACAATCTCTAATTCTACTATTAAATCACGAACAGCATCAAGATCATTGTTTTCCAATGCAGTCTTCATCTTTATTTCAATCGCATCAATTTTTTCTTGATTTCTAAGAACATTTGGATTGGTTTTTCTAAACTGCTCTTGGTCAAAATCATCACCAAATCGTGCTATTCCTTTTGCGATTTCCTTATCGATTTTTTGTCGGATTTTCTCAATATGCTCCTCAAGTAAAACATCTGCACGATAGCGTTTTTTTGAATCTTTATTGTCAATCAAGGGATCATTAAATGCATCAACATGACCTGAAGCTTTCCAAATAGTAGGGTGCATAAAAATTGCTGCATCAAGCCCAACAATATTTTCATGCATTTGGACCATTGCTTTCCACCAATATGTTTTTATATTGTTTTTTAATTCTGCACCGAGTTGGCCATAATCATATGTTGCTGCTAAACCATCGTAAATCTCTGATGAGGGAAATACAAATCCATATTCTTTGGAATGAGAAATAATATCTTTAAGTCTATCTTGATTTTGTTCCATACTGCAAAGATAAATTAGATTGACGAAGCACAAGCGGATTTTTGAAAAACTATTTCAACAACGAAGTATGAATAGCACGGTAGAAATTCTTATTTTTGGATTATGAGATTATTTCTTGATTCAACTCAATTCATCGATACCGACAAGCCATTGGATTTATCGATGGGTTTAACTGCAAGCTCTAAAAATGTGCGTGCTTGGTATGTTGATCAGCCAAGATTTGTCCCCGTTCGGGAAAATGGATTTTTGGGAAGCGTTGCTGAAGGTGGAAATGTTAATTTTCGTGATGTTTTTTTCAATCCTCATGGTCATGGAACACACACAGAATGTTGTGGACACATTACAGAAGAAGTCTTTTCCGTAAATCAAACATTAAAAAAGTACTTTTTTAAAGCGACATTGATCACAATAACACCAAAAAAATTGGCAAATGGAGACAGTATAATTACTTCAGAGCAATTCAAAAAAGACATAGATAAAGAATTTTCTGAGGCGCTATTAATTAGAACTTTGCCGAATGAAAAAGATAAATGTGAAAAGAATTATTCTAGTACAAACCCTCCCTATTTGGATATTTCGATAATTGAACTGTTCCAAGAACTTGAAGTGAAACATCTATTAGTAGATTTACCCTCTGTTGATCGCGAAGAGGATAAGGGCGAACTTGCTTTTCATCATGCATTTTGGGATGTTCCAAACAAGCCAAATTTAGAACGAACAATTACTGAATTAATTTTCGTTGAAAATAAAATCCAAGACGGTAAATATCTTTTAGAAATACAAATGGCACCTTTTGAAAATGATGCTAGTCCAAGCCGACCCGTTTTATATAAAATTGATTTTCTAGAAGTTTAATCCTTCTGCAATTAAATTTCCAAAACACTTTAGTTTTATTTACGTTTATTAAATTTATGAATAAGAACATCTTATTATTTGGCTGTGGTTACTTGGGATTCCCTTTGGCAAAGAAATTAAAAACCCTGGGGTATTTTGTGCAAGTTGCAACTCATTCTCCCGAGAAATTGAAGGGCTTTGAGGAAGATGGATTAAATCCTTTTTTAGTAAGCCTGGATTTTGATGATTTTTCAGCGGATAGCATCAAAGAAAAATGTAAAACTATAGATAGCGCAATTGTAATGTTGCCTCCCTCTAATTTTAAAAATTATGCTGCCACAATCCAGTCAATTGCAGATTGTTTTCAGAAAAAAACACATGTTATTTTTGTCAGTTCAATAAGTGTTTATGAAGACACGAGTGCAATAGTGGATGAGAATAGTCCATGTAAGGAAAATCACGATTTAATTATTGCTGAACAGTATTTGTGCAGTAATAAGTCAATAAATACTACTATTTTACGATTGGCGGGATTGTTAGGTAGTG
Source organism: Chitinophaga pinensis (assembly GCA_945883825.1). GTDB lineage: Bacteria > Bacteroidota > Bacteroidia > Flavobacteriales_D > Crocinitomicaceae > UBA952. The sequence continues at coordinate 37,621 of CAMCYF010000015.1, forward strand.
GTCGACACCCAGTACTCTCTTTTTTAAATAAAGAAAAAATAGCAAATGGATTGGCACCAGTTAATTTAGTTCATCAACAAGATGTTCTGTCTGTTATAACAAAAATATTAAGTAAAAATATTCGAAATGAACTATTTAATATTTGTTATCCTGAACATCCAACAAGAAAAGACTTTTATGAAAGTGCGGCAGATAAACTATTTTCAAAAAAAATTAAATTCCTTTCTGAAGGAGGAGGAAAAATTGTAAATGGTCAGAAAATTGTAGAATTTTTTGGATTTACTTATAAAAATACTATTTATTAATGCTATTTCTATTAAAAAAGACCCAACGTTTAGCTTAATTTTACGTTAGTTATTACAATGAAAAGATTATTTGTTATTTTCCTATTATTTTTTAGCTTTCAAGCGAAGGCCTCCCATATTATTGGGGGAGATATTTATTATAATTATTTAGGTAATAACCAATATCGGTTTTTTATAACTCTTTACCGCGACTGTAATTCAACAGGAGCAGCTTATGACGACCCGCTTGCTCTTACAATTTTTCTTGCAAATGGCGCTGTATTTCAAAATTTAGACGTACCATTTCCAGGAAGTATAATTCTTCCAAATACATTTAATAACCCTTGTGCTACCCCACCTTCAAATATTTGTGTTGAACGCGCAATATATACTGTTGTAGTTACTCTCCCACCAGTTGTAGGTGGATATAATGTTTCCTATCAACGATGTTGTCGGGGACCAAATATTACAAATTTAATTAACCCCGATGACACTGGTATTACACTTACTACGCATGTTCCGGGATCTGAAACTGGTTTTACTGTTAATAGTAGCCCAAGATTTACAAATTATCCTCCAATTTTATTGTGCAATACCGAACAGTTGACTTTTAACCATGTCGCAACAGATCCAGATGGTGATCAACTAGTTTATTCATTAGTAACACCATTTGCAGGAGCAAATTCTGTAAATCCTATGCCCAATCAAGCTCCTCCTCCTCCTTATATTCCTGTTCAATGGGATGCCACTTATTCGGCATTGAATCCATTGGGTGCAGGTTCCGCGTCATCTATTAATGCTAGCACAGGAATTTTAAATGTAACACCAAGTATGGTTGGTCTGTTTGTCGTAGGAGTAAGAGTACAAGAATATAGAAATGGGGTATTGATAGGAGAAACAGTTAGAGATTTTTTATTCCGAGTATTTAACTGTAATATAACCTTACAAGCTCTTTTACCAACGCAAGAACAACTTCCAACTTTTGTTTCTTATTGCCAAGGTTTAAATGTAAATTTCGTTAACAACTCTTATGGGGGCTCCACATATGCTTGGGATTTCGGCAATTTAGCCTCAAACTCTGATGTAAGTTCCTTGTTTTCTCCATCGTATACCTTCCCTGGACCGGGAAATTATACAACACGATTAATTGTTAACCCCGGAATGCCTTGCACAGATACAGCTTATATGGATATTATTGTAGATATCCCTTTTGTTGTTTCGTGGACAGCCTTAGATTCTATATGCATTACAAATAATGCTGTTGATTTCAGCGGTCAAACATCACATCCAAATGCAACTTATTCTTGGAGTTTTGATGCCTCTGCATCGATTCAAAATCCAACAAGTATAAATGTTCAAAATGTAAATTTTTCAACTCCTGGTTACCATGCTGTTTTATTAAATGGGAATAATGGAGCTTGCCAGAGTAGTTTTGTGGATTCGATTTTTATTGTTGATGCTCCAAATGGATCAATTATTTTACCGCCGGAAATTGAATGTTCTGGCTTAACGGTTCAATTTCAAAGTAATGCAAGCAATACTCTTTCATATAATTGGGATTTTGGTGTTTCAGGTTCGACATTAGACCAAAGTTCCCTTTCGCAACCATTCTTTACCTTTCCGCAATCAGGGAATTATACCGTTCAATTAGTAACTAGTAATATTCCAGGTTGTACAAATACAGCTAGCTTAACTATTAATTTAAACGAATCCATTGTGATGTCTTTTGTGCATTCAGATTCTTTATGTGGCTTACTAGAATTATATGATTTTGATGCAAGTGTTTCGGGGCCCCCATATACTCAATATTCATGGAATTTTGGTCCAAATTCACTACCTAATATAGCAAATACTATTGACGTTTTTGGGGTTCAATTTCTTGTTCCGGGTAATCAAGATGTAATGCTTATTGGAGCTTTTGAAGATTGTATAGATACTGTTTATTCAAATGTCTTTGTATATTCTTCACCGGAAATAAATTTCACTTATTTGAACAGTTTACTTTGTGCTCCTTCTGTTGCTCAATTTGTCAACTTAAGTCAAGCAGATTCTCCCGTTTTATATACTTGGGATTTTGGAGATGGAGGGACATCTTCTGAATTTAGCCCTGGGCATTTGTACACAAGCGTAGGAAATTATAGTGTTGGATTGACAATGATTACGTTAGCGGGTTGTATTGATACACTTTATATCCTTCAGCAGGACATTATTAACGTTTACCCGAGGCCAGTAGCTGGTTTTTCCGTATCACCAGAGCAAACAGATATATGTGAAGGATTAATAACTTTTACCGATTTATCTCAAGGTGCTAGTTCTTATTATTATAATTTTGATAATAATGGATTTACTTCAAGCACGGCAAATTTTGCGCATAATTATACTACTTCAGGAACAGATAATCCCATTCAAATTGTAACGAATGAATATGGCTGTAAAGACACAATGATTCTAACGGTAATAATTGAACCCACCACATTATATATTCCAAATACTTTCACACCAGACGAGGACGAGCACAATACACTATTTAGGCCAATAACAGACTTTGAGATTCTAGAATGGCAGTTAAGAATTTTCAATCGTTGGGGAGAGCTTGTTTTCCAATCTAATGATTATTCAATTGGATGGGACGGGCACTTTGGAGAAATTATATGTCAAGACGGAATCTACGCTTACGATTTACAATATCGCTCTTGTGAACAGGAACAGAAGAAAATTGAAGTTACAGGTCATGTAAATTTAATTCGTTGATTTATTTCTTTAGAACGAATTTTTATCCTAAATATACTTTTCTAACTTGATCATCACTAAATATACTTTACTAACTTGATCATCATTAGAGAATTCCTCTGCCTTCCCTAATTTTAAATCGTTGGGGAGACATGTATTCCAATCTAATGAATAATCAATTTAACTAGTGAGAACACAATTGAGAAATTTAATGTCAAGTTAGAATTATTTATTATAACCATACAATATTGCTCTTTTTAACGAAGAATACAAGAAAATTAAAGTGCGGTTTCTGTGAGTTTCATTTGATAATAATTCACAATTAAATTTCATTTAAATTAAAATAGTAAAATGGAAAAAAATCAATTTTAAACTTTAATAAATCTAAGTTTTTTGCAAAAAAAAAGGGTTGCTCTCACAACCCTTTTAAAAAATATAAATAATTTAGTTTTTCACTATTCTAATAGTTTGAACTTCATTTTCAGAAGAAATATTTACTAAGTATACTCCTGGAGCTACATTTCCTAAATTCATTAAAGCACCATTAGATAAATTATTTTTCTCTAATATTACTTTCCCTTCTGCATCAACTACAGAAACATTAGCTTTAATATTTGAAGGTAAAGTAATATTAAATTTACCATTAGTAGGATTTGGATATACATTAAACTCTGAATTTGAATTTTCAGCAACTCCTAATTGAGACAGACCTGAAACAAGACAGATAATGTTACTTCCGTGAGTAGCTAAACTTGAAACATATTTAGAACCATCTACATAACCTATAACAGCTGCAGTAGGTTCAAAATCAAAGGCAAAATCAGTGTTTGGAGACCATGTGCCACCTGTAACAGCTAATCTAAAAGATCCTACAACTATACCATCACCAGCAGGGATTAAAGGAGCAGTTTCAGAATCGAAAAATTTAACATTTGACGAAAAATTTAACATTTTTTTATCTGCTTTATATGGTAATACATTTGTAAAATTTGGCCAATTGTTCCAAGATGAATTTGTGTTATTATTTAAAGCTGTCCAAGATAATGATGCGCCTTGAGTTATTAAATTTTCAGCATGCTTACCACGAACAATAATGCTATTAAATTTTACAGGTAGATTACCAGTATTTGTTAATCTAACTTGAAAATCTGCGGTAGTTGGTGTTGAACTTAACCACTCTAAAGACATTGTAATTTGTTCCTGAGCCATCGAACTAAACGATAACAAAAACATAAATAAAGACAAAAGAGTTACTTGAAATGAGAATTTAGAGTTTAAATCTCGAACTTGATAAAAATTTTTCATTGTTTTTGGTTTTAAAATTAAAAATTATGTTTAGGAATGTATTTACAACTCAGCGTTAAAAATAACCACTTAGCAAATATAAATTAATAATTTAGAAAAAAAAACTTTTTTTAAAAAAAATCATAAAAAAATTACAAATGATTAAACTTTGGGTAATAATAGCTTAACAAACAGATTTTTGCGGTGTTTTAAATTAAGCATGATTTTAAAAAATCAATAAGGGAGTTTAATTGTAAAAGCACTTCCTTCTCCAAGCTTACTTTTAACATCTATAGATCCATTGTGCTCATTAATAATCAGTTTAACATAAAACAATCCAAGACCAAATCCTTTTATATCGTGAATATTTCCTGTTGAAACTCTATAGAACTTATCAAAAATCATTTTTAGATCCTCTTTCCGAATACCTATTCCATTATCTTTAATTTCAATAACTAAATAATTTCGCTCATTTTTTGTTGTAATCGATATGAATGGTTTTGTAATACAGTATTTTACAGCATTATCTAGTAAATTATAAACTACATTTGTGATATGAATAGGATCTGCTTGAATTGTAAAAATACTTGCATTGTTTTCAATTAATATTTTTCCGCCATTTGCCAATTGATTAAAATCAAAAGTATCTTTAACTTCATCAAGGAGCTCATGAAAATCTAATGATTTTTTATTTAAGGTGGTGTTTTCTGTATCTAAAGTAGAAATATTTAACACCCTTTCTACTTGGGTTTCTAATCTTTTATTTTCTTTAAAAATAATTCCGGCATATTTTTTAGCTTTTTCTAAATCATTATCTAGCCGCATAATCATTTCACTAGACAAACTAATTGTTGCAATGGGTGTTTTTAATTCATGTGTCATATTATTTATAAAATCTGTTATCACTTCTGATAATCTTTTTTGCTTAATAATAGTGGCCAAACTAAACCCGAAAAAAATTAAAACTAAGAATACGATTGTTGATATATAAATCCATGGAGACAGAAAAACAGTGTTTTGAGGAAGCTTATTTTGGACATTTGGAAAAAAAACAGTAAAATAATGACCATCATTTTTTAATTTTAGTCGCGCAGAATCTAAACCAATTATATTGTTGTTAACTAATTTATATAAGGAATCATCGGTAAATTTATATAGTTTACTAAAAGTTAATTGATTGGTAAAACAATCATATATACCAAAAGTGAAATCTTCGTGAATGTTTTGATTGTAAAGCGCTTTTTTTAATAATGTTTCTAAATAATAGGGATCAAGTTCTTGTATTATATCAACTTTAAATTGATTTATGTTTAACTGCTTAATCGCGCCATATTGATCAGAGCTATCTTCTATTGCACTAGAAATAATGTTCAAAACATTTCTCAATGCTAAGTTTGTTTGTTCTGAAAATTCCTTCAAATTTAAACTATCAGATTTTTGTTGGATTGCAGTACTAGTTGATTGAATTTCAATTGTTTTTCGGACCCAAAGTAATTGAACTAGCAAGATGCTTGACAAAGAAAGCACTCCTAAAATAATAACCGCATTTATTCTGAATCTCTTCATTAAGTCAATAAAGGTTAAAACTACTTATTAAGTATTGGTAATTATATTACTTAAAACCCTTGTATTCCATTTACAGTTGTATACTTCAAGATATTTTTTTTATCTGGGTATATTCTTGCAAATGCTGCCTGTACAGCCATTGTTCCTTCATGAAAGCCACAAAGAATGAGTTTCAACTTATTTTCATACGTATTTACGTCTCCAACCGCATAAACTCCAGGAATAGCAGTTGAATAGTCCTTAGGATTTACTTTAATTGCATTTTTTTCTATTTCTAAACCCCAATCTGCAATCGGGCCAAGGCTAGGTTTTAAACCGAAAAGAGGTATGAAATGGTCTGCTTCTATTGTTCTATTTCCTATGGTTTGATGTTTTACAACTATTCGTTCTAAGTGATTTGTGCCCTCCAAATCAATTACCTCTGCTTCTGTAATTAATTCGATTTTATTAGCTTCTGCAAGATTGATTATTTTTTGCACTGAGTCAAGGTGCCCTCTAAAAGAGCTACTTCGGTGGACCAAAGTGACTTTTTTGGCAATTTTCTGATCAACTAGAAAAAAAGCCCAATCCAATGCAGAATCTCCACCTCCAGAAATAACACAGGTCTTATCCCTATAAAACTCAGGGTCTTTTATAATGTATTCAACTCCTTTATCTTCATAATTTGATAAATTCTCAATCGGTGGCTTCCGCGGCTCAAAAACTCCAAGTCCGCCAGCAACAATAACGACAGGAGCAGTGTGTTCAGTGCCCTTTTCGGTTTTTACGATGAATTGGTTCTCCTTATCTTTTTCAAGAGAAAGAGCTGCTTCTCCCAGTGTAAATCCCGGTTTGAAAGGTGCAGCTTGTTCCATTAAATTATCAACAAGCTCACCAGCAAGAATAGTTGGAAAACCCGGAATATCATAAATTGGTTTTTTAGGATATATTTCAGAACACTGTCCTCCAGCTTGAGGCAAGGAATCAATTAAATGGCATTTTAATTTTAGAAGGCCTGCTTCAAAAACTGTAAATAAACCAACTGGCCCTGCACCAATAATAATTATGTCTGTTTTAATCATTTTTAAAAATTAATGCAAAAATACTGATTCTAGTTAACAAAAGATTCATTCAAAAGTTCAAGTTTAAAATTTCTATTGCACAACAAATTACAAACTTAAATGGGAAAAAACGATGGGTTTTGATTAAAAATTAAGGTTGACAAGAAGTTGTCGCGGTGATAAATAAGAAAAATACCTAAGGTAAAACTAATCTTTCTTATTCGTGTTTTTAATCATGAATAGAACCATCAATACCAAAAAGGCAATAGTTGCAATCGCAATTGCCATTGGTTCAGATAGCCAAGATGAAAGAGGCTTCATTTTTTTATAATTTATAATAAATATAATTTGTATATAACTGAATTTCAATTCCTTTTATATAAATTACGGCTACTAATTATAATTTGATAGGTTTGAATTATTATTTAAGTTAGTAATGGGTATTTTATCTCATGTTTTCAAATAAAAAAAGCTCGATAATGGTTAAATAGACACTATTTATTATTCGAAATTTCTTGCAAAAAACTGCATTTCATTTAATTTACGGTAAGCACCATTTTTTTTCAGAAGCTCTTTATGGCTTCCAAGTTCTGCAATTTCACCTTTTTCTAATACAACAATTCTATCTGCTTTTTGTATTGTGGACAAACGATGCGCTATGACAATAGCCGTTCTACCTTGAGTAAGTGCTGCAGTAGCTTTTTGAATTAATTCTTCCGATTCATTATCAACACTTGATGTAGCTTCATCCAAAATTAATATATGTGGATTGTATACATAAGCACGAATAAATGCGAGTAATTGCCTTTGACCTACGGAGAGAACGCCTCCTCTTTCGCCAATTTTATAATCATAATTTCCCGGTAGCTGCATGATAAAATCATGAGCGCCAACTGCCTTAGCTGCCTCAATTACTTGGTTTCTACTAATATTTTCATCCGTTAATGTAATGTTGTTGTGTACAGAGTCTGAAAAAAGAAAAACATCTTGTAAAACAATTGCAATGTTACTTCTCAAATAAGCAATGTCTATTTCATTAATATTTCTTCCACCAATAGAAATTTTACCTTTATCATATTCATAAAAACGCCCTAAAAGATTTACGATTGTAGATTTTCCTGCACCTGTTGCACCAACAAATGCGAGTGTTTCTCCGGGCTTTATTTCTAAGTTAATGTTTTTTAGTATACTATTTTTTGAATCATATCCGAAATAAACATTCGAAAAGATAATCGCTTGGTTAAAGTCAAGCTTAGCAATTGAACCCTTTGCCTGCACATTTTCTTCTTCATCTAAAACATCAAAAATACGTTCTGCTCGAACGGTTCCTCTCTGTAAAACATTAAATTTATCTGCTAACTGTCGAATTGGCCTATAAAGTTGGTAAATCCATAAAGTAAAAGCAATTATCTGCCCATACATTAAGCGAATCTCTACTTGTGTCTTTCCACTTACGTTAAGTGCTCCCCAAACTAAAAGAAAGGCAATAGATAAGGAAGATAAAAGCTCAACTATTGGGAAAAAAATAGAATTTGCCCAAACTGCATTTACATGTGCCTGTCTATGGCCTTTATTTATCTCTTGAAAGTTTTCAAACTCTTTCTTTTGCCGGTTAAAAAGCTGTACAATCGACATGCCCGTCAAGCGTTCTTGAACAAATGTATTTAGTCGCGTTACTTGCTGTCGCTCAAGCTTAAAAGAGTCTCTCATAGCGCGTGCAAAAATGCGGGTAGCAATTAATAAAAATGGAATTGGGATTAATGTCATTAAAGAAAGTTGCCAGTTTGTAATAAACATTAGCGTTAGAATAAAAAACAATGAAATAATGTCTCCAGCAATTTCCATTATACCAGCAGAAAATACCTCCGTTATCGCTTCAAGATCTGAAACAACACGTGTAACCATAGCTCCAACTGGATTTTTATCAAAATAACGCATACGAAATGATAACAAATGCTGGAAAATCTTTTTTCGTAAATCGCGAATGACAGATTGCGCTAATAAATTAGATATGTACGTGGAGCAAAGTTGTAAGATTCCCTCCAATGTCAGAATTAGAACTACAATCATTGACCAAAAGAGTAATTTATTTTGATTTTGACTTTTGATAATGTATTTGTCAACCATATCTCCAATAATATATGGCCTCAAAGGTCCTAAAATTGATAAGGAAAGTATACAAATGACGGAAATCCCGAAAAAGTATTTGTACGGAAGGGCATACTTGATTAAGCGCCCAAAGAGAGAATAAGGAATGGTTTTTTTGGTTGACATCAGCACAAAATTAGTCTAATTGTCCAAAACTCATGTATTACTTTTGCTTATTTAAATCCTTATTAAGACTATGATTTTTTTATAAAAAATAAAAACCTTAATTTTGCAACCTTATTAAGAAAAAACGTGGGCGTAAAAATATTTTCAGGCAGGGCATCTTTAAAATTGGCAAATAATATTGCCGAAAATTTTGGTGGAAAACTTGGAGATGTTAAAGTTACTGTCTTTAGTGATGGGGAATTCCAGCCTTCATTTGAAGAAACAGTTAGAGGACAAGATGTATTTCTAATACAATCAACAATGCCCCCCACTGAAAATCTTTTCGAACTTCTTTTATTAGTAGACGCTGCAAGAAGGGCTTCAGCAAGAAAAATCATTGCTGTTATACCTTATTTTGGCTTTGCAAGACAAGATCGAAAAGACAAACCTAGAGTTGCAATTGGCGCAAAATTAATTGCAAACATGCTAATGGCTGCAGGAGTTGATCGTGTTATTACAATGGACTTACATGCAGATCAAATTCAAGGATTTTTCGAGGTTCCAGTAGATCATCTATATGCTTCCACATTATTTTTAAAGGAAATTTCTGCAATTAATATTGATAATTTAGTTGTTGCTGCTCCTGATGTTGGTGGAGCTAAAAGAGCGAATTCCTATGCTAAGAATTTAAACTGCGGATTGGTTCTTTGTCACAAAAACCGCAAGAAAGCCAATGAGATAGCAGAAATGACTGTCATTGGTGAGGTAAATGGGAAAGATGTTATTATTATTGATGATATGTGTGATACGGCTGGCACACTTACTACAGCTGCAGATTTATTAATTGAAAAAGGCGCTAAAAGTGTTAGAGCTTTTTGTACACATGCAGTTTTGAGTGGTCCTGCATATGATAGAATATCAAACTCTAAATTAACTGAACTAATTGTTACTGATACAATTCCATTGATGAAGCAGAATTCTAAAATCAGAGTCGTTTCTGTTTCAGAATTGTTTGCGGATGTTATCAAAAGATTGGTAAATAACGAATCAATTAGTTCACATTTTGTAATCTCTTAAAATTAAATATAAATGAAAACAGTACAATTGAGCGGTTCGCTTAGAGCGAACGTAGGGAAAAAGGATGCTTCGAGTCTGCGCTCTGCGGGACTAGTTCCTTGTGTACTTTACGGACAGGGTCAACAGACACATTTTTCTGTAAAGCAAGTGGCGATAGAAAAAATCGTATATTCTCCAGATGTTTACCAAGTTGAGTTAAATATTGATGGAAAAACTGCAGTAGGAATTATTCAAGAATTACAGCAACATCCTACAAAAGATACCATACAGCACGTAGACTTTTTAGAATTAAACGAAACTAAATCGATTCGTATAAAATTACCTGTTAGACTTGCTGGTTCTTCTCCTGGTGTTATGGCTGGAGGAAAATTAATGCTTGTTTTTAGGAACCTACAATGTGTTGGTCTTTCCAAAGATTTACCAGAGGCAATTATATTAGATATTTCTAAATTAAATATTGGTGGTGCTATCCGTGTAAATACTATCAATATACCAGGAATTACTTTTCTAGATCCTGCAAATGCTGTAGTTGTTTCTGTAAAAATGGCTCGTGGAGCAGTTAGAGGAGCAGAAGTTGAAGGCGAGGATGAAGAAGAAGTTAGCGAGACTGCAGAAAATACTGAGAATTCTTCAATTAGCTCTGAGCTTAGTGAAGAAGAAGCAACTTCAGAAGAAGCTTAATCTTTTAATATATTTAAAAAAAGCCCGATTTAAAAAAATTGGGCTTTTTTGTGCCTCTCTGTTTTTTTAAAAAGCTTTAGTCATAATATTTTTTGATGTTTATTGCTTAACTTCGTTTTTAAGATGCTCTTCGACACATTAATTATAATTCCAACATACAATGAAATTGAAAATGTTTCATTAATTACTGAGGCAATTGTAGATTTACAAGAGGGCTACCATATTCTTTTTGTTGACGATAATTCACCCGATGGAACGGCTCAAGAGATAGAAAAACTACAAATAAAATTTCCAGGACTTATACATTTAGAAAAGCGAAGAGCTAAAATGGGTTTGGGAACTGCTTATCTTCATGGCTTTGAGTGGGCATTAAAAAATGATTACACTTATATTTTTGAGATGGATTGCGATTTTTCGCATAATCCAAAATATTTAAAAGACTTAAGACAGGCTTGTATTGAAGGCGTAGGACTTGCGATAGGATCGCGCTATTGTAAGGGAGGCAGTGTAAAAAATTGGCCTATGAAACGCATTCTAATGTCCTATTTTGCAAGTGTCTATGTCCGATTAATTTTATTAATAAATATTCGCGATACAACATCTGGTTTCAAGTGTTACCATAAAGATGTTCTTAAGACAATTCAATTAAAAAATAATCCCTTTAAAGGATATGCCTTTCAAATCTGCATGAAATATGCTACGCTAAAATATGGTTTTAAAGTGAGAGAATTGCCAATTGTCTTTGTGGATCGCCTTCATGGCACTTCCAAAATGAGCAGTGGGATTTTTAAAGAAGCAATTTTTGGTGTTTGGAAAATGAAAAAAATGAAATTGTGAATTATCTACTAAAAAACGGAACTATTATAAATGAGGGGCGAGTATTTACATCTGATATTCTTATAAAAGGAGATGTCATTGAGAAAATTGGAGGGATATTAGAAAATAATTGTGGGGCAGTTGAAATAGATGCAAGCGGGAAGTTAATTATTCCAGGCTGCATTGATGATCAAGTTCATTTTAGAGAGCCCGGACTGACACATAAGGGGACAATTTTTTCTGAATCTAGGGCAGCTGTTGTCGGAGGAATAACTTCTTTTATGGAAATGCCAAATACAGTTCCAAATGCATTAACTCAAGAATTATTAGAAGAAAAATATGCGATAGCATCTAAAAGCTCCATTGCTAACTTTTCTTTTTTTATGGGTGCATCAAATGATAATTTAGCTGAGGTTCTGAAGACGAACCCTACAAATGTTTGCGGAATTAAAGTTTTTATGGGCTCCTCTACAGGAAATATGTTGGTTGACAAAGAAGCAGCACTTGAAGGACTTTTTTCTCAAGTGGGAATGTTAATTGCAACTCATTGTGAAGACGAAAATACGATAAAAGCAAATTTAGAAAAAGCAAAAAAGCTCTATGGTGAACATATTCCGATACAAGAACACCCTATAATTCGCAGTGAAGAAGCCTGTTATAAATCGTCAGCATTTGCTGTTTCTATGGCGCAAAAATATGGGAGTCGTTTGCATGTTTTACATATTTCTACGGAAAAAGAAACACACTTATTTGACAATACAATTCCTTTAGAACAGAAGAAAATAACTGCAGAAGCGTGTATTCATCATTTATGGTTTACAGAAAAAGATTATGCAGAAAAAGGAAATTTTATAAAGTGGAATCCTGCAGTAAAAAAAGAAAGTGACCGCTTAGGAATATGGAAGGCCTTGCTTGATAATCGTATTGATGTGATTGCAACGGATCACGCACCACACACTTTACAAGAAAAAAATCAATCCTATTTTAATGCTCCTTCTGGAGGCCCATTGGTTCAACATGGCCTTCTCGCAATGTTAGAAAAAGTAAAGGAAGGTGAAATTAGCCTAGAAAAATTAGTAGATAAAATGTGTCATTCTCCTGCTATTTTATTTAGAATAAAAGAGAGAGGTTTTATTAGAGAGGGCTATAAAGCAGATCTAGTAGTTATTTCCCAAAATAAATCACCGATAGTTACAAAGGAAAATTGTTTGTATTCTTGTGCTTGGTCTCCATTTGAGGGAATTCAATTTTCACACACAATAGAAAAGACATTTGTAAATGGTAATGTTGTTTTTCAAGATGGTATTATCATAAATGACATCTTTGGGGAAAGATTGACTTTTAAAGCATAAGAGACCTTTTTCAAAAAAACTAAAAAATTTTAATTTTCTAATCAATATATTCAAAAAAAGACTCCAAATCTCGACGGTCTTTTTTTGTGGGTTTACCATCGCCATTTTGACGATAAATTTGACGGACTAGCTGATATTCTTTAAATTTTTCCTTTTCTTCTATTGGAGTAATATCTATAATAAAATTTTCAATGAGCGCTGCGCCTACGCGTTTATCTAATAATTCTATAACATTAAATGAAAAAACCGCAGAATTTTTGTGAATTGAAATTACATCCTTAAGCTTTACTTCTTTTGAAGGCTTTGTAGTTAGAGAATTAAGCTTAATCTGACCTTTTGAAATAAGTTCTGTCACTTGAGATCGCGTTTTGCAAAGTCGAACACACCAAACAAATTTATCTAAGCGTATTTTAAACAAGGATTAATTTTTAAAGCCAAAAAAACCGGTATCCTCTATAGTTTTAAGAGAATAAATTAATGGATAGCAGGGGCATCATCGTACTTCCCAAGATTATAAAGCATTTTAGTATGTGCTCTTAATGCTGACGTGAAGTTTTTATAAGAATGATAAGGTAAATTGTATTCAAGAGCCGTCTGCTTCACTATTTTAGAAATATTTGGATAATGAACATGGCAAATGTTTGGAAATAAATGATGTTCAACTTGATAATTTAAACCTCCTACATACCATGTAAAAATTGGATGTTTTGGCGCAAAATTAGTAGTGTTGTATAATTGATTGATTGCCCAATCTGTCTCAATATTTCCTGAACTATCTGGTAAAGGATAGTCTGAAGTTGGAACAACGTGTGCAGGTTGAAAAATTGCTGCTAGTACCAAACCACAAATCAAATGCATTGTTATTAATCCCCCAATAATTAGGTACCAAGGGGCATTAGACAAGATCAATGGTGTAACAATAAAAAGTCCATAATAACATAATTTTGTTATAATGATTGAAACTAAGTGTTTTGTGAATGTTAAGTTCTGAGTTTTGATTAAATCTTTGGATTTATAACGAATGGCTTGCTTGAAATCTTTGGTGGAAGACCATAATATTGTCATTAAGCTATAAAAAAACCAAGCATATATAAATTGAAAACGATGGATTTTATATCTTTTTGTATGAGGGGAAAATCGTAGTAAAAATGAAATTGATTCAATATCTTCATCCATGTCAGCAACATTTGTATACGTATGATGTAAAACATTGTGTTGAATACGCCAATTCACATCACTTCCACCGATAAAATAAATTATTTTGCCAATAAATTTATTTACTTTTTCATTTTTAGAATATGCTCCATGATTGGCATCATGCATTACAGAAAGACCAATCCCTGACATTCCAAAGCCCATTAGAACCCACATGAAGTAATGAACAGGATTTGATAATTCAGCAAAAAGGATAAAGCTAAATGGAACTAAATAAAGGGCTAACATAAAGATAGTCTTGAAGACCATATTAGCATTTGCGTGCCGCGAAATTTGTTTTTCTTTAAAATAATTGTTTACTCTAGAACGAAGAACTTTATAAAAGTCAGTTTCTTTTTCAGTAGAAAATGTAATTTTAGGGAGAGACATTTAATTTTTTTTATGTTACAAATGTAACAAATGTATTTTAATAATGTTCAGTGGCAATAAATTACTTCAAACCTTGGAGTGTACAAAACTTCTGGTATGCACCTCTTTTTTTCATTAAATCCTCGTGGTTGCCCTGTTCTATAATTTTTCCTTTTGCTAATACAATTATTTCGTCGGCATTTCTTACTGTGCTTAAGCGATGGGCAATTACAAAAGAGGTTCTATTTTGCATTAATTTTTCAAGAGCTTCTTGAACCAACATCTCTGATTCTGTATCTAAAGCTGATGTTGCTTCATCTAAAATTAAAATTTTTGGATTTTTATATACCGCTCGAGCAATACTTAATCTTTGTTTTTGACCCCCAGACAATTTATTACCGCGCTCGCCTACTATTGAATCATAAGTTTCATCCATATCGGAAATAAAACCATGAGCATTTGCGATTTTAGCCGCTTCAATAACTCGATTTCTATCTGGATTCGGGTCGCCAAAAGCAATGTTTTCTAAAACAGAAATATTAAACAGAATAGACTCTTGAGATACAATTCCAATTAATCCTCTTAAATCTGCAATTTTATAGTCTCTAATATCTACTTCATCAATTAGAATAGACCCTTCATTTACATCGTAAAACCGAGGGAGTAAATCCATAAGTGTAGATTTTCCGCTTCCTGATTCACCAACAATAGCAATTAATTTTCCTTTTTTAACCTCTAAAGAAAATGAAGAAATTATGGTTTCTTCAGCATATTTAAAAGAAATATTTTCAAAACTAATTTGTGACTTAAAATCCAAAATCGTTTTCGCATTTGGCTTTTCTGTGATTTTCTCATCTGTCTGAAGCACTTCATTCACTCGATCTAAAGAAACTTTAGCTTTATTCATTAATGCCATCCCATTAGAGATTGATTGAATTGGACGTAATAATTGTGAAAAAATAATAATGAAGGTTAAAAATAATTCTCCCGTCAAGCCATTATTCGTATTTTCTAAAATCTCTTGCCCTCCAAACCAAACCAAGCACATCATCACACCAGCTCCTATTGTTTCATTTAATAAAGAAGAAATGTCTTTTTTACGCATTGTTTTAGTATGTAACTTTTGGTGGCGTAGGTTTAGTTTTTTAAACATGTTAAAAATAAATCCACTTGCATTAAAAGATTTTATAATTCTAACCCCGCTTAAACTTTCATCTATTGATGATATTAATAAGCCGAGCTGTTCTTGGTTTTGTTGGGCGGTTCTTTTTAGGCTTTTTCCTACTCGAGAAATTACAAATGCAGAAATAGGAAGTAAGAAAAAAGATGCTAATGTTAAAGATGGGCTAATATAAAATAATGAAACTATATGTATAAAAATTGAGATAGGATCTCTAAATAGTATTTCAAGTAGTGCAACAACTCCATTTTCTATTTCTCCAACATCACTACTCATTCGAGAAATTAAGTCCCCTTTTCGCTCTTGCGTATGGAAAGATAAGGGTAAGTGAATGGATTTTTCAAATAATTCATCGCGAACATCTCGTACAACTGAAAAACGCAATTCCGATTGAAACCATATTGCCATATATCTGAAAAGATTCTTTAGGAAAAAAGCTGAGAATACCATAATACAAACGGAAAATAATGCTTGCTTAGGGTCGTGAATAACCATATCGTGCATCTGGAAGTTATAACTCTTAATTATAAACTCAGGCAGCAGGGAAATATCTCCAGAATAGGTGGGCTTTGGGATTACTGTTTTCAGCTTTTCAGAACTAAAAATAAGTTGTAAAAAAGGAATAAATAAAACTAGGGAAAGGAGATTAAAAAAGGTGAAAAGTAAATTCCCAATTATAGTTAAAAAAGCTAGCTTCTTATACTTAAACGAATAATTAAAAATTTGACGAATGGTATTCATGATGCAAAGATACACTAATCCCTAAAAATGAAAGAAAAAGAGAGTAATCACTAAATTAGCATGTGAGTTTATTGTATTTATGCGCTCAACTTCAAAGCATATAGAGTTGTATCCGTCTAAATTCTTTAACTTTGTTTTTATGGGATCGATTCGTCAAAATAAAATTGAGGCAGTAATTCAAACTGAGCTGGCTGTATTTTTTCAAAGACACAGTGCAGAAATATGCCTTGGTGCAATGGTTACAGTTACAATA
>CAMCYF010000016.1 GCA_945883825.1 Chitinophaga pinensis
GTGGAGTTGCGGTTGGTAAAGTTGGTGTATTAAAATCAGAAGATACGGATGGTTCTCTTGGAAACACACAAGGTATTTTAGCAAATAATGCAGGAGGATGTTTTGGCTTACCTATTAATGGTTCAGGTGCTCAAGATGGTTTTGTTGCAAGCACTTCTTCTACTTATTTAGTTCCAAATGCACTTGGCATGGGTTCTTCCCTTGCATGTTTAGAAGGTTCAACCCCTGGAAATTCAATTACTATCACTAATGGTGCAATAGCCGCATTAGGAGGTATTGTTGGTGCTACGAGTTCTAACATGGTACTTATCGGTCAATTTACAACTGATGGTGTTTTCACTTTTGAATTAAATCTTCAATTGGTAAACATTGCAACCGGATTAGCTGAAAATTATGTTGCTTCTAACCCAACTGGAAGTCAATTAACTCACCCTTCTTTAACTCGTGGCTCAAATCTTGCTCCAACAGGTCTTGCTTGTTGGCAAACTGCAACATTTAACAATCAGACTTGTACTTATGACATTACAGGAACACAGCCAGTACAACCAACAACTGCTTGTTACCAAACAGCAGCCTTCACAAATTGTGAATGGGTGCTTACTGGTACGCAGCCAGTACAACCAACTCTTGCATGTTACGAAACAGCAGCTTTTAACTCAGGAACATGTGCTTGGGTTGTTAGTGGAACACAGCCAGTACAACCAACTCTTGCTTGTTATGAAACAGCAGCCTTTACAAATTGTGCGTGGGTAGTTAGTGGAACACAACCAGTACAACCAACAACTGCTTGTTACCAAACAGCAACCTTCACAAATTGTGCTTGGGTTCTTTCTGGAACGCAGCCAGTACAGCCAACTCTTGCATGTTACGAAACAGCAGCGTTTAACACAGGTACATGTGCTTGGGTAGTTAGTGGAACACAAGAATCTAATACTACAACTCAATCTGTATATAATTCATTTACTTGGACTAACAACGGTCAAACATATACAGTTTCTGGAACCTATACTGGAAACGAAGTTAACTGCGTAGCTCAAGTTTTGAATTTAACAATTCTCGCACCAGAGTACAAAGTACTTTCTGCTTCTACAATATGTAGCGAGACCCTTTACCAAGTTCCAGTTGCAACATCTTCTCCTTATTCAGTAAATGATGTTAAGGGCTATGATGTTGTTATAAATTATGATGCTACAAAGCTAGTTCCAACAGGAAATGTTACAATTACAAATGAATTGATAAATTCAACGTATGTTGAATCAAGCTCTTCAATTGCAAGTCCTGGAGTATTAAACTTAACTATTAATTTAAATGGATCTGCTCCAGCAAGTGCTGAATTTAATGGTACTGGTACTATTTTTAATGTAGGTTTCACTAAGTTAGCAGGCTTTAATGCAATTGATTCATCTATTGTTTCAGTTCCATTTATGCAAGAAAGTTATATAACAGGTGTACAAGCTAAGTCTGTTAAATCAGCTAAAATGTATTCAACAGCGATACAAAGTTATACTGGAAACCTAGTTTTTTGGTCTGACTCAAGTCCTATCACATACAATTCAGCTTCTCCATCTAGTGCTTTGATAACAAATATCTATGGTTCAACTGGTTCTCCTGTAACACCAAATCAAAATGGACAGTTTACAAGTAACCTTTCTTCAGGACTTGATCTTTCAATACAAAGAGATATTATTAACGAAAATAGTGTTCAAGCAATAGTTAATGCTGCAGATGCTGTTTTGGGTAAAACGTTATTGATAGACGGAGCTTTTACTCCTTCAGTATATCAAATCATTGCTTTAGATGTTAATTTAGATGGCGTAGTTAGTGCAGGTGATATTTCTCAAATGAAACAAAGAACTACATTATCTATCCCTGAATATATGCAATCTTGGAACTACAATAACCAAGGTGTATCAAATGGTTCACCATCTAAAGATTGGATATTTGTTGATAATGCTAGAATTGCAACACCTGCTTATCTTATTTCAGGTACATTTCCAGCAAACGATAACATAGGTTTCTCAAAAGCAAGAGTTCCTCAAGTTCCTTTTATTCTTCCTATGGTTGTTTCTAATTATAATTCTAATAATTCAACTTGTCCAACAGTAGGAACTGAAACATACAAAGGAATTATGTTAGGTGATGTAAATGGAAGTTATGCTTCTTATACTGCTGATGGATTGTTAAAATCTGAAGATGCTTTAATTACTATTGATTTAAGTCAAGCTGTAATTAATGGCAACAAGGTTACTGTTCCAGTAGTAATTACTTCAGACGAGCCTGTTAATGCATTAGACTTAGCATTTGAATTTAATGAAAGTAAGTTATCTTTTGACAATGTTTCTGAGTTAGCTCAAAATATAGAAGCTGAAAGTTTTTTCAATCAAAATGATAGAACTTTCCGATATTCAGCATATACATTAGAAAATTTCAAATTAAATCAATCAGTTGCATTAATTTCATTTGAATCAACAGATGGTACAATTAACAAGAAAGATTTCCATTCATTAATGGGACTTTTAAATGGTAAGCCAGTTGATGTTTCTTTTGAAAAAGCTGGAATTACTTCATCTATCCTTGATAGAATTTCTATCTATCCTAATCCATCAAACGGAAACTTTACTGTAGTTTCTTCTGAGGATGTAAACATAGAAATTTTGGAAATGAGTGGTAAAATATTGAAAGAAGTTTCTGTAAAATCAAATCAAGAGCAAGCAATTAATCTTGATAATGTTAGTGCAGGAGTTTACTTAATTCGTGTTTTTAATCAGAATTCAAGTTCAACTCAAAGAATCGTTATTGCAAAATAATAAGCTTTTTTTTTAGTTAAGGAGAGTCGTGGCAGTATTGTCACGGCTTTCTTTAATTAATAGTGTTTTTTAATTATTAGGATGAAAAAAATCGTTTTATTATTTTTTTGTACTCAATTAATTAGTTTTACTTCTTTTTCTAGTTTATCTGATACAATTGTCTTTGATATCAGTCAAGCAACATATTCAAGCTTCAACAATGTTAATTTTATTGAGATTCCAGTTCAATTATCGGCTGGTAATAATCCTGTAAATTCTTTTGATTTTTGGTTTCAATTTGACCTATCAAAACTTTCATATATTTCTACAACTTCTTTATTGAGTGGTTTAGATGCATTTTCTAATTTCAATAGCACAAATCTCTATTTAAGTAATACAACATCTGGAACATCAATAAATTACTTAATACCTTCGAATACAAATTTGCTTATTTTAAAATTTATTGTTTTAGGATCTTGTACAGAAATAACCTCAAACGATTTCTATACTTCAACAGCATTAATTAACGGTGATGTAAGTAGTTCTATTTTTATCAATGGTGAAAATAATTTTGAGCTTACTGCAAGTGCTAGTTCTTCCTCTATTTGTATTGGTGATAGTGTAACTCTTTTTGGTGGTGGTGCCACAACTTATACTTGGTCGAATGGTGTTACAAATGGCTTAGCATTTAATCCTGCTGAAACAACATCTTATTCTTTAATTGGAAGTGATCCAGACGGCTGTCAAGATACTACAAGTATTATTATAAGCGTATTTCCATTGCCAGATGTTACAGCAAATTCTAGTGCATCAATAGTTTGTTTGGGCCAATCTGTTACTTTAAGTGGGAGTGGGGCAGCATCTTATTCTTGGTCTAATAGTGTTGTAAATGCAGAAAGTTTTGTTCCAACAATGACTACAACATATTTTCTTACAGGAACGGACTTAAATAATTGTTCTAACACGGATAGTATTATCATTACAATAGACTTGTGTAACGGTAATTCAGATATAAATGAAAATTTATTTTTAATCTATCCAAATCCCTCCGATGATTTTGTTACTATTCAAATAATTAGTAATTTTTTAAATTCTAACTATAGAATATCAAATAATGAAGGGAAAATAATGTTGAATGGCAGTTTAAATTTAATAGACACCAAAATTGATTTATCTGGTCTGAAGCCTGGAGTTTATCTATTTTGTTTTGGCGAGGACTATTATAAAAAAATTAAATTATTAGTTAATTAGAGAATGACATAAAAATTCTGCTTGAGCAATAAACTTGATAAATCTAAAACCCCATAATTTATTATGAATATAATAAACAGAGAGCTAAGCTGGCTTTCCTTTAATGAAAGAGTTCTTCAAGAAGCTTTAGATCCAATTGTACCACTAACTGAGCGCATGCGGTTTTTAGGAATCTACTCTAATAACATGGATGAATTTTATAGAGTTAGAGTTGCAAATTTAAAGCGAATCGAGCATTTAAAAAAACAAAAAATTGATGGTTTTAATGGCAATGCTGAGCAACTTTATCAAGAGATTCGAAAAGTTGTAATGAAGCAACAAAAGCAATTTGAAAATGCATTTATACTAATAAAAGATGATTTTGAGAAGGAAAATATATTTATGCTGAATGAAAATACAGTGAATAATAAACAATCAATAATTATAAAAGATTATTTCAATGAAAACTTAAAGCACGTTATTTTCCCAATTATTTTAGAAAAAAAAAATAACTTTCCAAGACTACGCGATTATGCTATTTATTTGGCTGTTAAAATTGTAGAATCAAAGAATAAAATTCGCTTTGCATTAATTCAAATTCCAAGTGAATACAGTCGGTTTTTTGTTTTAAATGAGGAAAATAGAATTGATTTTATTTTAATTGATGATATTATTCGTCTTCAGCTTAAAGAAATTTTCTCAATCTTTAATCCGATTGAGATTATGGCATATACTTTTAAGTTTACAAGGGATGCTGAATTAGACATTGATGATGATTTATCTTTATCTTTTTTTGATAAAATAGAAAAAAGTTTGAAGCAAAGAAAGAAAGGAGATCCTGTTCGTTTTGTTTATGACTCTAAAATGCCAAGCGATTTATTAAAATTCCTTATAAAATCTTTAGGTATAAATAGTACAAACAATAAAATTCCAGGTGGTCGATACCACAATTTTAAAGACTTTATGTCCTTTCCGGACTTTAACATCAAAAAGTTTAGATATCAACCTGAACCAAAACAAGCACATCCTCTTTTTTTAAGTGAAAAAAGCCACATAGATATAATTTTAGAACAAGATGTATTGTTACATTTTCCATATCAAAAATTTGATCATGTAGTAGATTTACTTCGTGAAGCGGCTTTAGATCCAAAGGTGAAAGATATTAAAATTAACATATACAGAATTGCTAAGAATTCAGATGTGATGAATGCGCTATTAGCATGTGTTTTTAATGGAAAGGAAGTTACTGTAGTTTTTGAATTACAAGCTCGTTTTGACGAAGAAAATAATCTTTGGTGGAGTAATAGACTTAAAGAATTTGGTGTAAATGTGATTTATGGCTCACCAAATTTAAAAATTCATTCTAAACTTCTACAAATTAGAAAAATTATTGATGGAAAAGATCAATTTGTCACGTTTGTAGGTACTGGAAATTTTAATGAAAAAACTGCAAGTATTTATTCGGATTTGGCACTTCTAACTTCAGATCGAGAAATTTCATTGGAAGTGAATAAAGTATTTAAATTATTGGAGAACAATCTAGAAAGATATCAATTCCGTAATCTATTGGTTTCTCCTTTTAATACAAGAAGAAAATTAATTTCTTATATAGATAATGAAATTGCAAATGCTAAAGCGAAAAAAAGTGCCAGTATTAAAATCAAAATAAATAATATTACAGATAATAAAATAATTGAAAAACTCTATTATGCAAGTCAATGCGGAGTAAAGATTCAAATGATTATTCGTGGAATTTGCTGTATGAAGCCTGGCGTAAAAGGATTAAGCGATAACATTGAAGCTATTAGTCTTGTTGATCGCTATTTAGAACACTCCCGGTTTTTTATTTTCGAAAACAATGGTCAAGCCATCTATATTACATCTAGTGCAGATTTGATGCAGCGAAATTTAGATCAGCGTATTGAAGTAGGCGTGGTCATTAAGGATATTAAAATCCAAGCTGAAATTCAACGTATTTTTGATTTTCAGTGGAGAGGAAGTATAAAGGCAAGAAGTATTCTCGCTGATATGAAAAATACTTACTCTAAAAGAGATTTACCTCCATTTCATGCTCAAGGTGAGTTGTATAAAAGTTATATTCTTGAGAATAAAGATTAAAACAAATATTTTAGTACTGATAGCTTTTCAAAGGTTGTTTTATCTAAATTAAAAGTCTCTCTTTTAGATTGAATATAGTTTTGCTCAAATTCAGTCAGTATGTTCTGAATAATTCTATCAGTTTGATCTAAATAAGT
The DNA here is from genome assembly GCA_945883825.1 of Chitinophaga pinensis. Taxonomy (GTDB): domain Bacteria; phylum Bacteroidota; class Bacteroidia; order Flavobacteriales_D; family Crocinitomicaceae; genus UBA952. The sequence continues at coordinate 6,272 of CAMCYF010000016.1, forward strand.
TACTTTATTACATGGACCTTGATTTAACCATAAATTAATTGTTCTGTAATTAATTAAATCTAGGTTTTCTATCATGTTTACACCTAAATTCTGCGCAGCAATGGCATTGCAATGTTGCTCATATTGTCCTTTTAATGGAATAACCATTATTTTTTTTTCCAGGAAAAGCGCCTCAGCAGGTAGTTCAAAACCAGCTCCGCAAAGAACACCTGTAGAATTTGTAAAGCTTTTATTAAAACAAGTTTTATCAATTGGAAAAAAATGAACATTGTCTTGCTGCCATTTATTTTTTGAATATTTTGAGAAAACCTCCCACTTTACAGGAAATTGTTTTAAAAATTGAAGTAAAATACCATCGTGATAAGCAGGTAGATAAACCGTGTAATGCCCCATGTTTTTTGGTTCTGACTCACGAATGCTACTTCTTATAACTGGTGTAAAAATAGTATTGTCATATGACTCAAAGTGAAAACCTATTTTTTCTTTAGTAGGACAGTAGTGGTTTAAAATGTATTTCCCAATGCGATTTTCTATTTTTGACTTTGGTGCTTTTGAATTTATCACCGCCGCTTGGTGACTCATTTCAATACATGGAACTCCATGCATTAGAGCTGACCAAGCAGAAACTGGTTCAAAGTCAGTAATGACTAAGTCAAAATTGGAAATCGGAAATTGCCGTATCTCATTTATGAAATCTATAGGGTGGGACTTGAAAACTGTCCGTAAGAGATCAATTTTTCCAGTTTTCCCGCTTAAGAACGTCAGACCTGTTTTTTTATAATTAATTTCAAAATTTGATTGAATTTGAGATTGGTTTCCACTCACAAGAACTGTGGTATCAACGTATTTATTTAATATAGGGACAATTTCTTCAGCTCTACTTAAGTGGCCATTCCCGGTGCCTTGTATTGCATATAGTACTTTCATTCTCTCTGAAAATTTAAATTTGAAACTACTTCTTTTATGATCTGATCGTAGCTTAATGCATCTTTGAAATAATCGCTTTTATCATAAGCTTCTGACTTTTTGGGGTTTGAAATATGTTGATATAAGGTCCATTCTCCATTATTGTATTCTAATGAAGTTGAATTTTCAACCCAATCTCCAGAATTTAGATAAGTAACAGATTCCCCTTTGGAATTAGTAAATTTTTTAATTTTAGGTTGATGAATATGCCCACAAACAACAAAAGAATAATTATTCTTTATAGCGATTTCTGCAACTGTCTCCTCAAAATTATTAACAAATTTAATTACACCTTTTACGCTATCTTTTACTTTTTTAGACAATGATATTCTTCCTCTACCAAGTTTTTCACTAACCCAATTAACAATTGTATTAATCATAATTAGTAGGTCATAACCTTTTCCTCCTAGTTTAGCAAGCCATTTCGAGTTTTTCATTGCCGTATCAAAGACATCACCATGGAAAATCCATGCTTTTCCGGTTTTAAGATTTAAAATCAGCTTATTTTGGATTTCAAATAATCCAATATTGAACCCTTTAAATTTTCGAAGCATTTCATCGTGGTTTCCAGTTATGTAATACACCTTTGTTCCATTTGATAATAAAGAAGTTATTTCTTTAATAACTTGCATATGCTCTGTTGGGAAATAATGCTTTCTAAATTGCCAAATATCAATAATGTCACCATTTAACACTAATGTTTCTGGTTGAATAGAACGAAGGTAGACGATTAATTCCCTTGCCCTAGATCCGAAGGTGCCTAAATGAATGTCAGATATTACGACTAATTCAACATGTCTTTTTTTATCCATTATTATTTTTTAGTAAAATTATCCATGTAGATCAACACTTATATTAAGCCATTTTTAAGGAATTAAAAGTTATAACATTAAAAATGTTGATAGTATCAGAAGGATAATATTGTGGTAACAAAAAGAAAATAGTACTTTAGACTTTAAATTATATAGGAGGGTGAAAATTAATTTTTAAGTAAATTAGTTTTTCAGCACTTTTAATGTTGAAGATATAAAATCAATCAGGGTAGTATTTATTTATTATTATCTTTTACATTTCTCTTTCCATATCATTTTGCATCTTTATAGGATTTTGAAAACTATTTATCATTTTTTTTGTTTGTAAAGTATGAATGAAAATTTCAAATCAGGTTTTATTTTTACTCCTTATAAAGCACCTGAGCAATCTGATTTTGAGAGACTTTTTGACATTTTTAGTGAATTGATTACGCATACATCAGGTGATGTGGATGAAGCGCTGAATTGGTTTAAAATTTTAGATGAAGAATATAAATTGACAAATGATGAGTATACGCTGGATGATTTTTTGGAAGATCTAAAAAAGAAAGGCTACCTCAAGGAAGAAATTAAAGCAAAAGGTCCAGCTTCTTTAAAAATTACAGCAAAAACAGAACGTGCACTTCGTAAAAATGCGATGCAACAGCTCTTTGGAAATATTAAAAAAAGTGGTTCTGGTAATCATAAATCAAAGAAAAGCGGCCAAGGAGATGAAGCAACAGGGGAATTTAGGAATTTCCAATTCGGAGATAGTATTGAACAAATATCAATTACTGAAAGCTTAAAAAATGCACAAATCAATCATGGAATTGGTGAGTTTAAATTATCTGAAGAGGACTTGATTATTGAAGATACACATCACAAATCTCAAATGAGTACAGTTCTGATGATTGATATCAGTCACAGTATGATTTTATATGGCGAAGACCGAATCACGCCTGCTAAAAAGGTGGCCATGGCTCTAGCAGAGCTCATTACAACGCGCTACCCTAAAGATACTTTGGATGTAATTGTATTTGGAAATGATGCTTGGCCCATAAAAATCAAAGATTTACCTTATCTTCAAGTTGGTCCGTATCATACCAATACTGTTGCTGGTTTAGCGCTAGCAATGGATATTTTAAGGCGAAAAAGAAATACAAATAAACAAATTTTTATGATCACAGATGGAAAGCCCAGCTGCGTTAGAATGCCGGATGGACAATACTACAAAAATAGCAACGGATTGGATCAATTTATTGTCGATAAGTGCTACACAATGGCAGCTCAAGCGCGAAAGTTGCACATTCCAATTACTACATTTATGATCGCACAAGATCCTTATCTTAAGTCTTTTATTGAAGAATTTACGAAATCAAATAAAGGAAAAGCTTTTTTTACAGGACTAAAAGGACTAGGAGAAATGATTTTTCACGATTATGAAAGCAACCGAAAAAAACGAATTAATTAATACTATGAATACTACTTTAAAAACAATAGGTGACTTAAAAAAAGCAAAGTATACCTCCAAATCTATCAAAACAGAATTAAGGGATAACTTGATTCAAGCACTCCAAACAGGTAATAAAACATTTGAGGGAATGCACGGTTACGAACAAACTGTGATTCCACAATTAGAGCGTGCCATCTTATCGAAGCACAATATCAATTTATTGGGATTGAGAGGACAAGGAAAAACAAGAATTGCAAGGCTAATGATTCAGTTATTAGACGAATACATTCCAATTGTTGCTGGAAGTGAAATCAATGACGACCCCTTTGCTCCAATTAGTCGTTATGCCAAAGATATTATTCGTGAAAAAGGAGACGCAACGCCGATTGAATGGCTGCATAGGGATGATCGATTTTTTGAAAAGCTTGCCACTCCTGATGTCACAATTGCCGACCTTATTGGCGATATTGATCCTATTAAAGCCGCAAATTTAAAACTGAGTTACGCCGATGATAGGGTTTTGCATTTTGGAATGATTCCGCGCGCAAATCGTTGTCTATTTGTAATAAATGAATTACCTGATTTACAAGCTAGGATTCAAGTTGCGCTCTTTAATATTTTGGAAGAAGGCGACATACAAATTCGTGGCTTCAAATTAAGAATGTCCTTAGACGTTCAGTTTGTATTTACTGCCAATCCTGAGGATTATACCAACAGGGGAAGTATTGTCACGCCCCTCAAGGATCGAATTGGCTCACAAATACTCACGCATTACGCATTTGATTTGCCAACTGCAAAACGGATAACGAAACAAGAAACAGAAAAATCTGACAGTCGAGCAATTGAAGTTTATGTTCCGGAACTTGCCAAAGATTTACTTGAGCAAATTGCTTTTGAAGCGCGTGTTAGTGAATTCGTTGATCCAAAAAGTGGTGTAAGTGCTCGAATGAGTATTACAGGTTATGAGAACTTGATTAGCACCGCAGAAAGACGCGCACTCTTGAATGCTGAAACAAAAACCTCGGTCCGATTCAGTGATCTAATGGGAATGATTCCATCTATTACAGGAAAGGTTGAGTTAGTGTATGAAGGCGAACAAGAAGGTAGTGATTTTGTAGCAAATCACTTGATAAGTGAAGCTACCAAAACCTTGTTTTTAATGTATTTTCCGAAAATTGAAAAACTTAAAAAACCGAATCAAACTACAGTATATGATGCAGTAGTTGATTGGTTTATTCAAGCTGATAACATCGAACTTTCAGATGAAGCCACGAATAAGGATTATCAAAAAGTATTGTCAACATTGAAACCACTTGATGAACTACTGCACATTTATCAACCAAAACTGGCTAAAGAGGATGTAAATTTCTTGAAGGAATTTATACTATGGGCCTTAGTCGAACTTAAGCAGCTTTCAAAGAAAAGAACTGAGAATGGCATTCTTTTTAATGATGTGTTTGATAGTTTTATCAAAAGTATGTAGTTCATTATACAATTTAAAGCAGTAATTTGCTGTAAAATTAAGATTCTAATACCCCTACAGTACTTATTTCTATTAGATATCTAATTAAAAAAGTTTAATAATATTAAAAAGAAATATTCTTCTTGTTTTTTGGCCTATCTTTGCACAAATTCTAGGTCTTTCAATTAAAATATTTGTCAAGCGTAGAATTATTTACGATTATGACATTTAAAGAACTAAATCTTTTAGAGCCGATTTTAAACGCTCTTACCTCAGAGGGTTATACCAACCCAACTCCAATTCAAGAAAAAGCAATTCCAATTTTATTAGCTGGTAGAGATATTATGGGCTGCGCTCAGACTGGAACTGGGAAAACTGCAGCTTTTGCAATTCCGATTTTACAGCGATTAACACAAATCCCACGAACATCTGGCAATAGAAGTATTCGAGCTTTGATAGTAACACCAACACGTGAATTAGCAATTCAAATTGAAGATAGTTTTAAGAGTTATGGAGCAAATCTACCCTTAAAACACACTGTAGTTTTTGGTGGTGTAAATCAAGCATCTCAAGTGAATCGCTTAAAAAATGGTGTAGATATCTTAATTGCAACTCCAGGTCGACTTTTAGATCTTGTGCAACAGGGCTTTATTAATTTAAAGTCGCTTGAAATTTTTGTTTTAGATGAGGCAGATCGAATGCTAGACATGGGTTTTATTCACGATGTTAAGAAAATCATCAAGATTATTCCAGAAAAGAGACAAACGCTCTTTTTCTCAGCAACAATGCCGAAAGAAATTACGAGTCTAGCAAATTCTATCCTGACAAATCCAAGTCATGTGGAAGTGAGTCCTGTCTCTTCAACAGCAGAAACAATTCAGCAAGAATTGTATTACGTGGACACAGACCAGAAAAAAGAATTGCTATTGCATTTATTGGCAGAACAAAAAATTTCTAATGCACTAGTATTTTCTAGAACCAAGCACGGTGCTGATAAAATTGTTAAGATATTAAGTCGTGAAAAGATTAATGCTGCAGCAATACATGGCAATAAATCACAAAACGCACGTCAAAATGCATTAAATAGTTTTAAGGAAAGAACTTTACGTGTTCTTGTGGCGACAGATATTGCAGCCAGAGGAATTGACATTGATGATTTAGAGTATGTTTTTAACTATGATCTCCCAAATATTCCTGAAACCTATGTTCATAGAATTGGAAGAACGGGGAGGGCAGGAGCAAGCGGAAAAGCTATTTCCTTTTGTGATACAGAAGAAAGAGCATATTTAAAAGACATACAAAAATTGATTGGTTTAACTGTTCCTGTTGTAAATGAACATCCATTTCCTGCTACTGGAAAAGTGAAAGTTAAATCTCCAGATACTCGTCCTCCACGACCAAAACAAAGTTTTTACGGAAGAAGATAAAATTATTTTTCTATTTCTGAATGCTAATTTCATCTATAAAAGTCCATGGTTGCGTTCCTTCACCAGGCATTCCATTTGGGATTTTAGACAATGAGTAGATTTTAATTTTAATTTTTTGTGTTTTATGTGAAAAGTTTATTAGCACTTTTTCTTTTTTAATTGATGTTTCGCTACTTGTATATTTTTTGGTTTTATTCACTGCTTCAAGCTCAATTTTTACTGGTAAGTGAATCCATGAATTTTCATCTTTCAAAAAAGAAAGTTCTACGCTTTTAATTTTTTGTTTCTTAAGTAGATCGAGCTCAATTTCAATATAAGAAGTATCAAATCCAAGCCATTCGTGACCTTTCCACGGTCTTGCTCCAAATTGACCGTCAACAAGAGTTAAATCTCCGCTATTGTAGCTTGGACTTGCTTGTGTAATTAGTTTTACAGGAACTCCGAGAGATGGAGAATTGTGGATCACAAAATTTGAACTCAAACCTGTAGTTTCAGAGCTTACAAGAATGGTATTTTCAAAGTTCCTACCACTCGTTCTTTCAAAGGTAGTTGCTTGTTTGGAATTCAAAATAAATTCATCTTTCCTAGCATTTATTGATGATTGCACTTTAAATTGTTCTGATGATTTTTTTGATTCAATCCAAAATTTTAGTCCTTTTTCTGAACGATTGAAGTTTAAAATGGGAAGAAGTGAAGTTTTTGAAAAAGGAATATTTTGTTTTTCGAGTAAGCTGAAATGTTTGTTGTGAAGTAGACTAGAGAATTCCTCAAAACTTGGTTTTTCTGAACACCATAGAACTTGTGCCAATGCAATTGCTCTAGGATAAGCCATGTACATTAATTTATCAAAGGTCGGAATGTATTCTGTCCAAAGATTCGCTTGAGCTCCAAGAACATAAGCTGCGTGTTCTGTTTCCATTCCTTCTGGTATAGGACTAAAAGCATACACTTTTTCCAAGGGAGTAAATCCACCAATTGCTAAGGGTTCATCTTTTCCTTTTCCTTGGTAATGGTCGAAATAACAATGAGAACCGGGCGACATAACGACATAATGTTCTTGTTTTGCTGCTTCTAATCCACCATCAAATCCACGCCAGGACATTACAGCAGCATTTTTAGAAAGTCCACCTTCTAAAATTTCGTCCCATCCAATTATTTTCTTCCCTTTTTGAGTTAGGTAACTATCCATTCGTTGAATAAAATAACTTTGAAGTTCATGCTCATCTTTTAGCTTGTTTTCTCGAATAATATTTTGACAATTCTGACATTCTTTCCATCGTGTTTTTGGTGCTTCATCGCCACCAATATGGATGTATTCTCCGGGAAATAATGGAACAATCTCGTCTAAAATAGCTTGCATAAATAGAATGCTTTCTTCTTTCGCACAAAGGATATCGTCAAAAATACCCCAGAGTCCAGGTACTTCTTGTTGCTTTCCATTACAGGAGAATTCAGGATAGGCACTAAGTGCAGCGCGGCTATGCCCTGGCATTTCTATTTCAGGAACCACGGTGATGTACTTTTCTCCAGCGTATTTTACGATTTCTTTAATTTGGTCTTGCGTGTAAAAACCTCCGTAGCGTTCCTTTTTATAGCTTCGAGGCGAGCTCGTATAATGATTTTTAACTGTGCTATCCCTCCAAGCCCCAATTTCTGTCAGTTTTGGATATCTTTTAATTTCTACACGCCAACCTTGATCGTCTGTGAGGTGCCAATGAAAGGTGTTGAACTTATAGATTGCCATTAAATCAATAAATTTTTTGACTTCTTCAATAGAAAAAAAATGACGCGAAACATCTAAATGCAAACCTCTCCATTGGTATTTTGGAAAATCACTCACAAAGGTTTTGTGAACAAAGTAGTCTTCACCTTCTTTTTCAATCATTTGCATCAGAGATTGCAGCGCATAGAAACACGATTGTTCGCTCGAATAGGATATTCGTATGTCTTTATTAATGTTAATGGTATACGAATCCTGGATTACATTTTTTAATTTAATGAATTTAATAAGAGAAATCGTGTCGTTTTTGAATGTGAGTTTGTGAAAGAGGCTTCCAAGAATTTTTAATTGTTCGTTTAAATTTGGAGATATTTTAGAAAAATCAACAGAAATTGTACTTTCAAAATAGAGTTTCTCTGTTTGTTCGATGCAAACAACTGGACTGGGTAGAATATGTGTATTCTTCTGACAAACTGCTAGAGATGATAAGAATAGACACCCAATTAAAAAAAAAGATTTCATTTATAATTTTATAGATTCATTTCTTAATAAGAAGATCTATGCAAATATAGTAATAAGCAAATAAAATTAATTTTTAGGAGGAGAAGATTATACTTCCTCTTTATAATTATATCTGAATTTGATAACAATACCACTCATAATAAAAATACCAGTAAAACCAATAGAAAACGCTGCCCAATTTGGAAAATTCTCTTGACAAAGAAATATATATCCTACAACAAAGAGAAGAATTCCAAAGATGATTCTTGGGAAATTGTGCTTTATTGCGGCTTTGTATACTCGTGGCATTTCTGAACTTTGTGCTTCAGGTCCAAGAAATAATAAAGCCACTGCTCTTCTAAAGGGTAGTTTCCTGAAATTATGAATTAGCTTTAGAAAGAATAATGCTTGAGTATGAAATGGATCTTGCTGTTCAATTTCTTTTGTTAAGCCATAAACTACAGGAATATCATCTATTCTATAGCTTCTGAATATTCGATCCCATATTGTGAATACTCCGCCATAATTAACATCTAAATGCTCATTTACAGAAGAATGATGTAATTGATGAAATTTAGGTGTTACGAAAATTCGTTCCCAACCCTTAAATTCAGGCCATAATTCGCTGTGCAAAAGGTATTGATACAAAGCATTTACAGCATTTGCAATAATAATATTCTCTGGGGTAATTCCAAAAAATATAAGTGTTCCATAAACAAAAATTCGTGCAACAAATCCCAAGGGTGATATAGCAAAATTTACAGAGAAATTATATTCTTTGCTTTGATGGTGTATCATGTGGGCGGCCCAAATCATTGAAACACGATGAGATAAACGATGATATACATACCACATTAAATCAACAGCAATAAAAGCCACAGCAAAAGCAAGCCAAGGTGGCCCAAAAGGATCAATAAATCTCCAAGGAATTAAAAAAGTGAAAAAATATAACCCAAAATTAATAGTTAGAATGCCTATTAATCTTTCGATCATTCCAAGTCCTAAGTTTAAAACAGTTTGGTCTAAGCTTATTTCTCTTTTTTTGATTTTAAGGAAAATGAGCTCTATTCCAAAAAGAGAGAAAGCAACAAAAAGAATTATTAAATCAGGATTCAACTAGCTACTTTTTTAAAGAATATGATGCAAAATTAATAACAAGAATTTATATTTAATAATTATTATTCGCAATTAAAAAAGTATAGACTTGCGAAAATCACATATTTCTTCGGTATTGCCCTCCTACTGAAAATAAGGCATGTGTTATTTGACCAAGGGAAGAGTATTTACATGTCTCCATTAATTCCTCAAACATATTTCTATTATTTATAGCAGCATCTTGAACACGTTCAATTCCTTTAATAGCAAGTTCCATATTTTTCATTTGCAATTCTTTGAGCATTTTAATTTGATATTCTTTTTCTTCTTCCGTTGCACGAATTACTTCTTTTGGAAGAATTGTAGGAGATCCTTTTGAACTTAGAAAGGTGTTTACACCAATAATTGGAAATTCTCCAGTGTGCTTTAATGTTTCGTAATACAATGATTCTTCTTGAATCTTAGAACGCTGGTACATGGTTTCCATTGCGCCTAAAACACCACCACGTTCAGTTATACGATCAAATTCTAATAAAACAGCTTCTTCTACTAAATCAGTCAAATCATCAATGATAAATGAACCCTGCAAGGGATTTTCATTTTTTGTTAATCCAAGTTCTCTATTTATGATTAATTGTATTGCCATTGCTCTTCTAACTGATTCTTCCGTTGGTGTTGTTATTGCTTCGTCGTATGCATTTGTATGCAGTGAGTTACAATTATCATAAATCGCATATAGCGCTTGTAAGGTTGTACGAATATCATTAAAGTCAATTTCTTGCGCATGTAATGATCTTCCTGAGGTTTGAATGTGGTATTTTAACATTTGTGCTCGAGAATTTGCACCATATTTTTTGGCTAGTGCTTTTGCCCAAATTCTTCTTGCTACGCGACCAATAACTGCATATTCCGGATCGATTCCATTTGAAAAGAAGAAAGATAAGTTCGGTCCAAAATCATTGATATTCATTCCGCGACTCAAATAATATTCTACATAGGTAAACCCATTTGCAAGTGTAAAAGCTAATTGAGTTATAGGGTTTGCACCTGCTTCTGCAATGTGATATCCTGAAATAGAAACAGAATAGAAGTTTCGAATACCGTTATCAATAAAATACTGCTGCACATCTCCCATTAATCGAAGTGCGAATTCTGTCGAGAAAATACAGGTATTTTGCGCTTGATCTTCTTTTAAAATATCAGCTTGAACTGTTCCTCGAACCATTTTTAAAGTCTCAGTCTTTATTTTACTGTAAATTTCAGTATCTAAAACTTGATCTCCACTAACGCCGAGCAACATTAATCCCAAACCATTGTTTCCCTCGGGAAGTTCTCCTTGGTATTTTGGTCGCTCTGTACCAGTTTTCTTGTAAATAGCTACAATTTTCTTTTCTATTTCAGCTTCTAAAGAATTCTCAGTAATATATTTCTCGCAGTTTTGATCAATTGCTGCATTCATAAAAAAACCAAGAAGCATTGGTGCAGGACCGTTAATTGTCATAGAAACTGATGTCGATGGATTACATAAGTCAAATCCAGAATATAATTTTTTTGCATCGTCTAAGCAGCAAATTGAGACACCAGAATTACCGATTTTACCATAAATATCCGGTCGTAAATCAGGGTCATTTCCATAAAGTGTAACTGAATCAAAGGCAGTGGAAAGTCTTTTTGCTGGTAATCCAAGACTTACATAATGAAAACGCTTGTTAGTCCTTTCTGGACCGCCTTCACCAGCAAACATGCGTGTTGGATCTTCACCTTCTCTTTTAAATGGAAATAAACCTGCTGTATAGGGGAATTCTCCTGGATAATTCTCTTGTAAAACCCATCTTAAAATATCGCCCCAACTACTGTATTTTGGTGAAGAAACTTTTGGAATTTGTGAGTGAGAAAGTGATTCTGTATGCGTCTCAATTTTAATAATTTTTTCTCGTACTTTAAATTCAAAATTTGGATTCTTAAATAGCTGTTTTTTATCTTTCCAAGTTTGAATTATCGCCCAATTTTTAGGATCAAAATTTAATTTTTCTATTTCAAAGGTTTCTTGTAAACTTTTTACTAATCTATCTTTATCCTCGAACTTCGCATTTTGCATTGTAGCAATAGCACTATTTAAACCATATAATTTTTCAGCTACAAGCACTTGCTCATTCACCCATTTATCGTAGGAGCGGTTATTTTCAGAAATTTCAGATAAATAGCGTGTTCTATCTGGTGGAATCACAAAAATCTTTTCAGACATTTCTCGTGTGATTTCAAAGGTTGAATTTAAATCCATTCCTGTTTTCTCTACAACTTTATCCATAATTACCTTGTACAAGGAATTCATTCCTGGATCGTTGAATTGTGAAGCAATAGTTCCATGAACAGGCATTTCATCAACCGCAGTTTCCCATAAATTATGGTTTCGTTGGTATTGTTTTCTAACATCGCGTAAAGCATCAAGTGCGCCACGTTTATCAAATTTATTGAGTGCAATTACATCTGCAAAATCAAGCATGTCAATTTTTTCTAACTGCGTTGCTGCACCGTATTCTGGAGTCATTACGTACAAGGAAACATCCGAGTGATCTAAAATCTCTGTGTCTGATTGACCAATTCCTGAAGTTTCAAGAATGATGAGGTCATAATTCGCAACTTTTAGAATACTAATAGCTTCAGCAACATGTTTTGAAAGCGCAAGGTTAGATTGTCGAGTTGCTAAAGAACGCATGTAAACCCGATTACTTTTAATTGAATTCATTCTGATTCTGTCGCCCAATAAGGCACCTCCTGTTTTCCGTTTTGAAGGATCTACTGATACAACGGCAATTTGTTTATCGCCAAAATCTACAAGAAAACGCCGCACTAGTTCGTCTACGAGTGATGATTTTCCTGAACCTCCAGTTCCAGTAATTCCTAATACAGGAATAGACTTTGTTTTGGCAAGTGCTCTAATTTCGTTTAAAATGATCTTATTTTCTTCAGGAAAATTTTCAGCTGCAGAAATAGCACGTGCAATAGAGGGGATATTTTTTACTGAGATTTTCTTAATTGCATTAGCTATATTTTCACCAACTGGAAAATCACATTGTTGAACGAGATTATTAATCATTCCTTGCAAGCCCAATGTTCTTCCGTCGTCTGGGTGATAAATTCGCGTAATTCCGTAGTCATGCAACTCTTTTATTTCCGTAGGGAGAATTGTACCTCCACCTCCACCAAAAATTTTAATGTGAGGTGCTCCTTTTTCTTTTAATAAATCACACATGTATTTAAAATACTCGATATGTCCACCTTGATAGGATGTCATTGCTATTGCTTGAGCATCCTCTTGAATTGCGCAATCTACAACTTCTTCCACTGATCGATCGTGACCGAGATGAATTACTTCACAACCAGTTGCTTGAATGATTCTTCGCATAATATTGATTGCAGCATCATGGCCATCAAAAAGCGAAGCAGCAGTTACAATTCTTATCTTATTAATTGGTTTGTATGGTGCAACTTGTTCCATCTTTTTAAATCTCTTTTTCTGAATGTGTTAAAATTACGAAAAAAGCATTATTTATCGGCGAGTTTATCTTTAATAGTGTTGAATTCCTCTTCAGTACTAATTTCGTAGATTTCTCTTTTATCTAGCAAATCTTGTATCAGAATAATTCCAGGATATTTATTTGCAATAATTTCAATTTTAAAGTATTGATTTCCGACACATTGAATTTCAGTAAAATTTCGTTCGTCTGAAATTTTATAAAACGATTTGCTATTTTTTAATTTTCGATAGCATGGAAATGTAGTTTGATTCATTTCAATTTACCACCTTTTTTAATGAAACTAATAAATTCCTTGAATTGCTTCTTCGATTTAAATACTTTTAAAAATTCACTAAAAAAAGATTTATTTTTTATGCTTGATTCTTCTTGAACTTTTGGCACTTCATTTTCTAAAACTGGTGGTGGCGAAATCAAATTATCTTTCTGATCTTTAGAAATTTCATCAGCAAGCTCAAAGTTTTTTTGTGCCTTTTGCTTATACCCTAATTTTTCTTGAAGTAGTCCAATATTATTGTATGAAACTGCATCTTCTGGATCGAGTTTAATCGCTTTTTCGTAATCGAAAATGGCTGCTTCTGTATCGCCAAAAAAATCTCTAGCATAAGCTCTAGAAGCATAGCGATAACCATAAGAATCCTCTAAAAAAACTGCTTGATCAAAATCTTTCAAGGCTTCTTCTTTTTTATTTTGGTGTATAAAAATTACTCCACGATCACTAAATAAATTTGCTTCATTTGGAAAGAGGTAAATTAAATCATCAAAGATCTTTAAAGCTTGTTGATAATCCTTCTCCAGCATTAAATTATATGCTTTTTCGTGTTCCGAATTTAAAAATTTCTGCATGCAAAATAAATTTTTTGCAAATATAACGAGACTTGTTGAATAGGCTTTGTAATTTTACTGCAATAAGATTATGAAAGAAAACGACCAATCCTCTTTGGATAGTGCAAAATTGGCAATTCACGTCACGAAAAAGTTTTTTCGTAAAATGAAACAGGCAAAACCGAATGATTTAGATCAGAAGTTTCACAAGGGACATGAAGCTGAATTTAAAAAGATGGATTGTTTAAGTTGTGCAAATTGCTGTAAAACAACCAGTCCAATTTTCAGAGATGCTGATATTCGTCGTATTTCCAAGCATCTTCGTATTAAGGAAGGAAAGTTTATCTCCGATTTCTTAAGAATGGACGAGGAACAAGATTATGTTTTAAAAAGTTCTCCCTGCTCTTTTTTAGATAATGATAACAGTTGTTCTATTTATGATGTTCGGCCACTAGCATGTAGAGAATATCCTCATACAGATAGAAAAAACATGTTTCAAGTACTGGAAATTACAGCGGAAAATTCATTGATTTGTCCTGCGGTTGCGCGAATTGTTCTCGCGATTACTTCCCCAAGAATTTAGGCCTCTTTATCTTTTGTTGAGATCATTGCTTGGATTTGCTTCATAGTTCGTTGCATTCCTTCAGCACTTCCATCGAGAAATATTGTATTTCCGTTTCCATATTCTGCAAAGTTCTTAATTGCTTCTGTCCACATAGAAAATAAAATAACATTGGTGTCCAAGTTTGCAGCTTTCATTTCATCTGCAGCTTCACTCATACCTTTAGCCACTTCTTGACGGAATAATGCAACTCCTTGTCCACGAAGCATTGCCGCTTCTTTTTCAGCTAGTGCTGCAATTTTTGTAGCATTTCCATCAGCTTCCGCAGCTTTTGTTTTTGTGATTAATAGCGCTTGACCTTCATTTTCAGCAGCAGCTTTTAAATTATTTGAAGCAACAACTCTGCTCATGCTCTCAATAATCGCTTGATCAAATGTAATGTCGTTAATTTGCAAGTCAATTAAATGGTAACCCCACATTTCTAAGGTGTTGTCTATTTGATTTTTTACACTGTCTACTAATTCATGTCGGCGACCAAGAATTTCAGACTGTTTTTGACTTGCTACATAAGCGCGAATTGAACCTTCAATTGTGCGGATCAAGGCCTGCATTAAATCTTTATTGCTGATAAATTTAAAGGCAACTTTTTTGATTGTCTCTTCTTCGGAGTCTAAAACGCTGTAGAGCAACATGCTTTTAAAGTAAACATTTGCTTGGTCAATTGTTACTGCTTGAAATTCCATTTCGATACTTTGGTTTTGAATGGAAACCCTGCGGTAAATTTGTTCAATTATCGGGATTTTAAAACGTAAGCCAGGCTGCAATATTCTGCGGTATTTACCAAAAAGGGTAACAACAGCAATGGTTCCTTGTGTTACTGTTAGAAGGGAGCTAAAGATAATTAAAGCAATAACTCCGAGCGTTATTAAAAGTTCATTATTCATTTGATTTTTTTTTATAAATTTAGGATTTATTTTTAAAGGCATGAAAATAATATTTGGTTTTATTTTCAATTAATTCTTTGCTTTGTTTTATTCTGAAAGAGTCTTTTAAATTTTTAACTTTGCTGTATGAAATTCAAAGATTATCCAATTTCACAATCGATTAAGGCACAGCTAGAAGTAATGGGCTTTAATCGCCCTACAGATATTCAGTTTCGAGCAATTAAGCATATTTTAAAAGGCGAAGATGTAATGGCTGTTGCGCAAACAGGAACAGGAAAAACAGCTGCATTTGTAATTCCTATGCTCAATCATTTTTTGGTAAAACCACGAGGAAAATATGCTGGAATTAGAGGTCTTATTTTGGTCCCTACGAGAGAGTTAGCGAATCAGATTTCAAAAGTTGTTGCAGAAATTGCCTTACAAACACATTTGCGTGTTTTAGGTTTGTATGGAGGCGTGGAGCAAGAAAATCAAATAAAAACTTTAAATGAAGGAGTTGATGTACTTGTAACAACACCAGGACGAATGTTTGATTTAATATCCCAAGGCTTTGTTGATGTCTCAAAATTAGAGATTTTTGTTTTGGATGAGGCAGACTTAATGTTAGATTTAGGTTTCAATAAAGATATTCAGGATCTTATTCGTAAAATTCCAAAAAATCGTCAAACCTTATTTTTTACAGCAACAATTTCAAAGAAAATTAAATCCTTAGCATATGATGTGGTGAGAGACGCTATTCGTATTCATGTTTCCCCACAAAATCCAGTTTCTAAAAATGTGGACCATGCAGTAGCATCGATTGAAATGGATGATAAAAGGTTTTTCTTAGAAAATATCTTGAAAGAATATCCAGAAAAAAAATTCATTGTTTTTGCACGCACTAAAGTTCGTGTAGAGCGAATTGTTGCAGCCATGGCTAGAGTGACAGTAAATTCTGAAGCACTTCATGGCGGAATAGAACAGAATGATCGCTTTGCCATATTAGATCGTTTTAGAAGTGGTGAGAACAATGTACTAATTACTACTGATGTCGCTTGTCGTGGAATTGACATTCCAGATATGGATTATGTAGTGAATTATGATTTGCCAGATAATCCCGAAAATTACGTACACCGCTGTGGCCGAACTGGTCGTGGGAATAAACGCGGGCAGGCGCTTTCCTTTTGTAGTAAAGATGAAAATTTGTTGTTAGATGCGATTGAGTCATATACTGGAGAGGAAGTTCAACGATTTAATATAACTGCAGATGATTACAAAGAAATTCTAAGCGATACTGAATTAAGCGACTATAATTGGAAAAAATTGATGGCTGAGAATGATAACCCAAATGAGTGGGATGATTAATTCCTTAATTTAAAAATTATTACTTTTACATAAATAAAAACTGCATTATGAAAAAAATAAATTTATTACTGACAAGCATATTTATGTTTTTTAGTTTCTCCCATTTTTCACAGTCAAAAACAACGGTTTTACATGGTGTTACTTTTTATTCGGAGATTAAATTAGGAGCTGATAATTTGGTTTTAAACGGCGGCGGTTTACGAGAAAAATACTTTATTGACTTATATGTTGGTGCATTGTTCTTACAGCAAAAATCTAAGGATGCTAGCAAAATTTTAAATGCTGATGCACCGATGGTAATTCAAATTAAATTAGTTTCAAACAGTGTGACACGTGAAAAATTTGTGGAATCTGTTCGCGAAGGTTTTAATAATGCTAGTCATGGAAAAGCAACAAAAGAGCAAATCAGCAAATTCATAAATTCTTTTTCTGGAGCATTTAAAAAAGGTGATAAAATTAATTTCGAATACCTTCCAAATAAAGGAGTTGCTGTAGAGAAAAATGGAACGCAGTTATGTGTAATTGAAGGATTAGAATTTAAAAAAGCCCTTTTTTCAATATGGTTTGGAAATGTTCCTGCAGATGCAAATTTGAAAGAAGGAATGTTAGGAAAAGAGTGATTTTTTACTCTTTTATAAACTTACTTTGATAAATCCCTTCAGCTGTTTGAACTTTTATATAGTACATCCCTTTTGATAGAAAAGCTATTTCTTGTGTTTTTGTGAATTCTCTTTTTATAATTAATTTTCCGTTAATATCATAAAATGAGACTGATTCACCAATCAGGTTATCCAAGTGAATTTCGTTTGTAGCAGGATTTGGGGAAATAGTGAATTTTGAATATGTCACTTCATTCAAATCTAATGTTGAATTCTGAACAAATGCTGAGTCATTTAATTGACAACCGTTTGCATCCTCTACAGTAAGAAAATACCATCCGGGATTTAAGTATACAATTACAGAATCTGAACTAAAATTCCCTGCCCAAGAATATGTATATGGCGTTGTTCCTCCTTGAATTGATGAATATACTATTCCATCTAAGGAAGCCGAACCACTTGCAGGTGTTATACTAAATTCATTACTTAGAGATGTAGGTTCATCCAATGTAATTTGAATTGTTGGACTCATACATCCATGTGAATCAACCCCATAAATTTCGTAGTCGCCCGTTGGAAGTTGATTTAGAAGTACAGGTTCAATTATTTGATTGTTTAGAAAAATAACATAAGGAGCAGTTCCTCCAGTAGCTGAGGTAAGAATACTTCCATTTGATTCTCCATTGCAAAGCACATTGTTTCCTTCTAAATCAATAAAGAAGTTGTCGGGTTCAGCAACAACAAATTCTAGCGTATCAATGCAAACGCGTGTATCTTCTGCAATTAATTGATATGTTCCAGCAATTAAATCAGTTATTGTGTTCGTTGAGAAGCCATTTGACCAGTTATAAATAACGGAAGTACTCATTTGACCATCAAAAACTTGTATGTATCCTGTTGCTCCATTGTTACACAAAACATTTCCTACAAATGAAGAATCAATTACTGGAGCAGAAAAAGGCACAAATACAGAATCTGTCACAAGGCAACCATTTGCATGGGTAATAATAACCGAGTTCCAACCTTCTACTAAGTTATTGTTAGGTTTTGTTGTAATTCCATTTTCCCATAAAAATGTACAGGTACTAAACATACATTGACAACCAGATGAATTTACTACTGCAGCTCCATTTTCATCTTCGGGACAGGTTGGTGACATTATTCCTCCAAAGCTAATTACAAAAGGATTTATTAGAGTAAAGTTCCTTATTTCAAAACAATCCAATGAATTTGTAACTTGAACCCAATAGTTTCCTGAACTAAGATTTTGTAGTGAAGAACTTGTACTTCCGTTTGACCATAAATAGGTGTGAGGTCCGCCTCCATTTACAAGTGTTAAGTTAATTGAGCCATCTGCAAATCCGTTACAACTAGGTTGAATTATTGAAGCATTTGAAATTACGCTTCCAGGTCCACAATCGGTACTCGATGAATAATATTCTCCATTATTATTTGTTCCTAAATAAGAACCCCAGGCAATTCCAGCATTTGGGATACTACTGCTTAATTCTATAAGATTTAAATAAATTCCTTTCCATCCAACTGGGTTTAAACTATCTTTTTTGTAGCTGTAAACTAGATCGATGTTATTATCTTGGTCAATATCTCCAAAATAAGGAGTAGAACCAAGATTTACGCCTGCTCTAGTATTTCCTAATTGTGAAATCAGTCCATTAGCAAAATCAAGTGCATGAATTTTATTTTTGTAGTATCCATTTTCAAAATAATTTACTGAAATTACTGCTTCATCAAGTCCATTGTTATCTAAGTCTATGGCAGCGGCAGCCGCATAATTTGATTTTCCAATACTATCATTAAACAAAACTTGGCCTGTTTCTCCATCCAGCATAACTTGATAGAAATCTGAATAAGAAGGAGCAATACCTTTAAATAGTACTAAAAAAACATCTGGATTCAAATCACTTGAAAATCTTCCAATTGTAGGCGCTGCACTTGACTCTGTTCCTTGAAGCTGATAATCCCAAGTAGTAGAAAAATCACTTCCTTTAATTTTAGAAACTTTACCTCCGAACGCCTGAATAAAAATGTCATATGAATTATCTTGTGTTTTACAAATTGATGCAGGAGCAATAAATCCTTTGCTAAGATCACTTGCTAATTCAACAGAGTTTGTGAGTGTATTATTTAATAAGTCGCTAAGCTGACTTGCCCAGAATGAACCTCCTAAATTTTCACCACCTGTGCCATAAAGAATCCATAGTGTTCCATTATTTTGAATGTCTGCAACAATTGGAGAA
The DNA here is from genome assembly GCA_945883825.1 of Chitinophaga pinensis. GTDB lineage: Bacteria > Bacteroidota > Bacteroidia > Flavobacteriales_D > Crocinitomicaceae > UBA952. The sequence goes on from CAMCYF010000016.1 coordinate 25,755, forward strand.
CAATAAGTCTCTGCACTATCAGGAACTACCGCTTTTGCAATTAAGGCCCCATTAAGACCATTCACAATCATTAAATATCCAGGTGGACGATTTGTTTCCCATTCAGGTGCAGAATGATCTCCGCCATTGCAAACTAAAATATCTGGAAAAGAGTCGTTATTAACGTCATTAATAAATTGCGGATTATAAAAATTGTACAAACCGCTATCTGCAGGATTAGCACTATAGGGAAAATAATCCCAGATTAATGAGCCGTTAGCGCCATTAATTGCTAGTAATTGTGCTTGGCGACCAGTGATAAAAACATCTTTAATTCCATCTCCTGTAATATCTTGAAATATCGCGCTTCCAAAAACTTCATTTCTTGATGGTCTTTTCCACAAAAGAGATCCATCTAAGCCATTGTAGGCCATAATTCCATTGTTGCTGTAAACACCATCTGTTCCTCCACCGATTACAATATCTTCAATTCCATCTTGATTTAAATCGCAGGCTCTTGGGGATGATAAGGTAGGAATTGAGTCTGTAAAGGCTTGCCAATTATTAAGTTGAGCTATTATATTTAGATTTAAAAGAAAAATTGATGAGAATAAAAAAGTTGATTTCATTGTGTTTTTTTTCAAAGATAAGAAAGTTAAGAAAAATATTTTTAAAAAGCTTTTCGTTTGTTGTATTATTTTAACAAAAATAACCCTCATAAAGTTCCTTATTCTTACTTTTGCAGAAACAAAATTGAATGAAAATCTACAATAATATTCTGGATACAATAGGAAATACTCCAATTGTTCGCATTAATAAATTAGCGAAAGATGTTTCCGCGCAAGTTTTTGCCAAGATTGAAACAACAAATCCAGGAAATTCTGTGAAAGATAGAATGGCAATAAAAATGATTGAAGACGCTGAAAAATCTGGTTTACTAAAGCCAGGAGGCACAGTAATTGAAGGCACTTCAGGAAATACAGGAATGGGATTAGCACTCGCGTGCATCATCAAAGGATACAAATTAATTTGTGTTTTAAATGACAAGCAATCAAAGGAAAAAATGGATGTTTTGCGTGCAGTTGGATCTGAAGTGGTTGTTTGTCCAACAGCTGTGGAGCCAACAGACCCTCGTTCTTATTATTCTGTTTCGAGAAGATTAGCAACAGAAATCCCTAATTCTTGGTATGTAAATCAGTACGATAATTTATCTAATAGAACTGCACATTACGAGCAAACAGGCCCTGAAATTTGGGAGCAAACCGAAGGAAAAATCACACATTTTGTTGTTGGTGTTGGAACAGGAGGAACAATTTCTGGTGTTGGAAAATATCTAAAAGAGAAGAATCCCAATATTAAAATTTGGGGAATAGATACTTACGGTTCGGTTTTTAAAAAATACAAGGAAACTGGAATTTTCGATCAAAATGAAATTTATCCATATATAACAGAAGGTATTGGCGAAGATATTCTTCCGGCAAATGTTGATTTTGATGTTATTGATTTATTTGAAAAAGTAACAGATAAAGATGCTGCAGTTTATACTCGTCGTTTGGCTCGAGAAGAAGGAATTTTTGTAGGGAATTCTGCTGGTTCAGCAATAAAAGGTGTTTTGCAATTAAAGGATAAGCTCACAAAAGATGACATTGTTGTTGTTTTGTTTCATGACCATGGAAGTCGATATATTGGAAAAATATTTAACGATGATTGGATGAGAGAGCGTGGATTTTTAGAGGAAAATTTAATTAACGCCGGAGATTTAATCGCTAAAAACAAAGAGATGCCTCTTGTATTTTTGTATTCTGAAGAATTAGTTTCACATGCGATAGCTAAAATGACAAAATATGGTATTTCTCAAATCCCTGTATTGAAAGACAATAAATTTGTTGGTTCAATTGATGAAAGTAAAATCTATAAAATTTTGGTGGAACAACCTGAATTAAGAGACGCTCCAATTTCTTCTTTTATGTCTGGACCTTTTCCGGTGGTTAGCGAGGAAACAAGTATTGAGGATTTATCAAAATTAATTACTGAAAATTCCGCTGCCGTTTTAGTTGAATTAGCCGATGGTAAGTTTCACATTCTTACACGCTACGATATTATATCCGCAATGTCCTAATGAAGAAAAAGATCGTTATAGATCAAATGCAACGAAGTGTTGAACTTACTTTTCCACTAAAGCGTATTGTATCTCTTGTTCCTTCTCAAACCGAATTATTACATTATTTTGGACTAGAACAGGAAGTCGTAGCAATTACAAAGTTTTGTATTCATCCAAAGAATTGGTATGCTGAGAAACAACGAATTGGAGGGACTAAGAAATTAAATTTAGATCAAATTATTGCTTTAAAACCAGACTTAATAATTGGCAATAAAGAAGAAAATACAAAGGAAGATATTTCTATTTTGGAAAAGGTTGTTCCAGTTTGGATGAGTGATGTAAATACATTTGATACTGCTTTGGATTTTATTTTTGACATAGGATCACTTTTCGGAAAAATAGAAATTGCCAAAATTCTAAATACTGAAATTACAAGTAGATTTCAAAAATTAGAAACGATAGGTCAGGGCAGAAGTGTCTTGTATTTTATTTGGGATGAACCTGCTTACGTAGTTGGAAAAAATACTTTTATAGATGCGATGATTTCTAAAATTGGATTTACTAACGTTTGTAAAGCAGACCGTTATCCTGCTTTAGCGGATTTAAAAAACATACATCCAGATTTTGTGTTTTTAAGTTCGGAGCCCTTTCCTTTTTCTGAAAATCACAGCAAAAAATTCCAGGAATTATTTCCGTCATCCAAAGTGATTTTGGTAGATGGCGAGATGTTTTCATGGTATGGCTCTCGCATGTTGTTAGCAAGTGATTATTTCAAGTCTTTTTTAATATAAATATGCGCGACGAAAGACATATTCTTTTTTATGATGGCACTTGCGGAATCTGCAGTCGAAGTGTTCGTTTTATTTTAAAAAATGAATCTGTTGAAAGACTAAATTTTGCAGCACTTCAAAGTAATTTTTCAAGTGAATTCCTTCGTAATTTTGAAATTGAAAGCAGTAATTTAACAACTCTCTATTTTTATTCTAAGGGAAATGTTTACTCAAAATCTCGCGCACTATTTGCCTTACTCCCTTTTTTAAAATGGTATTATTCTTTTTTTTATTTGGGATTTCTAATTCCTAGGTTTATTCTTGATTTTTTCTACGATATACTTGCAAAAAATAGAAAACGTTTTTTTTCTAGTACCTGTGAATTAAATATGTTTTCAAAAAGTAGATTTATTGCTTAATTTTTTACCACTGAAACGCTTTTTCATCTAGCCATTTATCCTGAACGCGCATTGTTTGTTCAATAATATCTCTTACGCAGCATTTACCACCATCATAAGGTGATTGATAAGAAACAATCATTTTCACATCTATTGCAGCATCTTGTGGGCAGGTAGAAAGACCTACTTTTTTTAAAACCGGTATATCTGGTAAATCATCTCCCATGTATAAAATTTCAGCATCCTTAAGTTTGAACCTCTTTTTGATGTCTTCGAAGCAAGTTAATTTTTCATGAACAGATAAATGAACTTCAGTAACACCAAATTCCATGAGTCTTGTTCTTACTTCTTCAGAATTCCCACCAGAAATAATAAAAATATTGTAGCCCATTTTAGCTGCGTATTGCAAGGCATAGGCATCTTTAGAATGAATGGCGCGAACAATTTCATCTTTAAAAAGGTACACTTTTCCATCAGTCAAAACTCCATCAACATCAAAGATAAAAGTGCTAATAGTGTTTAATTTTTCTTTGTAGCTAATCATTTTTATATGTTTCAATAATACTTTTTGTTAATAGCTTATATAGTTCTAAGCTTGTACCAGTCAATAAATGTTCATGTTCTGCAATAACTGATAAGTCCATTCTTCTAGCAGGCCCAGTTTGTGCGTTTTTTGCTCCTAATTCCTGAATTTTTGAAAAGGTTTCATTGAGAATTGGCTTAAACAGCTCCCAATCTAGATGATTTTTTTGCGCTTGCTGTTGGGCAATATAAACGATGTGATTTGCGAAATTATTAACAATCACAGCTGATAAATGAATTAATTTCCGCTGTTCTGAATTACTAAATTGAAAGGAGAAATCAAGTTTTTCGCAGAGTTCTGAAAGTAAGCCAAGAAGGTGAATATTCTTTGCTTCAAGAAGAATTGGAATTTGATAAACTTCTAGCGTTCTATTCTCTGTAAATGTTTGAAGGGGGTAAAAAACCCCACAATTTGGGTGATTTATTTCTGCCAAGTCAATCGAGCCAGCAGTATATGCGATAAATTGCTTTTCTGGAAAGGAATTAATAATATTTACAACAGAATCATCATTTGTAGCTACAAGAATTAAATCTGCTTGAAGTTCCAGGTAGTTTTCTGTATAATGACAATTTAGTTTATTTGCTAAAGGAATTCCGGTCTCATTATTTCGACTAGAAACAGCAAAAACTTCAATGCCTTTTTCATAAAACAAGGAGCCAAGGGTATTTGCAACTTTGCCAGAGCCAATTATTGCAATTGTTTTAATGTCGTATATAGACATCATTTTCCATGACATTGCTTATATTTCTTTCCGCTTCCGCAAGGACAAGTATCGTTCCTCCCAACTTTTGGATCTACAACAATTGGTTGTTTTTTTTCTTGTTGAGGCATCGAATTTTCAATTGCTTGCTGAAAACCTTGTCTTCCTTGAAATTGAGGAAGAGGAGTGGAAGAAGTGCGATCAGAATTCGTTTGAGATTTTTCGTAATTACTTTGTTTTTCGTCCTGATTGGTACTTTTAAGTTGCTGTTCAATAGGAATATCCATGCGCATCAATAAATCTACAGCCTCTTCATTTAAACGATTCATCATCGACTTAAACAATTCATACGACTCAAGTTTATAGACTACAAGCGGATCTTTTTGCTCATATGTGGCGTTGTTTACAGCAGATCTCAAATCATCCATTTCTCGCAAATGTTCTTTCCACTCATCATCAATTTTTGAAAGGATAATATTTTTTTCAAAAGATTTAGAGATGATTTTACCTTGAGTAGAATAGGCATCTTCTAGGTTAACAATCAACTCCATTTCTCTTCTGCCATCACTTAACGGAAATACAATATTTTTGTATTTATTTGACATTGTTTCATAGACATGTTTTATTTGTGGAAGTGCTTTAGCTGCTATTTTATCACACTTTCTATCGTATTGTTCTCGCATTCCTTGGTACACTTTATCGACTAATAGCCCTTTATCCATACTCAAGAATTCAGCTTCATCTATTGGGGAATCAATACCTATCAGTCGAACTAATTCCAATTCAAAATCCTGAAAAGTTCCTTGTCCGTTAAATGAAACAACGGAACTACAAAGCTCATAAAACATATTGTCAACATCAATATCCATTCGATCTCCGAAGAGAGCATTTTTGCGTTTCTTGTATATTTTTACTCTTTGTGCATTCATTACATCGTCGTATTCAAGTAGACGTTTACGCATTCCAAAGTTGTTTTCTTCGACCTTTTTCTGAGCTCGTTCTATAGATTTTGAAACCATTCCATGAGAAATAACTTCACCCTCTTGTAAGCCCATTCTATCCATTAATTTAGCAATTCGTTCAGAGCCAAATTTTCGCATTAAATCATCTTCAAGTGAAACAAAAAAGCGAGATGAACCCGGATCTCCTTGTCGACCAGCTCGACCTCTTAATTGTCTGTCTACTCGTCTTGAATCATGTCTTTCAGTTCCAATAATTGCTAATCCGCCCGCTTCTTTCACACCTTCACCAAGTTTGATGTCTGTACCACGTCCTGCCATATTTGTAGCAATTGTAACAGCTCCTGGTAGTCCAGCATTAGCAACAATTTCCGCTTCTTTTTGGTGGTATTTTGCGTTTAGAACTTGGTGTTGAATTTTCTTCATTTGGAGCATTCTACTTACCAATTCAGATATTTCAACTGTTGTTGTGCCAACTAAAACGGGTCTTCCAGCAGCTACAAGAACTTCAATTTCCTCAATTACGGCATTGTACTTTTCGCGAGCAGTTTTATAAACAAAATCATCTTGATCTTTTCTAGTTACAGGGCGATTTGGGGGAACTACAATTACATCTAATTTGTAAATATCCCAAAATTCCTTTGCTTCAGTTTCAGCTGTACCTGTCATTCCAGCAAGCTTATGGTACATTCTAAAATAATTTTGTAGTGTAACAGTTGCATAGGTTTGTGTTGCAGCTTCAACCTGAACATTTTCTTTCGCTTCGATTGCTTGGTGAAGACCATCAGAATACCTTCTTCCCTCCAATATCCTACCAGTAGATTCATCTACAATTTTAACTTTTCCATCTAAAAGAACATATTCTACTTCTTTTTCAAAAAGTGTGTAGGCTTTTAATAACTGACTAACAGAATGAATACGTTCAGATTTTATAGAATATTCGCGCACCAAAGCATCTTTTATTTCAAGGTATTTTTCTTTATCTAAATTTTGTTTTTGAAGTCCCGCAATTTCTGCCCCAATATCAGGCATAATAAAGAAATTTCTGTCTTCAGAACCCGAAACAAGATCAATTCCTTGGTCTGTTAATTCAATAGTATTATTCTTTTCATCAATTACGAAAAACAAATCTTTATCGATTTTTTTCATTTGTTTTCCTTGTTCCTGCATGTAAAAATTTTCTGTTTTCTGCAAATGGACTCTGATTCCTGGCTCAGATAAGAATTTTATGAGTGTTCTGTTTTTTGGTAAACCTCTAAAAGCACGCAACAAGGCAATTCCACCATCTTCAAGCATCTTTTTTGCTTCATTTTTATCTTCAGGTGGCGTATTTATAACTGTCAATAATTTTTTTGCTTCGATAAGACATTGTTGCACATACTGTTTTTGTGCTGCTACAACTTTTTCAATTCTTGGTTTCAGTTCATGAAACTCATGCTCATCTCCTTTTGGCGTTGGTCCAGATATAATTAAGGGAGTACGAGCATCATCAACTAATACTGAATCGACCTCATCAACAATTGCATAATGGTGTTTTCTTTGAACTAAATCATCAATATGTCCGGCCATGTTATCTCTTAAATAATCAAAGCCAAACTCATTATTTGTACCAAAGGTTATGTCAGCTGCATAAGCATTTCTTCGTGCGCTAGAATTTGGTTGATGCTTGTCTATACAATCAACAGTAAGGCCGTGAAATTGATAAATTGGCCCCATCCATTCAGAGTCGCGTTTTGCTAGATAATCATTAACTGTTACAATGTGAACACCTTTACCAGCTAGAGCATTTAAGTATACAGGTAAAGTTGCGACTAGCGTTTTTCCTTCACCTGTTTGCATTTCTGCTATGTTTCCTTTATGAAGACAAGCACCTCCCATGAATTGCACATCGTAATGCACCATGTTCCAGACAATTTTAGTTCCTACTGCCGACCATTCATTGTGCCAAATGGCTTGATCACCTTTTATTGTTATCCCGTCTTTTTTTACAGCTAATTCACGATCAAAGTCAGTTGCAGAAACTATTAGCTGACCATTATTAGACCATCTGAAAGCAGTTTCTTTGACAACTGCAAATGCTTCGGGAAGTATTTTGAGCAGACTTAATTCAATCTGTTCATCGATTGCTTTTTCAAGTTTATCTATTTTATCAAATAAATCTTCTTTGTTTTCTATTGCTGTATTTATATCGTCAGCTTCTTTTCGCAACTCAGAAATTTCATTTTCGAGACTTAATTTCTCTTTTTGAATTAAATCTTTAAAATGTCTGGTCTTTTCTCTCAACTCGTCATCACTCAAATTCTTTATCTGAGCATTAAAACCAAGTGCCTCTTCAACATATGGCCAATAAAACTTTTTATCTTTTGTATTTTTGTCGCCAAAAATTTTTTTTAGTAGGTCCCCAATCATTAACTTGATATTTTACAAGCATCAAAGTTAAGCTTTATATAGTTAATTTGTTTTGTTTCTCTTAACTATCTTGTATTTTTTTTTAATACCATATTTCACTCTTAATTTGAAAGCTTGTCAAGAAGTTTTGTTAATTATTTCTTCATGTATTTCTATACCAAGCAAGCGAATTAAATTTATCTTTGTAGCATGCATGAAATGATATTAATCTTAGATTTTGGTTCACAGTATACACAGTTAATTGCTAGAAGGATTCGTGAATTAAATGTGTATTGCGAAATTCACCCCTGGAATAAAATACCAAAAATTGAATCAAATGTTAAAGGTGTAATTCTTTCAGGCAGCCCATTTTCTGTCAGAGATGCTTCCTCTCCTCTTCCAGATTTGTCAGAAATAAAAGGAAAAACCCCTCTTTTAGGTGTTTGTTTCGGAGCACAATTTTTGGCGCATCATTTCGGCGGAGAGGTGTTACCATCTTCTACACGTGAATACGGGCGTGCAAATCTTTCTTTTGTTGATTCAAACAATATTTTAACAAAAGGAATGTCCAATGATTCACAAGTTTGGATGTCACACGGAGATACAATTGCTCGAATACCTTCCAATTATTCAATTATTTCAAGCACAAAGGATGTTGAGATTGCTGGATATGCTGTTAATGATGAGCAAACATTCGGCATACAATTTCATCCTGAGGTTTATCATACTAGCGAAGGAAAATTATTACTTTCTAATTTTATAGTTTCTATTTGTAAGTGTAGCTGTGATTGGACGCCTGATTCATTTGTAGAAGAAACTATTAAAGACTTACAAACTAAACTTGGTAATGATAAAGTTATTTTGGGTTTATCTGGAGGTGTTGATTCTACTGTAGCAGCAATTTTGTTACACAAGGCTATTGGTGAGAATCTTCATTGTATTTTCGTTGATAATGGGCTTTTGCGTAAAGATGAATTTGAAACAGTTCTAGATTCTTACAAAGGAATGGGTCTAAATATTAAGGGAATAGGTGCTGCTGATAAGTTTTACAAAGAACTTAAAGGTCTAACTGATCCCGAATTGAAAAGAAAAGCAATAGGCAAAGTATTTATAGAAGTTTTTGATGAAGAATCAAAAAAGGTTAGTGGTGCAAAATGGCTCGGACAAGGTACAATTTACCCTGATGTAATTGAGTCAATTTCTGGCACGGGTGGCCCTTCTCAAACTATAAAATCTCACCATAATGTTGGAGGTTTACCAGATTACATGAAATTACAAGTTGTTGAACCATTACGTTTACTTTTTAAAGATGAAGTTAGGAGAATTGGACGATCTTTAAAAATTGACAATAAACTTTTGGAACGTCATCCTTTTCCTGGACCAGGTTTAGGAATCAGAATACTTGGCGAGGTTAGTTTGGAAAAAGTAAGGATTCTCCAAGAAGTTGATGCAATTTTTGTCAATGGCTTAAAAGAAGATGGATTGTATGACACTGTTTGGCAAGCCGGAGCAATCTTTTTACCAATTCAATCTGTTGGTGTGATGGGCGATGAGCGAACTTATGAAAATGCGATTGCACTTAGAGCTGTTTCTTCAACTGATGGAATGACAGCTGATTGGTGTCATTTACCCTATGAATTCTTAGCTAAAATATCAAATAAAATTATTAATCAGGTTAAAGGAATAAATAGGGTAACCTATGACATTAGTTCAAAGCCACCTGCGACAATAGAATGGGAATAATATAAAGATCATGAAAACTACTTTTATTTATTTTTCTCTATGTGTTTTCTTCTTTAGCAGTTTAATTGCTCAGCAATATGTTCCAGTTACATTTATTAAAGGAAATTATTTTTACAATCATAAGGTAATTAAAGGTAATTCACTTTTTGATCTTCAGCAAATGTATTCATGCCCTGCCGAAGATATTTTAAATGCTAATGAAGGAATCGAAAGGGGGCTTGATGCAGGTGAAATAGTTTTTATTCCTGTTCATAAAAAAACAATAACTCATATTGTCATTGCAAATGAAAGCATTTCCTCTTTATCGCGCTTATTTTCTGTCCCTATTGATTCTATCATAAAATATAATCCAAATTCTGAAATCCAATTAAAAATAGGCCAAAAATTAAGTATAAAAGATGCAATTATTCCAATTTTAAATGAAATATCTAACAATGGTGAAGAAAATATAAATGACCTATCTACTATAAAATTTAGACCCTCTCCAAGATCAAATTTATTGAATAATGACTTGTTTGTTTTACACGAAGTTCAGGATCAAGAAACACTTTATACAATATCGAAACGTTACATGGTTTCAATAGATAATTTAAAAGAGTTAAATAATTTAAAAAAGAGTAAAATATCTCCTGATGATGTATTAAAAATTAAATTAAAACAGGAAACTAAAGGAGATATAGACCAACGAAAAGTTCCACTTTTACAGGAAACAGAAACTATTCAATTCCCCTCATTAAAGGATAAAAAATCTTTGTCAGTTGCTTTATTTCTTCCTTTTAATTTAGATTCTCAGACAGATGGAAAAAAATCTACATCCAATGCAGCCATTGAGTATTATATGGGGGCAAAATTAGCAATTGATTCTTTAAGTGATTTAGGTTTTAAAGCAGAATTTTTTATTTACGATTACTTTGATAAAACTAAAAGTTTGCAAACTATTTTAGAACAAAAATCCTTTCTTGCAATGGATATAATAATTGCACCTCTTCATCAAAAAGAAGCAGAAATTGTTGCTGAATGGGCTTTAAAGAATAATGTCAAAATGATTTATTCTGTTACTTTTTCAAACTTTTTATTTGAAAATAAAAATGCGTATGCAATGGTTACGAATAACAATATTCTTCTTGAAAAACTTGCTAAAGAATTGATAAGAACTAAAAAAGACCAACAACTTGTTCTGGTGAAAAGTGGAAATGCTGCAGATGATTTAATGTACCAACATTTTTTATCAGCATTTCGAGCTGAAGTTGCCTTAGGATATAATTCAAAAATAATTGAAGCTAACTATGATAATTATAAACTTTTCACTAAAAATGGTCGTTCAACATGCTTTATTTTTTTATCAAACGAAAAAGAAAAAGTAATCAACCTTTTAATTCATTGTAAAGAAAATGAATTATTTCAAGTTGTAGGATTAAAAGAATGGGTTGATTTTAAAGAAGTTAATGGTGAAATAAAAAATAAATTTTCTTTTTATTATATGGCGCCTAGTTATTTTTCATACAATGATCCTACATTAAAAATATTTCATAAGCTTTATAGAAAAAAATATAACGTAGATTTGACAAAAATGGCTTGTCTCGGTTATGATGTAGTTTATAATGCATGTAAGTATTTTATGACAGATAAAGTAGCTTCAACGGGACTGATTAGTAATTTTTCATTTGTTGAAAACCCTGATGGAAAAGGGTTTCAAAATACAGGGTGCTTCCTTCTTATGTTTGAAGATTTTGAGTCTAAAATTTCATCTCCAAATGAATAAGTCTCAAATAGAAACAGAATTTAGAAACCTTCAGATTTTAATTTGTGAGGAATTGGAACTGTTGGATGGCAATACGATATTTAAAGAAGATGCATGGACGCGCGATGAAGGTGGAGGAGGTTTTACCCGTACAATTACAGATGGAAATATTATCGAAAAAGGAGGAGTAGCTTTTTCTGCTGTTCATGGTAAAGTTAGTGATGCTATGAAAAGTCAATTGGCAATGTCTGATGGTGATTTCTTTGCATCTGGAGTTTCAGTCGTATTACATCCAAAACATCCAAGACATCCTATAATTCACATGAATGTTCGCTATTTTGAGCTGGATAACGGTACTTATTGGTTTGGTGGAGGAATTGATTTATCTCCTCATTATGTTGATTTAAGTGCTGCACGAGCTTTTCATCTGTCACTTAAAAACGTTTGTGACAAATATAATCTAGATTTTTATCCGAAATTTAAATCTTGGGCAGATACTTATTTCTTCTTGCCTCACCGAAATGAAACAAGAGGAGTAGGTGGTATATTTTTTGACAATCAGAATGAAAATTCTAGACTTTCAAAAGAGCAAGTCCTAAATTTCTGTTTGGATTTAGGACGTAAATTCCCACTTATTTATCGAGAGCAGATTGAATTTAAAGATTATGCTACACCAACTTTAGAAGAGTTAAAATGGCAAGCATTAAGAAGAGGGCGCTATGTTGAATTTAATTTATTACATGATCGTGGGACAAAATTTGGAATTTATTCTTCCGGAAGAACAGAGTCTATTTTAATGAGTATGCCGCCAATGGCAAATTGGGAATATAATTTTACTCCTGAAGAAAATTCTGAAGAAGCAAAAACACTTGCTTTACTGAAGTCAGATCCAAAATTCCTTTATTAAATTACATTTATTTCGCTTGTAATTATAATTTCAGGATTTAAACTTTCCTTTACAGAACAGTATTTGTCAATTGAAAGCTGAATAGCTCTTTCTACTTTAAGTAAATCAATTTCCGCATCGATGGAGAATACAAGATGGATTTTTTCAAAGGGACTTGGTACGCTATTTTTCTTTTTTGCATCCACAGAAACCGAATAGTTGTCTAGTTCAATATTTTGTTTGTTTAGAATCATTAAAATATCGATAGAAATACATGAAGCCAAAGCTCCGGCTAGCAACTCCATAGGTGTTAATCCTCTCTCTTTTCCACCGATATCTTTTGATGAATCAATTTTACAGATTGTACCATTTTCATTTTCTAACTCAAAAACATAGGGTTTTTCTCGTCGATTTAATTCTAATTTCATTTTTTTTTGTTAAATATTATTAGGAATGATCCTTTAAAAGTTAAAAATTTGGATTATGAAACACAAACAATTAACCTTTGAGCAAAGATATTCAATAGAGCATATGTTGAAAGAAAAATATTCAAAAAAATCCAATATTATCACAATCGGAATAGTTGAATCAACATTCTATCTTCAACTTAAGCGTAAAAGCAAGAAGCAGGTTTATTATGTGCATCATGAAAATATATTAGCAGAAGAACGCAGAAAGCTTGGTCATTACAAGACCGTTTTGACTTCTTAAATGGAGAAAAAAATTAAAGATAAATTGCAAAATATTCAATGGTCACCAAAATAAATTGAAGGCAGGTGTAAAACCATAGATATAAAAATCAAACTAATAAGACACTATTTCCTTTTTCAGATGGAAATAGACAAGGTAAGTATAAGGATAATTTACTGGTAATGAATAAGTTAAATTTTAGGTCGAAAAAAATTAGGACTTTAAAACAGTCAATTTTATCTTTTTTCTATATATTTTTATGAAAATAAACTTGTATTTAGTGGTTGAATGTACCTTTTAAGATATGTTTTCTGTTTTTAAATTATTAAATCTTTATATCGTAAATTTGTAAAAATTTAACTCGCACTCAATGGCCTTGACTAAAGATTCTAAAATAAATTTCTTGAACATTGGCTTAATGTTAATCACAGCAGTATTTGCTTTTTTCTTGCCTTTCGAGACATTTTTACTTGCTTATGCATTCCTTGGTCCTTTGCATTATCTTACTGAAATTAGCTGGCTGCACGATCGACAATATTTTACGAAGGGAAAATATGATTTCGTACCTCTTTTATTAATCGGTGTAGCATTATCGTACGCTGCTTTTGCTAAAGACTTTGAGTTTAATATTGATTTCTACAAAGAATTTGTTGCTTTGAACCTTTTTGACAAATTGCTGGTATTGGCGCTATTTAGTTCACTTCTTTTCGCTTTTGTTAAAAATTTAGTGGTTAAGATTATTGCAATTTTGTTCATATTTATTTTTATTTCTGGTTGGTTAGCTCCTGAAAATGCAAGTGAAAATTCGAAAAGCACAACTATTTTTGCATTAACCTCATTGGTTCCAACTTTAATTCATGTGTATTTATTTACGGGCTTATTTATGCTGTTCGGTGCTTTGAAATCAAGAAGTAAAACAGGACTTCTTTCTGTAGCTGCTTTTATCATCATCCCAATCTATCTTGTTTATGGACTTCCGGTTACGCCGAAAAAAAATTACATTTCTGACTATGGAAAAGAGGCATACTATGCAGATGGAGATGGTTTCTTTTATACAAATGTTAGTATTCTAGATCACTTTAGACTTATGAATGAACCTAATCTAACCAACAAGCAATACCTTGATTCTATTATAAATAAAGATTCCAAAACAAATCAGACTCCAATTGCGGAAAGACAAAGAATTACAGATTCACTAAGCGATAAATTAAACCAGGCATTCATTGTTCCAAATCCTGAAAGTGAGTATTACATGCGACCAATACCCGCAAAATTAGCCATACCTATTGAATCAAAAGATTATTATTGGAACTACGTATTTTTCTCTGGTTTCGGCATTATGCTCATGCGTTTTATCGCTTTTGCATATATGTACCACTACTTAAATTGGTTCAGTAAAACGGAAGTTATTCGTTGGCACAAAGTTCCTAAAATACGTTTTATTGCTGTTTTACTTTTATGGCTAACAGCTTGTGCTTTGTACGCCTACAATTATTCCTTAGGACTGAGTTTCCTTTTCTTCCTGAGTTTTACGCATGTACTACTAGAATTTCCTTTAAACATGGTTTCTATTGTTGGAATTGGAAAAGAAACATATCAAATAGCTACAAAAGGATTTAAGAAACCACCTGAAGCCCCCTTAAAATGAAAAAATTAATTTGTTTTTGTTGTTTTGTCTATTTTACTAATCTGACTGCTCAAGTATCTTTAGTAAATAAACTCGAAGATGGTCGTTATACCTTAAGCAATGAAGGAGCATCTTATTTTGCTAAGTTATCATTGGATTGTACTCGCAAATCTTCTCCTCATTATTTCTACCGTGCACTTTTCAAAAAAGGCAGTTCTACAGGACCTAAAGATTTATGGCCTTCGTTTTACGGTTGTTATGATTGGCATTCAGCTGTTCATAATCATTGGGCTCTAATAAAAATCTTAAAGTTGTATCCAACTATTCCAGAGGCTACTGAAATTCGTGAAAAATTAGAATTGAGTTTTTCAAAAGATAAAATTTTAGTAGAGTTGGATTACGTAAAAAATAATGAAGACGGATTATTTGAGTTTCCTTATGGTCAATCATGGCTTTTGAAAGTTGCAGATGAATTGATAAATTGGGATGATAAGGACGCAAAACGCTGGTTGAATAACCTGAAACCACTAACTGAATACATTGTCAATGTTCATTTAATAGTATGGCCAAATACTGAAAGCGTTAAATTATCTGGCAGTCATGATAGTCCAGCTCTAGGTATTTCTTTTGCCTACGATTATGCCCTTAGTTCAAAAAATGTTGCCCTTAAAAAAGTACTCGTAAAAGCTGCGGAAAGATTTTATGGTGATGTAAAAGACGTCCCGATTGAGCAAGAGCCATTTGAATATGACTTCATGTCTGCAAGTTTGCTAGTTACAGATGTAATGCGTAAAGTCTTACCTAAAGAAAAATTTATCTCTTGGCTGAAAGATTTCTGTCCTGATTTATTTCTGGCTGAACAGGTAAATATCCCTCTGCAAATTAAACGATCTTTAAAGCATGATGGTTATGAGTCACACTGGGATGGTTACCATTTAAATCGAATTTGGTGTTTAAATGGAATTCTAAAAACTTTTCCTGAAGGAACGATTGATATGAACACTAAGAAAGAGTGGGTGACTGCTATGAACGACATGTGGGATTATGCTCAAGAAAGCATAGGTAAAGGAAATTATGATATTGACCACTGGCTATCTTCATTTTCTGTATTTGCTTTAATTGGATATGAATAAATGAAAATTTATTCAACATTTCTCATCAATTTCTTTAGAAAAGGAGCAGCGATTATAACAACAATTCCTGTGATTATTCCATAAATTGCTAATTGATGATAACCTTCAGTATAAAGATCTAATTTTACACTTGCGCTAGCATTATCATCTGGAGAAGCCATTCCAGCTCCTAGAATTCCAGCAACATATTGTCCATAAGCACTCGCTAAGAACCATAAACCCATCATAACTCCCCAAAGTTTTTTTGGAGAAAGTTTTGTCATCAAGGATAAACCAATTGGAGAAAGCAACAATTCCGCGAGCGTTATAACAAAATAGGCAGCAGTAAAAACAAGAAGTGAGGTTTTACCGTCTGCATCAGCAAAAAAGCGGTTCACATAAAAGACATAGAAAGCTCCACCTAAAAATAAAAATGCCATTCCAAATTTCACGAAATAATTAGGTTCAATTTTTCTTTTTTTCGTCCAAATCCAAAGTAATCCGATTAAAGGACTAAAAAGAACGACAAATAAAGAATTCGAAGAATTATTTACGACATTTGGATCCATATTAAAAAAGAATAAGTCCGTATGTAAATTGTCTTTTGCGAACAAACTTAAGGATCCACCACTTTGCTCGAAAAAAGCCCAAAATAAAATTGATAGTAGAATAAATACGAGTGCTGCAAGCATTTTTTTATTTTCTTCCCAACCTAGTTTAAGCATTTCATATATCAAATATATTAGAGTTGCAGGTCCAATTACATACATAAAAATATCAGTATAACGCGTGTTTGTTATCATAAGATAAATACATGGCAGAATTAAAATTGAGCCAGCATAAACCATCCATTGATTTCTTTTTGCAGTGCTTGGGTTACTTGTAGCAGGCGGCAATCCAATTGGCCCAAGCTTTGATTTCGTAACTAAAAAAGTAGCTAATCCAAGAATCATAAATCCTCCTGAAAGTAAAAAAGCGAAATCCCACGAATACATTTTCCCAACGTAAACACAAATCGCACCTCCGAAAAGCGCACCAACATTTATACCTGCATAAAATAATCCAAAGC
The DNA here is from genome assembly GCA_945883825.1 of Chitinophaga pinensis. Classification (GTDB taxonomy): domain Bacteria; phylum Bacteroidota; class Bacteroidia; order Flavobacteriales_D; family Crocinitomicaceae; genus UBA952. The sequence goes on from CAMCYF010000016.1 coordinate 42,501, forward strand.
CAGCATCACGTCGAGCATCACCTTCTTTGTACAATTCTCCCACCATTGTTGAAATGTTTGGTTTAAAAAATCCAGTTCCAATAATTAAAAGGCAGATGCCATAATAAAAATAATCATGAGCTGAAATCCCCAAAACAACACTTCCAGTAATCATAAGAATTCCACCCCAAAGCAATGACTTCTGGAAGCCCAAAATTTTATCAGCAAACAATCCACCAATAAATGTAAAGGCATAAACAAATGCTTGAATTGCGCCATATTTTAGATTTGCACTCTTATCACTAAGCAATAATACATCCACCATAAAAACAGTGAGCATACCACGGTTTCCGTAGAAACAGAAACGCTCCCACATTTCTATAAAAAACAAATACCACAATTGCTTGGGGTATTTGCCTTTAAAATTCTGTATTTGTTCTAAGGTCAACTCTGGGCTATCTGCCATTACAATACATTATTTTCTTTCATAACCCGATTCAACCATCGCAACATAGCAAAAAGAATAAGTGCAGCTGCCATAACCAAACCAAAGTTTAGGTAGAAGAAATTTTCTTTTTGTTCAGTAGTTTCCCAAAGACTTGAAAGCATACCTGAAAGTTTATTTCCAACTGAAATTGCTAAGAAAAAGCCACCCATCATTAAAGCAGTAATACGTGGAGGACTTAACTTAGAAACTAAAGAAAGCCCCATTGGTGATAAACACAATTCTCCAATAGTTATTACGCCATAGGAAGCCAATAACCACATGGAACTTGCTTTTCCAGTCATATCATTGGTAGCAAATACAGCTCCAACCATTACTAAAGCAGACAAGGCAGTGACAACCAGTCCAATAAATATTTTTGTTGGCGTACTTGGTTCTCTTTTTCTTCTTCTAAAAAAGCCCCAAATACCAACCATTACCGGTGTCAATAGTACTACCCAAAACGGATTGATTGATTGGTATAATTCTGTTGAATATAGTTTTAAATCTTCTCCTTTAGCAGGGATTTTTTCTTTTGGTAGATTACTGAAATACATCCTTGACTTCTTTTGTAGGTCTATGTTTGAATTAAATGCTGAGCGCTCAGCTAATTCAGTTTTTGTTGAACTAGGCATTGTCTCTGCTATCTTCTCTAATTTAGTAATTGAATCATTAAACGTTTTATCATCACTAGATACCAATTCATTATTAACTACTGATTGAGCCATTCCTGCCTTATCTGCAACTCCTGCAACTCCTGCTGACATTTCTCTATCTGTATGATCCTCGGCCCAAATGGTAAGTGCATCTCCATTTTGATGAAAAATAGCAAAGAATAAAATAACACAGGTAAACACAGCCAATAGCGCTTTTATGGCTCTGCTTTCTTTTGCTTCAGATTTGAATGCTAAATAAATAAAGAAGCCAATTACAGGAAGACAACCAATAATAAAGGCATCATTGGTGTCAGAACCTAAGAAATTTCCTGGAAGCATGTAGCCAATAATTCCAAAAATAAACATGGGTAAAACAGTTAGGCTTAAAATTTTTCCTGTTGACATATCTCCCTCTTGAAGTGGTTTAATGACATCGTATGATTTTATGTGTCGGTTTCCGATGATGAAAATGATGATTCCAATAAGCATTCCAACTCCTGCAGCTGCAAAAGCAGCTCCCCAACCATAGTTAATGCGCATATATGCTGCGACAAAATTACAAACGAAGGCGCCGATATTAATGCCCATATAAAAGATATTAAATCCAGCATCTTTCTTGTCTTTTAGAGAATCTTCGCTATACAAACTCCCTACTAAAGTAGAGATATTTGGTTTAAAAAAACCATTGCCTAAGATGATTAAAAGTAAGCCAATGTAAAAGGTAGTGGTTGAATGAACAGATAATAAAAAATACCCACATGCCATCATTAAGCCTCCTAAAATTATTGAATTTCGATATCCAAAAAGTCGATCAGCAAGTAAACCACCAATAAAAGGCGTTAAATATACCAAGCCAAGATAGGTGCCGTAAATATCAGATTTAGTATCCGCAGAGAACCCCATTCCACCGTTGTTCCAACCATCTATCATGTATAGAGAAAAAATCCCTAACATCAGGTAATACCCGAAGCGTTCCCACATTTCTGTTCCGAACATGTACCAAAGTCCCTTTGGATGTCCAAATTTCATGTCAATACCATTTGTTTGTTTTAAGTCTGCTGCCATAATTTTATATTTAGTTTGAGCCGAATTTAGCAATAAAAATTAAATAGAGACATATTATTTAAAAAAACTTTTATTTCCTAAAAATACATTATTTTAGCAAAAATATAAACTACAAAAACCATGAAAAATATTACATTTCTATTTGCTACTTTTTGTTCATTCGGTATTTCCTTTGGGCAACTTTTTTCTGAAAATTTTGATTCCTATGCTGTTGGTTCCTATTTGGGTCCCCAATCGTCTTCTTGGTCCACATGGAGTGGAACGGAAGGAAATGCAGAAGATGTAACAATTACAAATAATAATGCGAATTCAGCGCCTCATTCAATTTACTTCTCATCAACTGCTGCAACTGGTGGTCCTCAAGATGTGATTTTAAAATTTGGACAAGTTTACAATTCAGGAATTTTCACATTTGAATCTGATTTTTATGTGAATTCTGGGAAAACTGGCTATTTTAATTTTCAAGCTAATCAAACGGTTGGTCAAGTCTGGGCACTTAATGTAAATTTCGATTCTGGAAATTTGTATGTAGACGATGGTATAACCACAAATTTAGTAAGCGCATCTTATCCTCAAGCTGCTTGGTTTAGCTTAAAAATTGAAGCGAATTTAACACTTCATATCTGGAAGGCTTATCTAGATGGAGTTTTAGTTGGCACTTGGACAAATGGTATAAACACCCTTGCATCTACAGATTTTTTTCCTGTAGCAAACAGTCAGTTTTATGTTGATGATGTGATATTTAATCATGTTCCTTATGTGCTTCCTACTTTGAATGCACTTGTTTCAAATGTAGCTTTAGGTGGAGAAATAGCTGGTCAAACTGCCACTCCAGTAATTTCAATTCAAAATGGAGGAGCAACAGCTATCAATTCATTTGATGTCTCTTTGTCTTATAACGGTATTTTATATAATTCAAGTGTTAGTGCGCAAAACATTGCAAGTATTGCTAGTTATAATGTTACAATGCCTTCATTTCAATTGGTTCCGGGTAATCAAACTTATACAGTTGTAATTTCAAACATCAATGGTGGAAATGATGACCTTGCTGAAGATAACACATTATCTGGTTCAATTAATCCTGTTGTTCCTGCTCCAGGAAAAATGGTTATTGGTGAGGAAGCAACGGGAACATGGTGTCAGTGGTGTCCTCGTGGTGCAGTTTTTATGGATCAGTTTGAAACGAAATATAATCAGTTTTGGGAAGGGATAGCTGTTCATAATGGAGATCCAATGACAGTTGTTGAGTATGATTCTGGAATTGGAGCATTTATCGGAGGTTACCCAAGTGCAATTGTTGATAGGGGAACTGATGTAGATCCATCTGGAATGTCTCCTGACTTTTTTGCGCGTTTGCAAATCCCTCCAGTTGCGACATTAATTAACGGTGCAACTTGGGATCCAACAAGTCGTATTTTAAATGTTTCAGTAAAAGCAGATTTCGCTTTAGCAGCAAATAGTTCATATAAGTTGGCATGCGTTTTAACAGAAGATGGTGTAACTGGAACAGGTTCAGGATATAATCAATCAAATGCTTACGCTGGTGGAGGGAACGGAGTTATGGGTGGCTTTGAGTCATTACCAAGTAGTGTTCCAGCAGCACAAATGGTTTATGATCATGTAGCCCGAGCAATTGCTCCGAGTTTTACTGGTGAGGTTAATAGTTTTCCTGCAACTGTTCTTGCTGGTCAATCTCATACCTTGAATATTTCTTTTACACTTCCAGCAACGTGGGATGAAAACAGCATCAATATAATCGGACTTTTACTGGATCCTCAGGGAAGAATAGACAATGCAGGAAAAGCTACAATCGCAGAAGCGGTAGCAAATGGCTATGTTGCAGGTTTATCAACAATTTATGGAGAGAATTTAGAGAAAATTATGACAGTTTATCCTAATCCAGCAAGCAGTAAGACAACAATTCATCTTAACTTAGAATCTCAAGCATCTGTTGTCTTAAGTTTATTAGATGTTTCTGGAAAAGTGTTAAGTTCAAAAAATTACGGATCGCTGAATGGTTCATGGAACCTAGATTTAAATACGTCAAATTATACTGCAGGAGTTTATTTTATAACGGTTTTAATAGATGGAAACAAAATAACAAAGCAATTGATTATCGAATAGTTTAATTTTTACGATAGTTTTAAAGGCTTCCACTTCGGGAGCCTTTTTTTTGCTTTAGATTGTGCCGAAACAAAATCAAAGACTATCTTTGCCCAAAAATAAAATCATGGCAACAACAGCAGAAATAAGAAATGGTTTGTGTATTCGTCACAATGAGAAATTATTTCAAGTAATAGAGTTTCAACATGTGAAACCTGGAAAAGGCCCAGCTTTTGTGCGCACTAAAATGCGTCAAATCGAAACTGGTCGTGTAATTGACAACACTTTTTCTGCGGGACATAAAATTGAAATTGTGCGCATTGAAAACCGCGAATACCAATATCTTTATCAAGAAACGGAGTCGTATGTTTTTATGAATAATGAAACGTACGAGCAAGTAAATATTCCATTAAAGATGGTAGAGAAACCGTATTTCTTGCAAGAAGGAATGATTGTAAATATCTTGTTTCATGCAGAAGAGGAAACGCCCTTAGTGGTAGAATTACCGATGTATATTATTTCTGAAGTTACGTATACTGAACCAGGTGTGAAAGGAGATACTGCAACAAATTCTATGAAAGCAGCAACAATTGCAACAGGCGCAGAGGTTAAAGTTCCATTATTTATTGTTAATGGTGAAGTAATCAAAATTGATACGCGAACAGGTATTTATGTTGAACGAGTAAAAAAATAAGATTTAGTATGAGAAATACTGCATTATCACATAAACACATTGAATTGGGGGCTAAAATGGTTCCTTTTGCTGGTTACAACATGCCCGTGCAATATGAAGGTGTAAATGCAGAGCATCTTACTGTTCGAAATGGAGTAGGGGTCTTTGATGTTTCTCATATGGGAGAATTTATTCTTCGCGGACCAAATGCATTGGCTTTAATTCAAAAATTTTCATCCAATGATGCTTCTGTTTTATTTGATGGTAAAGTACAATATACCTGCATGCCAAATGGAAAAGGTGGAATAGTTGACGACCTTTTAATTTATCGTGTAAGTGAAAATGAATATTTCTTGGTTGTAAATGCTTCAAATATCGAAAAAGATTGGGCTTGGATTTCTTCATTGAATGATTTGGGTGTTGAAATGGAAAATGTTTCTGATGCTTATTCTCTATTGGCTGTCCAAGGTCCAAAAGCAGCTTTAGCTTTACAGGAATTGACAGACATTGCACTTTCTGAGATGGTTTATTATACCTTTAAGCATGGAAATTTTGCAGGTGTTGAAAATGTATTGATTTCAGCTACTGGTTATACTGGATCTGGAGGTTTTGAAATTTATGTGAAAAATGAAGATGCAGAAAAAGTTTGGGATGCACTATTTAGAGCTGGTGCAGCGTTTGGAATAAAACCAATTGGCTTGGCAGCAAGAGATACTTTGCGTTTAGAAATGGGTTTTTGCTTGTATGGCAATGACATTGATGATACAACTTCTCCTTTGGAAGCAGGCTTATCTTGGATAACAAAATTTACTAAAGATTTTACAGATTCTGACTTTCTATTGAACCAAAAAAAATCAGGTCTAAAACGCAAATTAGTTGCTTTTGAAATGATTGATCGTGGAATTCCAAGACACGATTATCTGATAAAAGATTCTCTGAATAATGTTATTGGAAAGGTGACTTCTGGAACTATGTCGCCAAGTAGGCAGATTGCGATTGGAATGGGTTATGTAGCAACTGAGTTTTCAATTGTAGGAACTGAAATTTTTATCGAAGTTCGAGAAAAAAGTATAAAGGCGAAAGTAGTTGCCTTACCTTTTTATAAAGTATAAATTCTGGTTTTTAGTTACAAGCACAATTTTCCTGGAAATCTTTGTGTTTCCATTGAATCCAATATTCTTGAAAATTTTCAGGTGTCTTAATTAAAGAGCTTATTTCTAATTGTTCACAAACTGCAATTCCTGAAAGTTTTTTTTTGCGTTTTTCAATTTCAGGATCATGGTCCCAGCCTCCAGAGTGATCAAATCCTGTTCTTGCTTCACATGGGGTTTTTACACGTTTAAAAGGGATGAAGATTTCAAGTTTGACGGAACCTAAATTATCCATATCTATTGAAGTCATTCTGATATTTTTTAAGTCAACTTTAGTGTATTTTTTTTTGTCAAAAAGACTTTTAAGTTTTTTTCCAACCTCTCCTGAAATTAAATTTGACATGCGATGAGCTGTATCAATAATCTCACCTTTTTGAATTGTAAATTCAGGACCTAAATAATTTACTTTACAGAAAGAATCGTTGCAGACTATAACAAGGTTTTTTTCAGGTTTTGTTTTAGTATTTTTAACTTCTTTTCTAGGGCTCCTGCATGAGAAAATGAGTAAAGCGGATAATGTAAGAGCAGATATTTGAGTGAGTAAATAAGAGTTAGAATCCGAAATTATCATATCCATTCTGTGTTAAGAGTTGGTAATTTTCTTCATTAAATTTATACAATTGTGATGGCTTATGAGGAACACCGCGTTGTTTTTCTTTTAAATTAGTTAAGATATTTAATTTTTGAATCTTCCTCCTAAAGTTTCGCTTGTCTAGGGGTTTTTCAAAAATACATTCGTACAATTTATGTAATTGACTTAAGGTGAATTTTTCAGGAAGCAAGTTAAAACCAATTGGTTGAATTTTAATTTTTTGTTTTAATTTTTCTTTTGCTACTTGAAGTATTTCAAAATGATCAAAAGCCAATTCTTCTATTTCTGAGAGCGGAATCCATTCTGCTTTTTTTGCAAAGGAATGAGCTCTCGGTACAAAATCATCAATTTTTACGAGGGAATAATAAGCTGCAGTTATTACGCGCGCATTTGGCTCATCTCGAATAGATTTTAACCATTCACGGTCAGATTCTTTGTTCACACGATTAGGATTACCAAAAGCACCCACCTGCTCTAAATAAATATCTTTAATCCCTGTTAATTCCTCCAAAACACGATAAGCGGCTTCATCTAAATCTTCCTCTTCATAAATTAAATTTCCAGGTAAGGCTCTTAAATTTTTTGAATTTCCTAAGTTTTGACCACGATCAATTAGTAAAACCTTGATTTGTTCAAAGTCAAAACCAAAAATTACGCAGTCAACTGAATTATTTGGATTGAGATCTGTTTTTTTTCTAGTATTACCAACCATATTTAAGATTAATGATTATCTTTGAAAGTGTCTAAAAGACAATTTGGCATTAATTCATTCATAATTATTTTATGCATTTTATAGTAGAAAGTGGTTCAACAAAAAGCGATTGGGTTCTAGTTGATAGTAAAAATAATCAAAGTTTTCATACAACAATCGGCTTCAATCCATATTTTCATTCTTCAGAATTAATTACAAGCGAAATAAAGAAGAATTTAGATATTATGAACGTAGCTTCTGAGATAAAAAGTGTTTATTTTTATGGTGCAGGCTGCTCAAGTTCTGAAATGAATGCAATTGTCGAGGCAGGCTTAAAAAAAATATTCGTTAATGCTTTTATTTTAGTAGAGCATGATTTGTTAGCTTGCGCATATGCAACATATACCGGAAGACCAGTGATTTCTTGTATTATCGGTACAGGTTCAAATTCTTGTTTGTTTGATGGCGAAAATTTAAGCGAAGTTGTTCCCGCTCTTGGTTATATTTTAGGTGATGAAGGAAGCGGAAGCTATTTTGGAAAGCAGTTAATTTCTAGTTTTTTGTACCATCTTCTTCCAAAAGATATTGAGGCAGATTTTATTGAAACCTATCAATTGGATAAAGAAACTTTGGTGAATCGTATCTATCGCGAGCCAAACGCGAATGTATTTATCGCCTCGTTTATGCCTTTTATTGCAAAACACAAGGATTCACCATTTTTTCGTAAAATGGTTACTGATGGATTTAAAAAATTCATGGAAATTCATGTTTGTTGTTATCAAGATTACACTAGTAAAGAAGTAAATTTCGTTGGCTCAATTTCATTAATTTTTGAGCGAGAATTAAATGCCGCTGGAAAGGAACTGGGAATTGAAATTGGTCGAATTATTCCAAAACCTATTCATGCTTTAGTTCAATATCATTTAGATTATGTTTTAAAGCAACAAATAATTTAATTTCACTCAGATTCTTTATTCCTATGAATTACCTTAAGAAAATCTTATTTATAATTCTAGGTCAGAGAAGTTATTTAAAGCTCCTGCATCGCGTTTTTTATCTCTTATATGATTTAAAATTCCTTGGTTTTAATCAAAAATTTAAGTTCCATTATGCTGTTAAGAAGATTATAAAACCTGATTTTATTGTTCTTGATCTTGGAGCAAATTTGGGTTATTTCGCTAAAATTTTTTCCCGGCTTGCTAAAAATGGAAAAGTTATTTGTGTCGAACCTATTCCTGATTTTTTCTCAACTTTGACCTATTTTTTAGGGCACAAAAAAAATACTGAGATTTACAATTTTGCTCTAGGAAATGAAGCTGGAGAAACTACAATGGTTTTACCTGAATCTAACGGATTTATAAGAACCGGATTACCTCACATTGCAAGTTCTGAAAAAGAAATCGCCAATAATAAATCTCAACTTGTGGAAATCAGGAAAGCTTCAGATTTTATTTCTCAAATTCCACATATTGATTATATAAAATGCGATATTGAAGGGTATGAAGCTATTGTTTTTGAAGATTTTAAATCCTATTTAATGAAAGTTAGACCGCTTATTCAAATTGAAATTGGACAGGAAAATATAGCTAAAATGTTGGAATTATTTACAGAACTTGATTACCTTCAATATGGCATTTCAAATTTTTCTTTTGTGTCGGAAAAAGGAGATGGAACACAACAAGAACCTGGTGATTTTTTATTTATTCCAGCTGACAAAAAAACATACTTTGAATCTCTTATAAAATGAAGATAATCCTAGTTTTACTTCTTCTTCCCCTTCTATTCTCCTGTAAAAAAGGAACTGGAAATTTTATGATTAAAGGAAAAATTACAGATGAAACTTTCTCAACTGGCTTAGATGCTGCCATCATTAAATTATATAAAGTTCCTGTGGCTTCAAGTTCACGGATCTTAGTTGATAGTTTTATCCTACAAGAAGATGGCACCTATTCCTTTACTTTTCCGCGTGAAAAAATTGAAAAATACATATTAGTAGTTGAAAAAAATCTTTATTTTAAATTGGAAAAAGAAATTCACTATTCAGATTTGACCGTAAACGAGCCATTGATTTGTAATTATGGCACAAAAGCTAAATCTTGGGTGGAATTACGTTTTATAAATGCTGATGTTCAGCCAAGTGATCACTTTAGATATATAAAACAAGCTGGACTTGTAGGCTGTGAAGAATGCTGTTCAAATACAGAAGAAAATATCTACGCAAACCCCTATTTTTCTCGATTTTGTATTAATAACGCGAATGAATTGTACTCCATTCTTTATTGGAATATTGGAACTTTTCAGCAAGGATATAAGGAAGCACTGACGGTTCCTTTTGATACAACTCTTCTGTTGATCAATTATTGAGCTCGGTTTGTGCTTTATGATTTCTTTCTAATATAACTACCTTTACATTTAGTAAAAAACAATGAAAGAAAAAGAAAAGACAAGAATCAATAAATACTTAAGTGAAATTGGCTATTGTTCTCGTCGAGCAGCAGATAAATTAATTGAAGAAAAGCGCGTTTTTGTAAATGGTTTAATTCCCGAAATGGGTACCAAAGTTTCTGATTCTGATGAGATTGTTGTTGATGGTGTAAGAATTCAAAAAACGGATGTAAAACCTATTTATATTGCATTTAACAAGCCAATAGGTATCGTTTGCACAACTGATACAGGAGTTGAAAAAGATAATATTATCGACTACATTAATTTTCCTTCGCGCATCTTTCCAATTGGACGCTTGGATAAAAACAGTCACGGCCTTATTTTTCTTACCAATGATGGCGATATCGTTAATAAAATTTTACGAGCGAGTAATAACCATGAAAAAGAGTATGTGGTGCGCGTAAATCGACCTGTAACCTCTGAATTCATTCACAGAATATCAAATGGTGTTCCAATTTTAGAGACAACAACGAATAAATGTGCTGTTCAACAAACAGGAAAGGATGAATTTAAGATCATTTTAACGCAAGGTTTAAATCGGCAAATTCGAAGAATGTGTGAGTTTCTAGATTACCGTGTTGTATCGCTTAAAAGGATTCGAATTATGAATATTAACTTAGACATACCGCTGGGGAAATGGCGCTACTTTTCTTCAGATGAATTACAAGAGCTTAATCGCTTGGTTGAAACTTCAGTTAAAACATACAAAGAGGAAATAGATTC
>CAMCYF010000017.1 GCA_945883825.1 Chitinophaga pinensis
TTCTCAATTCTATTTGCGAATAATCTACAGCCATTAATTTATGATCCTTATCTCGCGAAACAAAAGCGCGGCGAATTTCCCTGCCTTTTTCTGAGCGAATTGGAATATTTTGAAGGTTTGGATTATTAGAGCTCAAGCGACCAGTTGCAGTTACTGTTTGCATAAAATTTGTATGAATACGTCCATCATTTTGGTCGCAATAAGTAGGTAGCGCATCTACATACGTGCTTTTCAGTTTCCGCAGCTGCCGGTATTCTAAAATTAAAGGAACAATTGGGTGATCGTGCTTGTGTTTTTCTAAAACATCTTCAGAAGTTGCATATTGCCCCGTCTTTGTCTTTTTTGCTTTCGCTGAAATTTTTAACTTCTCAAAGAGAACTTCGCCCATTTGTTTCGGTGAATCTGTATTAAACTCCATTCCAGCTAATTCTTTAATTTGAGAATCTAAATCAATTAAGGTGCTGTCTAGTTCTTTTGAGTATACAGCTAATGCTTTAGAATCAATTGCTATTCCCTCCTCTTCCATTTCCATCAAGACTTCCACGAGCGGCATTTCCAGGTCATAAAATAAATTCTTGAGATGTGGTTTCTTTATTTCTTTTTCAAAAATATGTTTTAGCTGAAGTGTAATATCTGCATCTTCACAGGCATAGTCTGAAATTTCAGAAGGTTCTAAATCGCGCATATTCCCCTGCGATTTTCCTTTTTTTCCGATGAGCGTTTCAATTGAAATTGCCTGATAATTCAAATAGTGCTGCGCTAGAAAATCCATGTTTTGACGAGCTTCAGGATTTATTAAATAGTGAGCAATCATGGTGTCAAAAGTAGGAGCTGCAAGGGAAATGCCATAGCGAGACAAGACCTTTAAATCGTATTTAATATTGTGTGCGATTTTTTCTATTCCAGTATTTTGGAAGAAAGGCATAAATTCATGGATAATGCTTTTGGCGGAGGCATATTCCTGCGGTATCGCAACATAAAATGCTTCACGCGCTTTGTAAGAAAAAGAAATTCCCACTAAATCTGCCTGCCTTGCATCTATATTTGTTGTCTCTGTGTCAAAGCAAACTTGTTTTTGGGTAAGTAAAATTTCTAAAAGCTCTTTTCTTTCCTCTGCCGTGCTAATTAAGTGATAACTTGGTCTTTCTGTAACAATAGTTTTATACGCCGCTGTAATTACTGGTTCATGGACTTCAACCATGCTTTGCGTTCCAAATAAATCTAATTGAGAAGAATTGGAACTTTGTGTTTTATTTGGGGCAAGTGGACTTGGCGCTTGAGTCAGAGTAATTTCTTCACCTAAAATTCTCCGACTAAGGTTCAAAAATTCTAACTCTGTAAAAATCTCTCTTATTTTGTCTTTGTCAACATCACACATGATTAGTTTTTCCTCCTCAAAATCAATTTTTACATCCGTAATAATCGTTGCAAGCATTTTAGATGTAAGCCCTTGATCTGCAAAATTTATCACGTTCTCTTGCTGCTTTCCTTTTAGTTCATGGGCATTAGCGATGAGGTTTTCAATGGATCCATATTGTGCAATTAGCAGCTTTGATGTTTTTTCGCCAATTCCTGGAATTCCTGGAATATTATCTGATGCATCACCCCAAAGCCCTAAAATGTCAATTACTTGACTAGGATTTTGCACTTCAAATTTTTCACAAACTTCTTTAACACCTAATATTTCGGGGGGATTTCCCCCTCGTCCAGGCTTATAAATAAACGCTGTTTCTGTAACTAATTGACAATAATCTTTGTCTGGTGTCATCATATAGGTGATAAATCCACGCTGATCGGCAATTTTAGCAATTGTTCCAACCACATCGTCTGCTTCAAAACCAGCAACTTCTAAAATCGGAACATTAAAAGCTTCGACAATGCGTTTTATTGGTTGTATCATAGACCGAATATCTTCTGGCATTTCTTCGCGCTGTGCTTTGTATGCTTCAAATTGCTCTTGTCGGTGTGCCGAACCTCCTGGCGGATCAAATACAACAGCTAGATGCGTAGGTTTTTCATTTTTTATAACGTCAATTAACACATTTGTAAAACCAAAGGCTGCAGATGTATTTTGACCTTTGGAATTAACCCTTGGATTCTTCGCGAAAGCAAAATAGGCACGGTAAATCAATGCAAAAGCATCAAGTAGAAATAATTTTTTAGGTGCGGCAGGGCTTAACATTAATCTTTTTGGTTAAAGGTATTTAATACTTTTGGGGAAATTGATTTTGAAAATGACAGCGGGAATTTTTTTGTGAAAAACAATACGCCACCACGCACATCGCCTTCTAAATTTAACCTGATAGAATCTTGCATGCTGAAGGTCAACATTCTCATCAGAGCTCCCTTTTCAAGTGATAAATTCATGGGAATTTCAACTATCGTTTCCTTTTTTCGAGGCAATTTAATTGTCTTTTCTAAAGCAAGTATTCCTATTTTTCCGTCATCAACACTTAAGTTTAATGAAGTTTTTTTTACTTTCAAGGTATATGAATTTGGATTTTTAAGTTTTACGCTTAAGGAAAAAGAAACCTGCTTAGCGTCCATTTTTCCCATTTTAAATCCTTCATAACCAATAAATTCTGGAAGCTCAAACGGTGCGCAGGAAGTTACAAAAATGAAAATAATAAAATAGCTTAGTATTTTCATGGATTTGAATTTAACTCTGTGAAATACTTATAAAAGTACGGAATTGTTTCGATTCCTTTGTAAAAATTAAAAAGTCCAAAGTGCTCATTTGGCGAATGAATTGCATCGCTATCTAAGCCAAATCCCATTAAAATTGTTTTTAAACCAAGTTCCCTTTCAAAAAGCGCAACAATCGGAATGCTACCGCCACTGCGAACGGGAATTGGTTTCTTTCCAAAAGATTTTTCGTAGGCCATGCTTGCTGCTTTGTAGCCAATAGAATCAATTGGTGTAACCGCTGCTTCTCCGCCATGGTGTGGCTTCACCAAAACTCGAACCGAATGGGGCGCAATTTTATTAAAATGATCTGTAAATAACGCTGTGATTTCCTCAGGATTTTGGTCTGGAACAAGGCGCATTGATATCTTTGCAAATGCTTTAGAAGCGATTACTGTTTTTGCGCCTTCACCAATATATCCACCCCAAATACCATTTACATCTAAGGTTGGACGAATAGAACCTCGCTCCATTGTAGAATAATTTGCTTCACCCATTGTTTCCTTTAAATCTAAAGCTTTACAATATGCTTCGTGAGAAAACGGTGCTTTTGCCATTTCTTGACGTTCGGTGTCTGTTAATTCAACAACCTTATCATAAAAACCGGGGATGTTAACTTTTCCATTTTCATCGTGCAACGAGGCAATCATTTCTGCAAGAACATTAATTGGATTTGCAACGCAGCCTCCGTATAAACCAGAATGTAAATCACGATTTGGGCCGGTAACTTCCACCTCAACATAACTTAAGCCTCTTAATCCTGTTGTTACAGAGGGAACATCATTGGCTAACATTCCTGTATCAGATACAAGAATGATGTCTGCTTTCAGTTTTTCTTTGTTTTCTTTTACAAAAATTGCAAGATTTCCACTTCCAACTTCCTCTTCCCCTTCTATCATAAATTTTACATTGCAGGGTAATTCAGCAGCGCTTAACATCGCCTCGACAGCTTTTAGATGCATAAACATTTGTCCCTTATCGTCGCAGGCCCCTCGAGCAAAAATTGCTCCTTCTGGATGAATCTCTGTCTTTTTTATTATTGGATCAAAAGGTGGAGAAGTCCATAAATCAATTGGATCAGCAGGTTGGACATCATAATGACCATATACCAAAACTGTAGGTAATGAAGGGTCGATTATTTTTTCTCCATAAACAATGGGATAACCGGCAGTTTGGCAAATTTCAATCTTATCCAAACCAATTTCTTTAAAACTATTTGCCAAGTGCTTCGCGCAATCGTTGACCTGTGATTTATACGCTGGATCAGCGGAAACAGAAGGGATTTTAAGTAAGATTATTAATTCATTTAAAAAGCGATCTGCTTGTTTAGAAATAAAATTTTGGGTGTTTTTCATTGCTGGATTTTTAGGCTTTCAAAATTGCGAAATATTGCTGGTTTTTTAGACTTAATTAAAAACATTATTTTTGTCATGCAACTAATAAGAAAAATGTAGTGTCTTGTTTTTTAAACTTTAACGATCTATTCATATGATAAAATTTATCAGTTCATTTGTTTTTGTGTCATTAAACCTAATGGTATTTTCTCAAAGTGTAGTAGTTTCAAACGCTCAAACTCCAACACAACTTATAAATAATGTTTTACTGGGAATGGGAGTTACTGCATCAAATATTACTATAAATGGCAGTCCACTTAATGCAAATAATGCACAGGGAAATGTAGTAAGCTTTACAAATACAAATCCTGCTTTTCCAATTAGTTCTGGTTTATTATTAACCACAGGGAATGCCATTGCAGCACAAGGGCCGAATAATTCTACAAACCTTGCTAACAATCTGCCTGCCACGGCAAGTGTCGCATCCGATCCACATTTAAATATTTTAGCGGCTGGAACTGTAACAAATGGTGTTGTTTTAGAGTTTGATTTTATCCCAACAGGTGACACCTTAAATTTTAGATACATCTTTGGTTCGGAAGAATACCCTGAATTTTCTCCTTCAACATTTAATGATGCTTTTGGCTTGTTTCTATGGGGTCCAGGAATTAGCGGGCCTTATGCCTTAGCAGGATATGCAAATGGTGCAAATATTGCTACAATTCCTGGGGGAATTCCTGTAACAATAAACAATGTAGGAGATGCTTCTAATACTGCGTATTACGTTTTTAATGATAACGGCTCTACTTATGGAAACGCAATCCAATACGATGGAACCACCGTTCTACTAACTGCAGCTGCATCTGTTCAATGCAATCAAACCTATCATATAAAACTTGCGATTTCTAATGTCTCAGATCAGGCTTATGATTCAGGAGTATTTCTAGAAGCGAATAGTTTTTCATCAAATGTTGTAGACGTTGCTGTGGCAACTGTGTCTGGAGATACTACAATTATTGAGGGTTGTAATTTTGCAGATATTGTTTTTACAAGACCCGAGGGGAACATGCTTGATACACTCTCTATAATTTATACAATTGGAGGAACTGCAACGGAAGGTGTTGATTATAATAATTTAATCGATACGATTGTGTTTTTACCAGGAGTAGATACTGTTATTTTAAATTTAACTCCTATTCAAGATGGCTCAATAGAAGGTATTGAGTCTATTATTATTTCTGTTAATATCATCAATCCTTGTGGCGATACCATTACTTCAGATGGTATAATTTATGTCTGGGATGGACCTACTATTGATACGCTAATATCTACGAATGCTGTGTGTATAGCTAATGGTTCTGTTTCTGTTGCAATTGTTGACCCAATATTTCCTGCCACTTATAATTGGACAGGGCCGGGAGGATCTTCTAGTATGCAAACTTGGACCTCACTTGATCCCGGTTGGTATACCGTTACGGTAACTCAAGCAGGGTGTTCGACAACTGATAGTATAGAAGTTTTACTTGATTCACCACCTCCCATAATTGATACACTAGAATCTACGAATACTAATTGTAACCCTATTGGATCGGCATCTGTTTTACTTGTTAACCCATCAGTACCTGCTATTTACAGTTGGATAGGGCCGGGAGGGTTGTCGTTTAATACGCAAACTTGGAGCTCACTTGATGCCGGTTGGTATACCGTTACGGTAACTCAAGCTGGCTGTGTGGAATCGGATAGTGTGGAGGTTTTACTTGATCCAGATCCAGTTGCTAATTTTAATTTTACACCCCCTTTGTCAAATTGCCAGCCTGTAACGTATTCTTTTGTAAATAATAGTAATGCAACTAATTACATTTGGAATTTTGGTAATGGGGAACCTCCTAGTATAGAAAGCAGCCCCACGCAAATTTATTTAGATGAGCCCTTTGGAAACATAACTGTTACATTAATTGTGTTTAATAACGATATATTATGTTCTGATACTATTGATACAACAATTGATCTTGATGTTTGTGATTGCACTAATCCTTCAGCATTAAATTTCAATCCATTAGCAAATATCGACGATGGCTCATGTACTCCGGAGGTATATGCACCGAATGTCTTTACACCAAATTCAGATTCTCAGAATCCAACATTCTTTTTAAGTGGAAAAAATATAGTTTCTTTGGAGTTAAACATTTTAAATCGTTGGGGATCAGTTGTTTTTTCTCAAAGCAGTTCTGATTTAGTAAATAATAACCCTTCTTGGGATGGGAAAATAGATGGCGACTTGGCGAAGGAAGGAATTTACTTTTATATTTATAAAGCCACGAGTATTTCCAATCAAATTATTGAAGGGCACGGATTTTTACACTTAATCTTAGATAAATAAAAATAAGAGTAAGCAATCCATGAAAAAGATTTGGGTTTTTGTTAGCGCACTTGGCGTCTTAATTTTTTTTGGGGTTTATCTTTTTGGAGGTTTATCAAAAGTTGCTCTTGGCAATAAAGTCTATGGCGGGGTTTTCACTTATTATTCTTCTGAAAAGCAAAATTGCTATTTTCCTTTAAGCTCAAATTCCATCAATGAACAAAGGGTTTTATCTCAGATCTTTGAGCCTTTATTGATAATCGACGCTAAAAATAAAATAATTGGTAATCTCGCTGAAAATTTTACTGTAAGCCAAGATTACAAAACAATACAGCTTAAAATTAGATCGGCTGTGTATTTTCATGCTGACCCTTGTTTTGGTGGAAGTACAAATAAAATGACTGTTGAAGATGTAAAATTTTCTCTAGAATTTGCTTGTTCTGCGAGCCCCTTAAATAAACTAAGTCATTTCCTAAAAGACAAGATTGTTGGGGCTGAAGCCTTTTATAAACTTTCAAGAATCTCTTTCCCTAAATCTGGAGTTTCAGGAATAACCATAATAGATGAGAATACGATTGAGATTAAATTAACGAATTCTTATACCAGCTTTTTAAATATCCTAACGCATCCTAATTTAACGGTTTTCTCAAAAAGAGCATATGACTATTATGGGGTGGAAATCGTAAAACATGCTGTTGGAACTGGCTGTTTCTTCTTAGGTGAAGCGACTGAAAATGGTGTTTCACTTTTGAGAAACAACAATTATTGGAAAAAAGATGAATTTGGTAAACAACTGCCGTTTTTAGATGAAATAAAGGTGGTCTACTCAAAAAATGAGCATGAGCAATATATTGCATTTGGTCATAAGAAGGCTGATATCCTTTTTGAGCTGCCATTGGAAAATTTAGATGATGCTTTCGGTTCGCTCTCTTCTGCAAAAAACGGGGGAAATTTACTCCACAAAATAATTTATAAAAAAGGTTCTAAAATAAATTATTTGGCTTTTGACTGCCAATCATTTCCTTTTAACAACGAAAAAGTTAGACGCGCATTTAGCTTAGCAATAGATAAAAAATTCATCTGTGATGAAGTGTTAAATGGCGATGGGAGGCCAGCAGAATTCGGATTTGTGCCAGAGTGTAATTTTTATACTCCCAACAAAAGTGAACGTGTGGAATACAATCCTGAACTTGCAAAAAAACTTTTTTATGAGTCTGGCTTCACGACAAACAATCCCTTTCCAAAACTTGACTTATTTGTCAGTAGTGCAAAGGGGAGTTTAGTTGATAAGTGGTGTAGAGCTCTTGTAAAACAATTAAACACAATTTTAGATCTTGAATTACGCGTTGTAAATTGCAACTTAAAAGAAAAAAATAACTTTATTGCAAGTAAACAAGCTAAGATTTGGAGGACTGGTTGGGCAGCAGATTATGCAGATGCAGATTCCTTCCTTGAGTTGTTTTGCAGTCAAAATAAAAGTGAAAACAACCAAACCCGTTTCTATAATAAAGAATATGATCGGCTTTTTTTAGCGTCGCAAATTACGACGAGTCAAGAAGAGAGAAATAAACTACAGCGGAAGATAGATAAGCTTATCATTAAAACCCCAATAGTTATTCCGGTTTTTAGCGAGGATATTTTTGTGGTTATTAATCTGCGCGTTAGAGATTTTGAATTTAATGAGTTAGGATTAATTGATTTTTCGAAAATTTATTTGAAAGAAATTCAAATAGATTAAATAGATTTCAAAGCTTCATCAACCCAAGCTTTGCCCCAGGTTTCTATTTCTTCGTTTGACCATAATTGAGGGTAAAAAATTCGCTTTTGAAGTCTTGGGGGCAAATATTTCTGCCAATTTGTGCTTCCTGTAGCGGGAATATCTTCTTCTGAACGAGCTAAATAGCGCACTGCCGATTTATAATGCGCCAAAGGCCAATTAATATTGATGTTTATATCATTTCGACGTAGAGCGTCTATAATAACTTGATCTTTTTGGTCTTTCGTGCTTAATCTTAGGTAAACCTGCCAAAGATTATTTGTTTTACACTTCTCTCCAAGCGAAAGGAGCGTTTTTTTATACCGCTCTTCAAATTGTGTAAGTGTCAAGGTCTTTTTTCCGGAATCCATTTCTGTAGCACCTTCTTTCCAATAAACACATTCGAACATTTCAGTTATTGTAGAAGAAGCAGAAAATTTAGTGCGCTTATCTTTCGCTACAAGGTTTATAAAATCACTGCTGAATATTTCTATTTTTCGGTATTGCACCGACTGAAATCCGCTTGCAGGCAATAAAGACATTCTAAATTTTAAAAATTGCTCCCGCTCCATTCCATCTACCATAATCTCAAAACTTTGAATTAATGCTTCAAAATAACGATTAATTCTACCTACACGGGAAAGGAAAAAGTCTTTGTCTATTTTTACTTGTGCTCCTAATTGCTCAAATTCATTTAGCGCTAATTTAAAGTATAACTCCGTGATTTGGTGATACATAATAAATACCTGTTCATCTGGAAATTGTGTCTTCGGTTTTTGTAAGCTCAATAAGGTGTCTAATTCTATATAATCCCAATATGTGGTAACATCAGCGTGTAGCAAGCCATCTAAATAAGAAGATAAATCTTGCCCAAGTGCGCTGTATTTTTGCTCAAGTAGTTTTAATTTTTGTTGGATTTCAGGTGATATTTCCATGCAATGTGTTTTACAGTTTCCTAAATTAAGGAAAATTAGCGTTCTTGTTGTCTGTTTCTTTTTTGGATAACGAAAAAAGGCCGGTTCTTAGCCAGCCTTTACTATTTAGTAGTAAATAAATCTATGATTTTTTTTCTTCTTCAAAAATCCTTTTTGGACGTAATTGCTCGAATAACCCTAAGGTTATCCAATAAGGCAGAATAAAGCCCATTAGGAATATTAGCATCCAAAATGCCATTCCGAAAATTAAAAGAAACAATACAATGCCGAAAGTGTTCATCTTCTATTATTTTTGTAGTATAATTTAGATTGTAAAATTATAAATTAATTACAAATAATCCAGAGTTATTCAATTGTTAAATGCGATTTTTTTCGTAAATACATTTATAAAAAACATTATTCTTTATTTTAAGCTTAAAAACCATCTTATTTTTCAATTTAAGCTATTATTTTTCAATATTTTTTTAATCATACTAATATTATGTAGTTTAATTCATGTTGAAAAAATTATCTAATTCATAAAATTTTGAGCTCTTATGATGAAGAATGTAATTAAATATAAATTTAAGACAGAGTCTATGTTACCTATAATAAATTCAGGAAAGCTAATTACTTATCTGATGTGATAGCAGAGAATAAAAACTCTCGGTTCATGCGGGCAATATTTTCTAAGGAAATTCCTTTAGGACATTCTATTTCACAGGCACCTGTATTGCTACAATTTCCAAATCCTTCTTCATCCATTTGTCGCACCATATTTTGAACACGTTGTTTTGCTTCCACCTTCCCTTGAGGAAGTAAGGCGTATTGAGAAACTTTTGCTCCAACAAATAACATGGCTGAACCATTTTTACACGTGGCAACACAGGCACCGCAGCCAATACATGCAGCAGCTTCAAAAGCTTTATCTGCATCAGATTTTGGAATTGGAATAGCATTTGCTTCCATTGTTTTTCCTGAGGTATTCACTGAAATAAATCCACCAACTTGTTGAATTCTATCAAATGCGCTTCGATCTACAATTAAATCTTTTATGATTGGAAACGCCGCAGATCTCCATGGCTCAATGTAAATATTTTCCCCATCTTTAAATTTTCGCATGTGTAATTGACACGTCGTAGTGCCAGTTTCTGGACCATGAGCGCGCCCATTAATATAAAGAGAGCAAGAACCACAAATTCCTTCACGACAGTCGTGGTCAAATGCAACAGGCTCTTCTTTTTTAGTAAGAAGCTCTTCATTTAATTGATCCAGCATTTCTAAAAAAGAGCTATCTGTTGATACATTTTCCAAGGCATAAGATTTTAGTTCACCCTTAGCTTTAGAATTCTTTTGTCTCCAGATTTTTAATGTAATGTTTATTGTTTTTGCTGCCATGTTTGTTGTTTTATTCAAAACAGTTTTTAATCTTATTTCGTTATCCAATTCCAAAATTTCTTATGAAGCGCAGGAATTGCCATTCCCATAACAGGAACTAAAATTGCCGTAAAAATAAATGTCTTTAATAATTGAGGAAGTTCTTTAATCAAAGGAAAGATTAAGAAAAACATGAGATTGATAACTGGATAAACAAATAGCCAACTAATCAACATCATTTTCCACACTTTAGGTTTTTTATCCATTATTTATAGTTTCTATCAGCAATTTTAATAAATTCATAATTTAGTTCTTCTTTATGAAGAATTGCTTTTGTTACATCCATTCCTTGGTATTCCCAAGCAGCGACATGTTTATATTTCTTATCATCTCTTAAGGTTTCACCCTCAGCATCTTGAAATTCTTCTCTAAAATGCCCACCACACGACTCATTTCGTTCTAAAGCATCAATTGCCATTAATTGTCCTAATTCGATAAAATCTGCAACACGCATGGCCTTTTCCAATTCAGAATTCATTTCATCAGCCGCACCTGGAACATAGACATCAGCATAAAATTCAGTTCGTAAATTTCCAATTTCATCAATTGCTTCCTTAAGGATTTTTTCGTTCCGTGCCATCCCAACTTTATTCCACATTATCAATCCCAAACGTTTATGAAAATGATCAACAGATTTACTTCCTTTTGCAGAAATTATCTTTTCAATACTTTCCTTCACTGAATTTTCTGCATCCAAAAATTCTTGCATATCGGTAGAAATTTTCCCTGTTCTAATTTCATCTGCCAAATAATTAGAAAGTGTATATGGAAGCACAAAATAACCATCCGCTAGACCTTGCATTAAGGCAGAAGCGCCTAATCTATTTGCTCCGTGGTCAGAAAAATTAGCTTCACCAGCAACAAAACACCCAGGAATTGTACTCTGAAGATTGTAGTCAACCCAAACTCCTCCCATTGTATAATGCACAGCAGGATATATTTTCATTGGAGTTTCATAGGGATTTTCGTCTGTAATTTTTTCATACATCTTAAACAAATTTCCATACTTCTCAGCCAACCATTTCTTTCCTAATTCAGTTATTTTTTCACTTGATGGATTGTGATCTCCTTGAGAATAAGCTGCTTGCTTACCTTTGGAAATAATTTCTGAGCTAAAGTCCAAATAAACCCCTTCATTCGTATCGTTAGCTTCAATTCCAAAACCTTCATCGCACCGTTCTTTTGCAGCTCTAGAAGCTACATCTCGGGGAACAAGATTTCCAAAAGCGGGATACCTTCTTTCCAAAAAGTAATCTCTTTCTTCTTCCACAATTTGTGTTGGTTTTAATTGTCCAGCTCGAATTGCTTCTGCATCTTCTTTTTTCTTTGGAACCCAAATTCTCCCGGAATTACGCAATGATTCCGACATCAATGTTAATTTTGATTGGTTAACGCCATGAACAGGTACACAGGTCGGGTGAATTTGAACGAAACAAGGATTTGCAAATTTCGCGCCGCGTTTATGAATTTTCCATGCTGCAGAAACATTGCTACCCATTGCATTTGTAGATAGAAAATAGACATTTCCATATCCACCGCTTGCAATTACAACAGCATGAGCAGCATGTCTTTCAATTTCTCCTGTTACTAAGTTCCGCGCAATTATTCCCCTGGCTTTTCCTTCTATGGTTACAATATCCATCATCTCGTGACGGTTATACATTTCAACACGACCTAAGCCAATTTGACGAGACAAGGCAGAATAGGCGCCTAATAATAACTGTTGCCCAGTTTGTCCTGCCGCATAAAATGTTCGTTGAACTTGCGTGCCTCCAAATGAACGGTTGTCTAATAAACCTCCATATTCTCTTGCGAAAGGAACCCCTTGAGCGACACATTGATCGATAATATTTCCTGAAACTTCTGCTAAGCGATGCACATTTGCTTCACGAGCACGGTAATCTCCTCCTTTAATAGTATCATAAAAAAGACGGTAAACAGAATCTCCATCATTTTGATAATTTTTCGCGGCGTTAATTCCTCCTTGTGCTGCAATTGAATGAGCACGTCTTGGAGAATCCTGAAAACAAAATGCCTTAACGTTATAGCCCATTTCTCCCAGAGATGCAGCAGCAGATGCTCCAGCTAAACCAGTCCCTACAACAATTACATCAATTTTAGGACGATTATTTGGAGCCACTAATTTCATGTGGTTCTTATGTTCCGTCCACTTATTAGCTATCGGTCCTTCTGGAATTTTAGAATTTAACTTCGACATACTTTAAAATTTTCCTAGTTATTCAAATAAATTAAAATGGGAATAAGCGCAAAAAGAAGCGGAACAATTATTGCAAATCCTTTACCCAAATTTTTGATGATTGGAGTCCATTTGGCGTGATTAACTCCTAACGATTGAAATGCAGAAGCAAATCCATGCCATAAATGGAAAGCAAGAACAAGCATTGAAAGAACATAAAAAAGCACTCCAAAAATCCCATTTGGGTTTGATTTACCAAAAAAGGCCATCACTACTTTATGAAGGTCAATGTAGCAATCCGCAATTTTGATATTGGTATTTTTATAATAAATAGCTGTTCCTTTTTCCTCTAAGGTGTTTGTATCTTTTGGGATTGGCTGAATACTTGGTACTTGTGTATAGTAAAAACTTTGACCTTTTGGGATATTCATTTCTTGTTTTGATTCAATTTTGTATGTATGCAAAGGTATTTCTTGTGAAAATTTAACTTTCCACCAAAAATTAGCCATGTGAGTAGCAATAAAAACTAAGATTAAAGTTCCTAATACTGCCATGTAGCGAGCTGGCGTAGAAGATGTAGGCCCAGGATTATTAACAGCATAATTTACTGGTCGCGCTTTCTTATTTTGAACTGTTAAAATAAAACCATCAACAGCATGGAAGAGAATAGAAATATAGGTTAAATAGGATAATATTTTTATTGCCGGATTGTGTGTCATGAAATAAGCATACTCATTAAAAGCCCTTCTACCCTCTTCGCCGTCGATGAATATTAGCTGTAAATTACCAAGTAAATGTCCGATCAAGAACGTGCACAAAAATAAACCTGTTAAAGCCATCCAATACTTCTTTGCGATTGATGATTTTAATATGGAGGAATTACTCATAAATCTTATTTTAAGTCTGCAAAGGTAATGTTAAACAACAAATAATTGAACGTTTAGTGCTTAATTTATAATTAATTTATATAAGAAAGTTGGCTCCCTTTTTCATCAACTGTAAGTTGAACATTAGCCCCAACAATAAGTGCTTGGTTATCTGAAATGTGACCAACAGGAAAATCAAAGCAAATTGGGATTTTACGAAAGCTGAAATGCTGTAAAACAATCTCCTCAATACTCATCCCAAAAGGAACTTCAGTATCTTGAATATCTGTCATACCGCCAATAACGAGCCCTTTAATTGCCTCAAAAACCCCAGCTTTTTTTAGTGTAAAAAGAATGCGATCTAACTGATAGTAATGCTCGGAGATATCTTCAATAAATAAAATTTTATCTTCAAAAAGATAAGAATCATTCGTGCCAAGTAAGCTATAAACAATACTCAGATTTCCTCCAACAAGCATCCCTTCAGCAGTGCCATGGCGATTACTTTTATTAAATTGTGCAGAAACAAGATAATTAGTATTCTCTAAAGCAGAAAACAATGAAGTAAGTGCTTGAATAGAATTGCTTCCAAAATTAAAGGGCATTGTACCATGAATACTTTGTATACCTAGTTTGTTAAGTCGCTGATGAAACACTGTAATATCACTATATCCAACTAGCCATTTTGGTTCCCTCAACATATTTGCCCAATTCAAAGAATCCAAAATGCGAATAGAGCCGTAGCCACCTCGCGCGCAAAAAATAGCTTTGACCTCTTCATGATCAATCCCAAACTGTAAATCTGCGCTGCGTTCTTCATCGCTACCTGAAAAATAATTGTTTTTACCATAGCAATTTTTTGAAATAATTACTTTATATCCTCTATTTTCAATTTGTTTTTTTGCAACTAAAACTAGTTCTTTATCTATTGCTTTTGCTGGTGTACAAATATAAATGCGGTCGCCTTTTTTAAGACCTGGTGGTTTTATCATCTTTATTTTTTTGAAGCTAAAATTACTTTTGCAATTCGCAAATCATTTTCCGTTGTAACTTTAATATTTCCCTCTTCGCTTTCCACAAAAAAAAGTTTTTCTCCCATTTGCTCTAACAAGCGAGCATCATCAGTTACCAAATCATGAAAAGGTTGCAAATATGCTTTTTTTAAAACTTCTGCATGAAAACATTGAGGTGTATGCACTAATTTATAGTAATTTCTATCCAACGCTTCCGTTTTATTACCGGATAAAAACCTTATAGATTCTTTAATAGTTAAAACAGGGATAACCGCAGAATTTTGCCGCAATGAATCAAAACAGAGTTTTAGTAGTGTTTGAGAAACAAATGGGCGAACACCATCGTGAACTGCAATATACTTTCCTGCACATTTTTTGAGTGCATTTTGAACCGTATGAAAGCGCTCTTCACCTCCTATTACAATTGAGTGAGGAATTTTAAAATCATATTCTATTTGCAACTCTTGCCAGTAGTTTATCCAATCTTTTGGAAGTGCTAAAATAATTTCAATTTTAGGATCAAATTCATAAAACAGTTCGATTGTATGCATAAGAAGTGGCTTATCGCCAAGAACTATAAATTGCTTTGGCAAAGTGCTTTTCATTCGTTTACCAATTCCACCAGCGGTAATGATTACAGATTTCTCTAGCATAGCTCAAAACTACTATTTTTCTAGATAAATTTATTGGTTTTTGAAAACTTGCAACTTAATTTCTTATTATTTTTGTTTTTTAGCATTAAAATGATATCTTTGTTCAGATAGTTATTATTATGAAATTTCTTTTTTTATATCTTGCTTTTTTTATTTGTGTTTTTGAGTTTAATGCTCAAAATACAATTAGTATAGAAATTCCAGGATCTAATACTGATATTTCTGGACAAACACATGAAGTAGCGCTTACAACCACAGATCCTGTTGAAGTTTCTTTTGATTTGATTAATAATACTGGATCAACCCACCAATGGAGAATTACACGAGATAAAATCAGCGTTCCAACTACTTGGTCAGATTTTTTATGTTGGGGACATTGTACTGACCAATTCGGGGGCACTTGTTATGCTGCAAATGTATCTGATCCATGGACTACGCCAGCAAATACAAGCGTTTTATTTGATATTAACAATAGTGAATGCGGAAAATTAAAAGTCACTGTTAATCCTTATGATTGGAATACAAATGGTCAAGCCCATTACCGATATTATCTTTCAGATGACGGCACTAATTTTTCTGACTCTGTCGATTTAGTACTAAGTTATACTGCAGCGCTTAAGCCAGTGAAAGAAGAAATCTCAGTAAATATTGGACCTAATCCTGCTGCCGATTATGTTCAAATAACCATGAATGGAGTAGAATCAGCCAACTTAAAGATTATGGATGCTTTAGGAACGACGATTTCTAAAGAAGCTATTTTTTCATCGAAAAAAATTAATGTTTCTGATTTAAGGAATGGTGTTTATTTCGTTGTTATCGAGATTCCAGGAACAAAAACAATCACTCGAAAAGTGATTATCCGTCATTAATGACTTCTCATTATTTTATTATTTTCGACAAAATAAATCGTCTAATCATAGACTATGTCTCAAAAGCGTAAAAACGCCTCATCCTCAGGTAAAAAAAAAGGGGGCATAAGCACACTTCTTATTAAAATTTTTGAGCGAAAGCCAGGAGAGGAATTAACACACAAACAAGTTTGCCAACTTGTGGATGCCAGAGATCCTGCAACCCGTCAAATGGTCTTTGATTCTTTGAATAGATTAGTTGAAAGTTCTGTTTTAAAACGAACAAATCACTTTACTTTTTCCCTTGGAAAAAACATTTCTTTATTTGAAGGTATAATTCAATTAACGCAACGAGGATCTGGATTTGTCGTTTGTGAGGGTCAAGAAAAAGACATTTTTATCGCACCACAAAATATTGGTCAAGCATTGAATGGCGATAGTGTAAAAGTCCGTGTATTTAAAAAAGGTCCAAAACGCGATGAGGGTGCAATTGTTGAAATAAAGGAAAGAGCAAGAACACAATTTGTTGGAACGCTCCAATTCAACCAAAAAGGCGCACTTTTGATTCCAGATAATAATCGAGTAAGTACAGAAATTCAAATCACAAAAGAAAACTTGAATGGAGCCAGAGATGGGGAGAAAGTTCTTGTTAAAATTATTGCCTGGCCGAAATCTGCCGGGATTCCTTATGGAGAAGTAAGTTCTGTTATTGGTATTCCTGGAACGAATGACACTGAAATGCTATCGATTTTATACAATCAAGGCATTGATCCAATTTTTCCACAAACTGTAATAAACGAAGCTGAATTTGTACCAATTAACTTAGATTCCAAAGAGATCGAAAGTCGCAGAGATTTTAGAGCTATTACCACTTTTACAATTGATCCTTTAGATGCGCGCGATTTTGATGATGCAATTTCATTTCGAAAATTGGACAATGGTCATTTTGAAATCGGTGTCCATATTGCAGATGTAAGCCACTATGTTAGACCAGGTTCAGCGATGGACACAGAGGCGTTGCGGCGTTCAAATTCAGTTTACTTAGTTGACCGAGTTGTTCCGATGTTACCAGAACAACTTTCAAATATTGCTTGTTCTTTGCGTCCGAACGAAGATAAATATACTTTCTCCTCTGTTTTTGAGATTGACACATCAGGAAAAGTATATTCTGAATGGTTCGGAAAAACAGCTATTCATTCGGATAGGCGTTTTACCTATGAAGAGGCACAAGAAATTATTGAGGGAAAAGATGGTGATTTTAAGGAAGATATTTTAATAATTGATAAAATCGCGAAAATTTTGCGAAAAGCACGCTTGAAACAAGGAGCTTTAAGCATTGAATC
Organism: Chitinophaga pinensis; assembly: GCA_945883825.1. GTDB lineage: Bacteria > Bacteroidota > Bacteroidia > Flavobacteriales_D > Crocinitomicaceae > UBA952. Next base: position 17,406 of record CAMCYF010000017.1, read on the forward strand.
CGAAGAAATGCGCTTTAAATTAGACGAGAAAGGAAATCCAAAAGAAGTACTTATAAAAACCTCAAAAGACGCTCACAAATTGGTTGAAGAATTTATGCTTTTAGCAAATCGCCATGTTGCAACGTACCTTTCCAAACCAAAAAAAGGAAAGGATTTATTTCCAATGATCTACCGTGTGCACGATGTTCCGGATCCTGCAAAAATTCAATTATTTGCTGTTTTTATTGAGAAATTTGGATACAAATTAGATTTACAAAATCCCGCTAAAATCGCACAAAATTTAAATGCATTATTTGAAGATGTGCGTTTCAAAAATGAATATTCACTAATTCAAACCATGGCAATTCGCTCCATGGCAAAAGCTGCTTATGATACTGCAAACATTGGACATTATGGATTGGCTTTTCAATATTATTCTCATTTTACTTCACCAATTCGTCGTTATGCCGATTTAGTTGTCCATCGTATTTTACAAGAAGAATTAACGAATCAAAAACACCGTTACGGAAATGATTTAAGTGAAATTTGTAAGAAGATTTCTAAAAATGAGCGCAAGGCATCTGAAGCAGAAAGAGAATCAACAAAGTATTTCCAAACTCTATTTGTTTTAGATCATATTGGAGAAGTTTTTTCAGGTACAATTTCCGGAATTGCAGAACACGGAATGTTTGTTCGAATGGATGAAAATCACTGTGAAGGAATGGTCGCAATGCTAGATATCCCAGGAGATCGCTTTTATTTTGATCAAGAAAAATTTAGAATTATTGGAGCACGAAAACACCAAGAGTATAATTTTGGAGATAAAGTTCATGTTCGGGTTCTACAAGTAAATCCTCGAAAACGTCAAATTGACTTAGAGTTAGTGCCTGCACCCTGAATGAAATTAATGCAGCTATAAAATAATTTTTACCTTTGAATATGTCAAAATATGTTTTAGTCACGGGCGGAGCAGGGTACATTGGATCTCATACAGTTGTGGCGTTAGTAGAAAATGGCTACACACCAATTATTTTAGATGATTTCAGAAATGCCAATCGTATTGTGCTGGATGGCTTGACTAAAATTCTTGGTTTTCTTCCTGAAATTATTGAGGTAGATGTTTGTGATGACAATGCCCTTAGTGCAATTTTCCATAAATATTCTTTTGAGGGAATAATTCATTTTGCAGCCTATAAAGCAGTTGGAGAATCCGTTCAAAATCCATTAAAATACTACCAAAACAATCTTTCTGGTTTAATCAACATACTTAATAAAATGCTTGAGTTTGGTGTAAAAAACCTTGTTTTTTCATCGTCTTGTACTGTATATGGTGAACCTAAGGAGATAAAAGAGGTGTCGGAGGTCAGTCCAAAAAACCTTCCATCTTCGCCTTATGGTTATACAAAATGGATTGGCGAGCAAATAATGGAAGATACTTTTCTAGCTCACCCGGAATTATGTTTAATTAATTTGCGTTATTTTAATCCAGTTGGAGCCCATAAAAGTTCATTTATTGGAGAATTTCCTCTTGGCAAACCAAGTAATTTACTACCATTTGTCACACAAACTGCTGTAGGAAAGCAGGATTTTTTAACTGTCTTCGGAAATGATTATCCCACGCGAGATGGCACTTGTATAAGAGACTATATTCATGTTATGGATTTAGCAGAAGCACATGTTAAAGCGCTTGCTTTTTTAGAAGACAATAAAAAAGGTTGTCTTGAAGCTGTAAACATTGGAACGGGAAAAGGCACAAGCGTTTTAGAAATAATTTCCTGTTTTGAAGAAGTATCAAAGTGTAAATTAAATTGGTCTTATGGTCCGAGGCGAGAAGGCGATGTTGTGGAGATTTTTGCAAATTGTGATAAAGCTTCAAATATATTAGGTTGGCAATCAAAACTATCTATCAATGATGCTGTGACTGACGCTTGGAATTGGGAACTTTTTCTTTCTAAAAATTAATTTAAGTTTGGAACATGATAATTGACACCCACGCACATCTTTATGCAGAGGAATTTTCTGAGGATCAATCAGAAGTTTTTATTCGTGCTGAAGCTGCAGGCGTACATTATTTTTTACTCCCAAATATTAATAGTGAAAGTATTCCTCTCATGGAAAAACTGATGAAGGAGCATAAAAATACAATTCCAATGATGGGTTTACATCCTTCTTATGTGAAAGAAAATTGGATGGAAGAACTAAAAATAATAGAAACTCACTTATTCAAAAATCCAAGTAAATATTGTGCAGTAGGTGAAATTGGAATGGACTTATTTTGGGATAAAACGTTTATTGAAGCACAAAAAATAGTTTTTCGAACACAAATTTCTTGGGCGAAAAAATTAAAATTACCAATAGCCATTCATGCTCGAGATGCATTTGATGAGATTTTTGAAATTCTTGACGAAGAAAATGATGAATTTCTAAAAGGAGTTTTTCATTGTTTTACAGGAAATTTAGAACAGGCAGCTAAAATTTTAGATTACGGAGGATTTAAGTTAGGAATAGGTGGAGTAATAACGTTTAAAAATTCTGGCTTAACAGAAGTTTTAAATTCTATTGAGTTGAAACACCTCGTTGTAGAAACAGATGCCCCTTATCTTTCACCTGCCCCTTTTAGAGGAAAGCGAAACGAAAGCTCCTATTTATCATACATTATTGAAAAAATCTCAGGAATTTACAAACTTTCAGACGCTAAAATTGCAGAAGTCACTTCTCAAAATGCAATAGAACTATTTCAACTTGAAAAATTTAAAAGCAACTAACTATGCGTTCTATTTTATTAATTTATACAGGTGGCACCATTGGAATGATTAAAGATCCGCAAAGTGGAGAGTTACGTAGTTTCGATTTTGCATATGTCTATGATCATATTCCTGAACTAGCACGTCTAAATATTAACTTAAAAAGTATTAGTTTCCCTAAGCCGATAGATTCCTCAGAAATAACGCTAGAACATTGGAAGAACTTAACTCAAATAATTATTGAAAATTATGAAGTATATGATGGATTTGTAGTGCTTCATGGTTCCGATACAATGGCTTTTACTTCTTCAGCCTTAAGTTTCATGCTTCAGGGATTAAAAAAACCAATTATTTTCACGGGTTCACAATTACCAATAGGAACAATACGAACCGATGGAAAAGAGAATTTAATAACTGCAATAGAAATTGCAGCAGCTTTTGATGAGAAAACTAGCGAAGCGATAGTACAAGAAGTTGCTGTATATTTTGAATACTCCCTTTACAGAGGGAATCGTTGCTCAAAAATTTCTGCTAACCAATTTGAAGCGTTTGAATCGCCCAATTATCCTAGTTTAGCAGTTGCAGGGGTGAATATAGAATACCTTAAAGACCGTCTTTTTAGAACCAAAAAAAGTACCTTAACTATTCAAAGTTCTTTTTCAAATCAAATTGCATTAATTAAATTATTTCCAGGAATTCCTTTTGAGTTATACAAAGATTTATTTAATATTAACAATACAAAAGCTGTTGTAATAGAAACTTATGGCACTGGTAATGCTCCAAGTTCTGCGATTTTACAAGCACTAATTTCTTCATATATTTCAAATGGCGGATTGGTTTTAAATGTCACTCAATGTAGTTCAGGATCTGTCAAACATGGAGCATACCAAACAAGTGCATTCTTCCAAAAAGTTGGCGTTATTTCTGCGAATGATTTAACAACAGAGGCAGCATTAACAAAACTTCAATATTTATATGGGCAGAATTTAACAAGAGATGAGGTAAAAAAACAAGTAACTACCTCTTTAGTTGGTGAAATGCTTGATTAAGTAAGTTCTTTTATTCCTCCATCTTCTACTTTTATTATCCTTCCTGGAAATTTTTGAACCATTTGCATATCATGAGTTGCCATTAAAATAGCTGTTTTTTCTTCCTTTGCTACGGCAATTAGCAAGCGCATAATTTCTTCAGATGTTTCGGGATCTAAATTTCCAGTTGGCTCATCTGCCAAAATTAATTTTGGGGAATTTAGAAGTGCTCTAGCTATTGAAACGCGCTGTTGTTCTCCTATTGATAAAACATTAGGGAATTCATTCGCTTTTTTTTCAATGCCAACAAGTTGCAAACAACTTAATGCTCGTTTATGAATCATTGCTTTTTCTTTCCATCCTGTTGCGCTTAATACAAAATACAGGTTTTGGATTACGGTTCTATCCATTAGAAGTTGAAAGTCCTGAAAAACGATGCCAATTTTTCTTCTAAGAAAAGGGATTTCTTTTTTAGTTAAACTTTTTAAGTTAAACCCAACTACTGTTGCTTCGCCATTTACCATAGAAAGTTCTCCATAGAGCATTTTTAACAAGCTTGTCTTCCCAATTCCTGTTCTTCCTATAAGATAGGCAAATTCTGTTTCAAATAATTCTAAGGAAACATTTGCCAATATCAGTTTTTCTTGTTGGTAAATTTGGGCATTAACAATAGATATTACTTTCGACACAATCTTTTTTTTACAAATTTGATAAAACATGTGAAAGAGGGAAATAATATTGCATTTTTATCTTAACAAAGTCAAGTTTAAAACTTTTGAAATAGTGAAATTTCAGAGTGCTAGCTACTTTGTAAATTTACAAGCGATGTTTAAATTATTTTTTACTTTAGTTTTTTTTCTTCCATCTGTTATTTTCGCTCAAAAAACCGATAAATATACAGGAGCTTATGTACAGTTTTTTCGTGCAGAAGAACTTTTTCAAAAAGCACAATATGGAGCTGCACGGGAAGAATTTCGATCATTTATTTTTAGTTCACAAAGCAAAAATGACCCTTTAGTTGAAAAGGCATACTATTATGAGGGTCTTTCTGCTCTGGAATTGTATAATAACGATGCAATTGCTTTATTAGAAGCGTTCAATAAAAACTATCCAGAGAATATTTATAAGCATTCAATTGGCTTTAGAGTAGGTAAGTATTTTTATCAAAAAGAAGATTTTGTGAATTCACAACTTTGGTTTGAGAAAGTTCCCTTTAAAGAATTAGAAAAAAAGTTACACGATGAATTTTTATTCAAATTAGGTTATTCCGCATTACAGAACGAAGATAAACAAGTTGCATTTAATGCATTTAGAGATGCAAAAGATGGCAAATCTCAATATACTGCTCCTAGTTTGTATTTTTTTTCATATTTGAATTACCTTTCTTCTTCCCTTCAAGTTGCTTTAGAAGGGTTTGAAAAATTACGCTTAGATTCTACTTTTTGTGGTGTTGTCCCTTATTACATAGCTCAAATTTATCATAAACAAGAACGATATAAAGAAGTGATTGATTTTGCTCCAACACTTACTAACTGTACTTTCATTGACAATGAATCGGATGTCAATCATCTTATAGGAAATGCTCATTATCGCTTGGGAAATTATTCTGCAGCTATTCCTTTTTTAGAGAATTATAATCAAAAATCTAAACCTAATCGAGATGATTGTTACGAACTAGCTTTTTGCTATTACAAATCTAATGAGTTCGAAAAGGCAATTCGGCAATTTGATAGAGTGACAGGGGCAAAAGATAGTTTGGCCCAAGTTGCGATGTATCAAATAGGAGAATCTTACCTTGCTTTGGGGAAACTACTACCTGCACGCAGTGCTTTTGAACGTGCTTCTGAAATGACAATCCTTGAAGATATAAAAGAAGATGCTTTGTATAATTTTGCGGTTATTTCATTTAAAGTTGACATTAATCCTTACGATGAGTCAGTTCGTGCTTTTGAGGATTATTTAAATAAATACCCCAAATCATCAAGAACGAAAGACGTCTTTCAGTATTTAGTTAATGTGTATACAAATACGAGTAATTTTTCAAAGGCACTTGAATCTTTAGATAAATTACCATCAAAAGATAACCAATTAAAGTCTGTTTATCAAACAGTAGCTTTTAATTATGGCGTGGAACTTTTTCAAAAAGGGGATTGGCTTAACTCGAAAAAAGCTTTTGAGTTGGTAAATCGTTATCCAATTGACCCAGAAATGCTGGCTTTGTCTATTTATTGGATGGCAGATATAGACTTTCGTTTGAATAATTTTGACGCAGCAATAAACGCGTATCGTTTTTTCTTGGGCTCTCCTGGCTCAAACGCATTGCCACAAAAAATAGACGCTTATTATAATATTGGTTACGCTTACATTGCAAAAGAAAAAACACAAGATGCGATTAACGCTTTTAGAATATATCTTCAATCAAATCCACAGAACACAGAAAAAAAAATAGATGCTTATTTTAGAATAGCAGACTGTTATTATTTAAACCAAGACAACAACAGCTTGGCAATTCAGTACTATAAGGAAGCCTTAAAAATGAATACTGATTTGAACGATAAAGCATTGTTTTATTTAGCAAAATCATATGGCTATAATGGAGAATTAGACGAGAAAATTAATGTTTTAAGAATCTTGTTGAAAGACTATCCATTATCAAAATATAGAATGAATGGAACCTATGAATTAGCAAGATGTTTTGTTTCAAAAGCAGAATACGATGAAGCTATGGAATTATATATTTCTTTTGTCGCAACTTATCCAAAATCTATTAATATAATAGATGCTAGGATTGGGATTGCAGATTTATATTTTAAAAAATGGGACTATGTCCAGTCTGAGTTGGAGTACATTAAAATTATTAATGAATTTGAAAAAGTAAGAGATGTATGTGAAAAAGCTGTAAAGGGATTAGTGGAAGTCTATGCTGCACAAAAATTTCCAGAAAAGGCAGCAGAAATAGCAGATCGCTATCCATGTGCTAATATTTCTAAAGATGAAAAAGAAAATCTTTTCTATAACCCAGCATTTCAAAGTTATGCAGATAGTTCTTATTCTGATGCTATCTCAAAATTTCAAGTGTATTTATCAAAATTCCCGGATGGTCGTTTTGTAAATGAAACCTATTACTTTTTAGGGAATAGCTTCTATAAAATAAAAGATACTTTGAGTGCGCTTAACTATTTTGAAAAATTCTTAGAAACACCAACAAATATTTATTCGGAATCTGCAGCCTCTCGAATAGCCACCTATCATTATTCACATAAAAATTATGAATTAGCCTATAAATACTATTTAAAATTGGAGCAGGTTGCCTCAAAACCGACAACTATTTTCAATGCAAAACTTGGACTTATGCGTTGTGCATTTTTAATCGATGATTTCACTAAAGCGATTTATTATTCAAGATTTGTATTAGAATCTGGTGGAATAACAACACAAATAAAAATTGAAGGAATGTATTCTACTGGCATATCAAATTACCGTTTAGGAAACTTTGAAGATGCCATTGCCCCACTTGAATGGCTTGTGAAAAATACAAGTACTTCGATTGGTTCTGAAGCAAAATTCTCCATAGCAGAAATAAATTTTAAGCAAGCAAAATATGCTCAAGCAGATGTAGAAATAAAGGCCTTACTTAAAATGAAGCCGAGTTATAATTACTGGGTTGCAAAGGCACTGATTCTTCAGGCTAGAATATTTATTTTAAACAACGACTTATTTCAAGCTGAGCAGACACTCAAGTCTGTTTTAGAATTTTATCCAGATAAAGATGACGGAGTGCTAGCTGAGGCGAACAACTTGTTTGAAGAACTTATGCAATTAAAAAATCCAGTAATTATAGAACAACCAGTGGAAGACCTAAAAAAAATTGAAATAAACGAAGAATAAAATGTTAAAGCTCTCTTTTCTTTTTGGATTTATAATGTTATTTGGTTTCAGTTTTGCTCAGCCTCCAGACCTTGTCGTAGATGGAAAAGGAAAAAGAGAAATAGAACCCTCTTTCAGAATTTTAGCAACTCCAGATATTATCGATACGGTTAAGGCAGCAATTGTATCGTCTTATCCATTGTTAATTTTCCAACACCCTACAGCAATAACTTTAGACACAATTCCAGTTGCTACTGTTGAAACAACAGAAAAAATAAAGCAACTTTATCCATTTTATACTCGGATTGCTCTTGGGTCTAAATTAATGCCACTTGGAGAATTTTATTATAACTCTACACGATCTCGTGTTTATCATTATGGAGCACATATAAAACATTTAAGTTCTTTTGGAAATATAAAACGGGGCGATATAGTTTTTCAAAATGGGCAATTTGATCATACTGATGTTTTACTTTTTGGAAAAATTAATCAAGCTTCATTTAATCTTGGAGCAAAACTTCATTATTTGAATGATGGCTTTCATTTTTATGGTCTTCCAGACTCTTTAGTATCTGATGCGAAAACAATTACTCAACGTTATCAAAATCTTGGTGCAGATTTTGAATTTATTGGAAATAGAGGGGATACATCTATTTTAAATTATAAGATAACAACAGGGTTTAATTTCTTGGGTACAAAAAAACCAATTATAGATACACTTTCTGTTTGGAGAGCTAAGGAAAACCAATTTTACTTGAATACTAAAGGTTGGTACAACTATAAAAGCGAGACATTTTATCTAAATTTAGGGTTGAGATATAATTCTTATCGTTACGGCATTGAAGACTCAATTCTTATTTCAAGTGATTCAGGCTTGGTAACTAATAATACAATAATAGATTTACAACCAGGGATTTTAACACAACTATTCCAAAAGAAATTTAAGGTTGAAGTTGGTCTTGCATTAAGCGTTGATATTCAAAAAAAGACAAAGGTTTATATATATCCACAGGTTGAAATAAAATATTCATTATTTAACGATATTTTTATTCCATATGTAGGAATCCGTGGTGGATTAAAACAAAACTCGCTACGTACTTTTTCTTCAGCAAACCCTTATTTATTATCAAATCTTACTATTCAAAACGAACATAACCCACATGAGATATATGCTGGATTTAAAGGTACTTTGAGCAGCAAGTTAAGTTTTAATGTCAATGGAAGTTCCGCTAGAATTTTAAATAAAGCCCTATATGTTTCAGATTCTCTTGCTTTCAATAAATTTAATGTCATTTATGATACGCTTACTTTAACAAAACTTGAAGCTTCAGGCTCTTACCAGCAAAGTGAGAAATTTAAGATTGACTTGATTGGCCAGTTTTTTTCCTACCAAACAAAAAATGAAGCTTTTGCATGGAATTTACCTCAATTCCAGTTTGTTTTAAGGGGTTCTTACAACCTTTACGATAAATTTTTAGTGAATTTAAGCGCAAAAATAGAAACAGGAAGAAACGCGAAGGTTTATTCAGTAGGTAAAGATGTTATTGAGAAAAACGAGCAGTTTGCTAAACCTTTGGGGGCTATTGTAGATATAAATTTAGGTGTTGAATACCGTTATAATACGAGAGTAAGTGCCTTTTTGCAAATTAATAATTTAGCATCCCAACAATATTACCGATGGTACAATTACCCTGTTCAACCTATCCAAGTGATGGCAGGAGTAACAGCTCGGTTCTAAAAAAAATCTAGCTGGTTTTTAAAAACAAATTCTTTGCGAAGTCAATAATTTGCTTTCTAAATAAAAATAAAAGAAGCAAATAAGGAATTATCATTAAATAAAGAATTCCAAAATTTATATTTGATCCAAATGAACTCTCATCTGCTTGACTTCCCTGTTCTGCAAGGAGTTTACATTGTGAACAACCTTGCGAAAATACGCGAGATGCATTCAAGAAAAATAAACAAAAGAGAAGAAAAACCCTGTAAATCATAAGAATAATTAATTTCTACAAATTTACAGAACATTTAAACCAATTCAAAATCATTATTTTTGTAACATGAATTTTCTAATATACTTTTTATTCTTCTTGTTATTTACGCTTCAATCTTGCGCGGATAAAGGGAAAAATAGCAAGAACGACCGCAACTTGAGTTTGGATAGTCTCTTAGTTCGTTATCCTGATAGTCTTGAGTTAATTATCCGTCATGGAAATCAAGCAATTTCAAAAATGGAGTATGCTTCTGCCATGGCAGATGGAGCAAAAGCATTCCGAATGGATAGCACTCGTTTAGAATGTCGCTTGTTATATGCTGAAGCACTTATTAATAAATCAAATAGATTAGTTGCTGATATTTTTAATGCCCAAAGAAATTATCTTATTATCATTAAAAAGGATGCTAAAAATCCAAAAGCTTTAGTCGGTTTAGCCAATGTTTATTGTATTCTTGAGGATTATGATTCTGCTTTTAATTTCATTAATAAAGCGCTAAAAATTAATCCCCGTTTTCGCGACGCATACATTTTAAAAGGAAGTATTTATAGATTACTAGGGAATTTTAAATTAGCTGTTTCATCTTACGAGACAGCTGTGCAGCAAGATCCTGAGTTTTATCAAGGCTATATAATGTTGGGATCACTCTACGAATGGAAACAAGACCCACTGTGTATAGAATATTATACAACAGCTTATCAATTACAACCAAAAAATACGGATGTTATATATTCATTGGCTTATGCCAAGCAATTGTTTGGTAAAGATGCTGAAGCAAAAGGCTTATATCGAAAAATGATACGCCTAGATAGTTTGTATTATGTGGCATACTTTCAAATTGGGTATATCAAACAATTTTCAGAAAATGAATTAGATAGCGCCTTATTCTACTATGATAAGACTTTGGAAATTAATAACAAGCACATTGAATCATATCACAACATTGGATTAATTTATGAAGACAAAAAAGACATCACAAATGCCCTGTTTTCATATGCCAAAGTATTAAAATACAATCCAGAATATACTTTAAGTTTAGAGCGAGTTGCAATTCTTAAGAAAAAGAGGTGAAGCAAGCTGAAAAGATAAATGCCTTACTTGGAGACGTAGCTTTACCTATAATGGGTTATTTTTTCTGGAATTGGAACTTCTATTTTATCTTGCTTTATTTTATTCTAGATCAAGTTGCAAGAACGATATTTTTGCCATGGCGTTTGAAATTGACTGATTTAACTCAGTCAGAAAAAATTAAAATTATTGCGCAGAGTTCTCTTCTTTTATTCGCGGAACTATTTTTAATTCATTTTTTCTTAAAAGTTCTTCTTCCAAACATCCATTTTCAAAAAGAAATTTCAAATTTTATTCATTATAGTGATATGGGGATTGAACAGGGTTATATCCTACTTCCATTGCTAATTTTAGGAGAATGGTTGCGTATGAAACAAGATTTAAAAACAGGTCTTGTTGGAAGTAAGCAGCTTAACAACCTTGTAAAAAATAGGAATTTAAGTTTTTTTAGGATTTCTTTTTTTTCTTTTTTCTTGGGGGTACAGTTTTTTACTCCCCTTAAGGAAACAATGATGATCTTCGTATTTTTTCTCTTTATTTCTGTTTTGGTTTTTTATCCTTTTAAAATTAGGTCATCCAACTCTAAAACATAAGGTCTTGATTAGCTTAAATTACATCATTTTAGCTTATTTTTGTAGCACATAGAAATCATGGATAAAAACCAAGAATTAACAAAAAGACGAGAAGAGGCAAAACTTGGAGGTGGAAAGCTACGTATTGAAAAGCAGCATCAACAAGGAAAGTTAACTGCATCTGAACGGATTACCTTGTTGTTAGACGAAGACTCTTTTCAAGAAATAGGTGCTTTTGTTGAACACAGAGCAGCAACCTTTGGCTTAGAAAATCAACGAATTCCTGGAGATGGTGTAGTCACAGGATTTGGAACTATTCACGGTCGTTTAGTCTATGTTTTTTCGCAAGATTTTACAGTATTGGGTGGTTCTCTTTCCGAAACACACGCTGCTAAAATTTGCCGAATCATGGATTTAGCTATGAAGAATGGTGCGCCATTTATTGGTTTAAATGATTCTGGTGGAGCGCGTATTCAAGAAGGCGTTGTTTCCTTGGCTGGTTATGCTGATATCTTTTTCCGTAATACACGAGCTTCGGGAGTAATTCCACAAATCTCTGTAATTATGGGTCCTTCTGCTGGTGGCGCGGTTTATTCTCCGGCATTGACAGATTTTATTTTTATGGTGGAGGAAACTTCCTATATGTTTGTTACCGGTCCAAATGTTGTTAAAACGGTTACCCATGAAGAGGTGACATCGGAAGATTTAGGTGGAGCAAAAACCCACGCAGAAAAATCAGGGGTTAATCATTTTACTGCTGCAAATGATGTAGAATGCTTAAAAAATGTGCGCGATTTAATAACTTATTTTCCACAAAATGCATACGAATTAGCACCTACAACCTCGGTATTTAAATTTTCTAAAAGTAAATTAACCCAAATAGAAAAAATTCTTCCTGAGAATATAAGTGTTCCTTATGATGTTAGAAAGCTCATTGATTGCATTGTTGATGATACAAGTTTTCGGGAGGTTCAAAAAGATTTTGCTAAAAATATTGTTGTAGGATTCTCTCGCTTAGAAGGAAGAACAATTGGTGTTGTAGCGAATCAACCTTCAGCAATGGCAGGTGTTTTGGATATCGACGCTTCACGAAAAGGAGCCCGATTTGTCCGATTTTGCGATTCTTTTAATATTCCCTTACTTGTGTTTGAAGATGTTCCTGGATTTTTGCCTGGAACTGATCAAGAATGGCGTGGAATTATCACGCATGGCGCAAAATTATTATATGCTTTTTCTGAAGCGACTGTCCCAAGAATTACTGTTATTACAAGAAAAGCTTACGGAGGAGCTTATTGTGTAATGAACTCCAAAAGTATCGGTGCTGATCTTGTTTTTGCGTGGCCAAGTGCAGAAATTGCAGTAATGGGAGCAAAGGGTGCAGCGGAGATTATATTTAAGCGTGAAATTGCAGAAGCTGCCGATTCTCAAGCGAAATTATTGGAAAAAGAAGCAGAATATGGAGATTTATTTGCAAATCCTTATCGTGCAGCTGAGAGGGGAATTGTTGATGAGGTAATTTTCCCTGCTGAAACAAGAAATAAATTACTTATCGGATTCAAAATGTTAGAAAATAAAGCAGAGACGCTGCCCAAAAAGAAGCATGGGAATATTCCTTTATAAATCAAATAAAAATAAAACTAAGAAATGAAATCATTAATTGAAGCGTTCCCACAAAATATCCATGATGCGATCGCTATTGCTCAATCAAGTACTATTCGCACACCAAAAAACGAAGTGCACAACATTATTATTTGTGGTTTAGGTGGCTCAGGTATCGGTGCAAAAATTGTTGCAAATTGGATTCAAGACGAAATAAAAATTCCTGTAAGTTTAAGCAATGAATATACTTTACCTGCATTTGCAAATAAAAATACCTTGGTTATAGGTTCATCGTATTCAGGAAACACAGAAGAAACAACCATGAGTATAAATGCTGCACATGCATTGGGTTGTTCAATTATTGGAATAACGAGTGGTGGAAATTTAAAGTCATTCTGCGGGCAAAATGGCTATGATTGCATAATTGTTCCTGGTGGAAATCCCCCAAGAAGTGCCTTAGCTTTTTCGCTTGTTCAGTTACTTCATATTTTCGCTGAATTAGGATTTACATCCCCAAAACACTTAGAGACAATGTCACAAAGTGCAAACACTTTGAGTAAAAGCATTTCAGAAATCCAAGAAATAGGAAAAGATCTTGCACTATTTTTATTTGGTAAAGTGGGGGTTTTTTATTCTGAAACAAAATACGAGGGCGTGATTGTACGTGCGCGCCAACAGTTTAATGAAAACGCTAAATATTTAGGTTGGCAGCATACGATTCCAGAAATGAATCACAACGAATTAGTGGGTTGGTCTGGAGGAGATAATCGTTTTGCGCCTGTGTTTTTTAGTACCGGAGATTTACATCCTCGAAATCAGAAGCGCCTAGAAATAACAATGTCCGCAGTTGAGAAAAAAGCCGGAAAAATCTATGTCTTAAGCGCAAAAGGTTCTTCATTTATTGAACGGTCTCTTTATTTAATTCATTTAGTAGATTGGTCGTCCTATTATTTATGTGATATGAATAAAGCGGATATCATGGACATTGAGATTATTGATTATTTAAAAGGCGAATTATCTAACTTTTAATGTCTGATAACCAAAAAGTCCTCTGTCATTTCTTGGGTCTTATCGACTACAAAGAGGCTTGGGATTTTCAAGAAACTATTTTCAAGTCGTCTATAGACCTAAAAATTGCTCGCCGAAATGGAGAAACGGATGAACTTCCAAAGCATCATTTATTATTCTGTCAGCATCCGCATGTTTATACGCTTGGAAAGAGTGGAAAAGAAGCCAATTTATTGCTTGATGAAAGCCAATTAGATGCCAAGGAAGCAAAATTTTATAAAATCAATCGTGGTGGAGATATTACTTATCATGGCCCTGGACAATTAGTGGTATATCCTATTTTTGATTTAGAACAATTCTTCACAGACATTCATAAGTATCTGCGATTTTTGGAAGAATCCGTTATTCTTACATTGGCTGAGTATGGAATTTCTGCTAATCGTATAGAAGGATTAACAGGCGTTTGGCTTGACGGTGAAACACCTCGTGCGCGGAAGATTTGTGCTTTTGGAGTAAAAAGCTCTCGCTGGGTTACAATGCATGGAATAGGTTTTAATGTAAATACAGATTTGAGTTTTTTCTCTAGTATTATTCCTTGTGGAATTGATGACAAGGCTGTTACTTCGATGAAAAAAGAATTGGGAAGAGAATTAGATTTGGAGGAAGTGGCCGATAAATTACTCGTTCATTTAGCGGAGCTATTTGATTTTAAACCAAGGACAAAATAATTTTTACCATTGGTTGTTAAAGAAAAAAATAGAGGACTAATAAATAATTACTTCGTATTTATATCGTTGTTTTGACATTGTTTAATTATTGTTCTTTACAATAGTTCAAGCCTTGTATTCATCTATTCAAACATTGCTGCTATACCTATGGCAAAAGTGACATAATTTGAAGTGGTCCATTACCATTTGCTTCTTTCCACAAAACCCCATCTAGATATATTTTGAGAGACATAATTAAATTTGGAATTGATTGTGTTGTTGAAAAAGCCTGGCTGCAAAAACTCATAGATTGTCCCGAGGAAGCATTAAACTCTCTAGTCCATTCTTGATTTGCTTGTATTTGGTAAGAATCCAATCCTCCTGTTGAATTAGTTACACCATGAATAAGAAAGTTATCATTACCTATTGCTACAAATTTTACGTTATAAGTAGTGCTTGGATTTGGTTCAGGATTGTTTGGAGTACATCCGAATAGTAATATCATCAGAATAAAAACAAATAAATTTTTCATAGTTTAGTTTAATATTAAAGTATAAAGGTATAAAAAAGAAAGATCCCCTCTTAATTAGGACAGGGATAATTCAAATATAGGTTTATTTTTGGAATTCGTATTAAATTGAAGTATAATATTTTACGGATATTATTATTTATGACCAAGCAGAATACTAAACGAATAAATTAGAATTTAAGATTGCAATTTATAAGAGAGAATGTAAAAATCAAAAGCAATGAAAAAAGAATTGTTGGTCCCTAAAGTAGAAAATGTTGCCATTGCGCTTACACAAAATACATTAGCAGATGGAGAAAATGAATACAGTATTTATCTCCTCAATTTACGAGATGATATTATGGAAGGGATTATTATTACTTGCACAGGTTTTGGCGAGAATCCTAGTACTGGCGAGAAAATAAAAACAAGTACAATTCGTCATAGCATGGAGATTTTATTGCCAAATGAAGCTGCTAAAATCGAACCTATTTTACCGGAATTATTTGCTATTTCAAATGAATATTGGGTAAGTTTTTGGGTAAATGATGTGCTGTACGATAAGCAGTTTGTATTTCCTGCGCACTCTATTAAAGAAGAAAGCATGAAAATGATTGAATTAATTGGTCTAAAAGGAATTTTAATATGATAAAAAAAACACTTTTATTTTTTGTATTCTTAATAGTAAATTTTGGGGACTTGTACTTGGGGGCAATTTTAATGGGCTCAAGTCCTGGGTCAAATACTTGGTATAACAACCTTCAAAAAGCACCATGGACTCCTCCAGGTTATTTCTTTGGGATAGCATGGACAATTATTATGATTCTTTATTCTATTTACTGTGCGAGAGCGTTTTCGTCACCCTTACCAAAGAAGACAGTTGGGCTTTTTATACTTCAATGGATTTTAAATGTAGCTTGGAATCCTGTTTTTTTTAATTTTCACGAGATTTTATTAGGTCTACTATTGCTTATTCTATTATTTATGACACTAATATTGATAAACAAACATCTAAGATTAACATTAACTTCTCCGGCAACATTCCTTATTCTGCCTTATCTTATTTGGTTATGTATTGCAATGTCATTAAATGCGTATGTTTTATAGTGAACGAATAACTTTGTTATTCACAAATTAAAGTCCCCCATTTGCTTGGAGACAAATGAAATCCTTCAGCGTGTATGCTGTTCCACCTTTCTTGCCGACTTCTTTTGCCATCAGCTCCACTCAAATCAACAGCAATTTCGAAGCCATATGTAGCTTCAGGAAGTAATTTAGTTTTAAATAATTCTGTTACAGGAATTGCAAGTTCAAGAAAATAGCCTTCAGAAGTTTTTGAATAGACAAATTTTACTTTTTCCATGCGTTTATTTTCTTTCCAATCCCAGACATAGGGAGTGGCGCCACAATTAATTCCTATATGTTGATCGCTGAGCAAGAATGATTTTCTTTTTGGGTCTGCATGTGGATTGGTAGAAAAAGCAATTTCTATCGCATCTCCATTCCATAATTTTTCATCTTTTTCGCTGTTGACTTGTGGTGTAGCATCATTAACTTTTACAGCGATAAATAACGAATCTTTGGAATATAAAGTAGCAAAGGAATGTCCAGAACCAAAATTAGTAAAGGGAATATTCCAGTTTTCTTTTTTTCCAAGTTCCATTTTTTCATTGACTTTTAGACAAGTTACTTCAGAACGTAATTTACTAGAATTAGGAACTAGTTTTATGGAATTAATCTCTATGGATCCTTCTCCAAAAACTTTAACCATTAGTTGTTTTACATTGAACAAATCAAAATTATTTTCTTCAAAGGGAAACAAGGAGAAAGGAATCCGGACTTTTGTCCAATTGGATGTAATTTCATTTGCTAACAAAAAAGATTTATTGTAGCCTAACCATGCTTGTGCGCCAGAATAATCCTCAAAACAAAAAGCCCAAGGAATATTGGTGAATGACTTTCCGATGGCGCGAACTTCTAATTCCATAGCAAGCGTATCTTTTACAAAATTCATGTCTTTCCCTGCCCACATATCCCAACCAAATCCCATTCCAACCCAATCGCAACCATCTTGGTCTTTGTTCCATTTCACACTTAAAAATTTATCTTTTTCATCTTCTTTTAAGTTTAATTGTATGCAAGATTTATTTTTTGTCGACCAAACCTCATCAGAGAAATCATTGTCGAAAATAGAAAGTTGCGAAAACCCTTTAATTGAATACGATTTTGCTTCCTCTTCATCGTAAAGCCCTACTTTTTTAAAGCCGTAATTTTTCTCTAAGATTGTTACTTCTTCTAAAAGAAGTGTTTTTTGTTTCGGAAGATCTTGAGACCATCCAACTAGACTACAGAAAACAAAGAAGAAAGAAAGTTTTTTCATGCTATTTTAAGGAACCAACGGCCCATTTTCTGTAAAAATGATATAATCTAACTTGGATTTTGCAAACCCTGAATTTGGATTTGCTAAATGAAGCATATTTATTGTCTTAATTTTATCAGAATCATGAACACCATTTCCATTTGGCGCAGCGGGAACCCCATTTACTAAATTTACAAGATCACTGTATTTTACTGAAATAAGTTTCCATCCTATCCAATCAACTTTAATTTCTTTTGAATACATATCTTCGCTTGCAGAGCTGAATATACCGTTGCTATTTTCATCTTCTTCAAATTGAAAAAGAACAAGACTATTGGTCGTTCCCTCTTCCCCATAAATCATAACGTTGAAATAAACATTGTCTGAGTTGGCACTCAAGGGGAAAGCCGGAGCTCCTCCATATGCAGTAGATTTAAAGTTTACAAGACCAATTAACCAATCCCAATCAACCGTTCCAGCCATATTATAATATTTATTTCCTTGTGGGGAGCTTGCATCAGAAAGCACTTGGAAATTCATGTTTGCACCAGACTGTATAAATGAAGTCCATCCGCTATTGAACCCATTTTCAAAATCTGATATAAGAAAACCTGAATTCACTTTTGCTTGGATTATTTTAACATAGGCAATTAAGGTGTCTGGTTCGTTGGGAAATGTTAGTTCTACTTTACAGTTTTCATTTTTAAAAATTGGTAGATTGGTCGTTTCACCACTCCAAAGCGAAGAACTTGCTTTTAGTTCATTACTTGTACCTGTCATTGTTTTAACTGCACCAGAAACTAAGCCGGTTATTTTTAAATTCCATTCTGATGTTTTTGAAAATAAGGCAGTAAAATAAACTGTTTCTCCACTTGCGAAGTCAACAGAATCTATAGATGCTGCAAGCGGACTTAGAACAGAAAACTGTCCGTTTAAATCTTCTAAAGAAGGCCCATCAATTTTGGAATCTTTCTTGTGACAAGAAAAAAGAACGAGAATCAGTGCGCTTAAGGTTATATAGTATTTCATAGCTTAAAATTTCATGATATAATAAAGAAGTATTTGATTGTATTTATATGGGTTTTCTGCAGAGAAATTATTCTTATTTGATTCGTAAACAGCTGCAACATAAACTTCTTTTGAGAAATTAAATTTTATCCCAGAAGATAAATTTATTTCCTTTCCGTCTACAAGGTATTCATTAAAATTAATAATAGTCCCTTCGGGAGTTCGAACAGGCATAGATTCATTTCCTTTACTTGTGAATAAAAAAGCTGAGCCTAATAAATACAAATCAGGACAAATTTCTAATTCAAGACCAAGTGAAGCAGTTAATGATTTTAAATTAATTTGTTCAAAGGTAAATTGACTACTACGTTCAGTTTTTTGGTATGCCAATCCAAGTTGAAATACTTGTTTTTTCTTCCAATGCATCCAATTTGATAAATTAAAAGAAACTGTTGATGTAAGGTATGAGAATGAACGCAATTGTGTGGTTCCTTGCCCACGAATTTCTCCAAGTCTATAGAAAGTGACATCTGCAGCAATGATTTTTTTAGGATCTGAATAATTAAATCCTGCATAAAACCCTTGTCTATTAAAAGTTGCAATTCCGTAAGGCAAAACATTATTTATAGAAGGATTAAAGGACATTATTTTTGTAGAAAAACTACTGCTGTAAAGCGAAGGATCATTGTATAAATCATAATAAGATAAAGGCCTAAGTATTTGAGAATTTGTGTAGCGATCATAAAAAGAATTTACTTGATTGAAGTCCATTCTTTTTGATTGTGCACCAAAACTTCGGAAATCTGCTCCATTTTCCATGTACGCCATTTTTAGCTTTAAGCCACATTTTTTGAAGGAAACTTGTCCTTTTACATGGATAAAAAAGTCACTCAATCCTCCTTCAGCATTTTGCGTTGAAAAACTCTTTGACATGCCCGATTCACCATCCAGGGAGAGTTTAATTTTTTTTCCATCTTTATTTAAATCGTAGCTTATAGAGTTTACAACATTTCGATAAGCATTATCATTATTTGCAGTTTGCAATAAATCAAAAATGCGTACATGATTAACTCCAATTGTTAGGTATTTGCTTTGTTTCATGATTACATTGCCACCACCGTATAGTCGTTCAAGTAACCCAGATCCTGGAGTAACTGTTCCAGGAGCACTTGGATTTAATCGGGTAATAAATCCATTAAACTTCAATTCTTGAATAATTTTAGGAAACTGAATGGCGAAATCTGCCGCCGCTCCTTGTTGACGCCAATTGTTGTTTTTGTAGAAAGACTCATAATTTAGCACTTCTTCTTTAATTTTATTTATTCCCAGAGATTGAACTAATAAATCAGGATTGTGGTTGTAAAAAGTATAAGGTGTTAGTTTGTAGTCAATGTTGCCAATTTGGTAGCGAAGAACTTTTCCTGCAACTCCTTTCACATGAATTTGGCGAACATCAAAGGTAACACCAGCTCCATAAAATCCTCCAAATTGATTATTGATTCGAATCATTCCTAGAACTTCTGTATTCTCATTTGGATTAATTTTAAATCCCAAATCAATTAAAGCATATCCTCCGGTAGTTTTTGGTGCAGTAACAGTGTCTGAAACATCAGAAGTAAAATCACTTTGTGAAATTAAGGATCTGGCGCCTCCAACAAATTGCACTTTTTTCCCTTCCTGCGAAAAAGCACTTAGGCCTAGTGAAAAAAGAATAATAAATAATAAAGCTTTCATATTAAAAAAATATTTTAAGTTCAATTGTAGTTTCTGTTCCCTTATATCTATCCAAGGAAAAATTTCGGTCCTCATAGTTCATCCAACGATGACGGATATATAAGCCTGTATTTTTTGCCAATAAAAAATCGAGTCCAATGGCATAACTTTTTCCAGTCTGATCTTTTGGTTTTAAACTTACCTCTGATAACTTTGTGTGCTCGTTGGCAATTATTCGATCGAAGCCAAAATAATTTGAGAGCACAACTTTTGGAAAAAGTAAATAATAAAATTCTAGTTGTTGATTATAGCTTTGTAAATAAGAAGCTTTTGAATAGCGAGGCAAAGGTGAAAAATTACGCTGTACATTATGAAAAGCTCCAAGATAGAAAAACAAGATTTCTCGCCCAAAAATTTTAAAGTCTCTTTTGTAATTTACTTCGATTGAGTTAAATCCTTTTGCAGAAATAGAATCTGTAATTTGGACTGTCTCATAAACGCCGCGGTAAATTTTATTTAAATTATTGTAAGGCCCAACATTTGCAGGAAATCCCCAGCGCCAAAAACGAGAGAGTGCTAAATTATTCGCGGGATGTCCATAGGATATTTTATCTGAAAGTCCAATAATTTCGCTCGAAGCACTGTAGCCGATTGTTAATTTATTTTTTTTGTTTGAAAAATCTGCATTTAGAATTACTCCACGGCGATTATTTGTAAGTTGCCCAATTGAAACCAATGAACTTGCAAAAGGAATCAGAGAAACCTGACTTCCTTCATTTTCAACAGTTCCAAAATTATCATTGTATTCTTGGATAGAGGTATTAAAAAATACACCATTGTTATTTATAACATGTGGGCTAATTTGAAAATAGCGAACTTCAAGTGGGAACGATAGTAGCTTTGGTGAGAATTGTAGCTTTAAATCGATCGCTTCTCCATATTTCCCAATTGTTGTTGGACTAAAATAATTTCCTAAGCCAAGCTCACCCAAGAAACTAATATTCTTATGTTTAATAAGAAATTCTGAAGTAATTAAATTAAAACCTAGCGATAAACGCGCTAAACTGTCTTTAAACGTTCGACTAGATATAGCGTTAATACTAACAAAGTTTTCTTTAAAGTTTTTTCTTATTTTTCCGGCAATTAGCGAATTCGGTGTGGGTAGTGTTCCACCATTAAATTGAGATTTTCCGTACATAAATGCAAAGGAAAAATCTTTAGGTAAGCGGAGTCCATCAAGAATAAAACCATGGAAAGCTTGTTGTCCCCAACGAACATCTTGCGATAAAGCACCATTTGTATAGAACTTCTTATAGCGATCTAGGACATTTGCAGTAGTTGGATCCCAAGGATTTCTTTCAAAAATACTAAAGCGATTGTAACCTGTATTTGCAGCAAAAGTAAAAGGACTTAAAGTATACCAAT
The DNA here is from genome assembly GCA_945883825.1 of Chitinophaga pinensis. GTDB lineage: Bacteria > Bacteroidota > Bacteroidia > Flavobacteriales_D > Crocinitomicaceae > UBA952. The sequence continues at coordinate 38,982 of CAMCYF010000017.1, forward strand.
GTATTCCACCTGTTTTAACAGAGAATGTTCCGTATTTTGTAGAATGAGAGCCCGTTAAATTTACTCCTAAATTCAATCCTTTTACATAATCTGTGCTGCTTCCAGTTAATGGTGTCCACAAATATAAATCTGTCGAAAAAGAAGTTGTTTTTGATGGTCGCCCTGCGATGTTTAGCATTAACTGTGGAATTTGACTATCATCGCCTAAAAAAACGCGTTGTTTTGGATTAAAGTCTGCAAGATTGGTTGGGCTATATTGTTCCTCCATATTTGAATAGGCTCCTAAAAAACGATAGAAACCAGAAACTGAAATATTTTCTAATGATTTTGCTATTTTTTTAGGGACAAGACCTGAATTTAAGGGGTTAAATTGCGCAGTATCCGAAGTTATTTGTGCGGATAAACTTCCACAGAAAAAAATAAAAGATAACAATATACAAATACTGGCTTTATTCATTTTCAAAAGATTTAAGTGTTTGATTTTTAAATCTTATTTGTTTTTCTGCTAAACTTGGATCATTTTCCACGTAAAAAGGAATATTTGTGTAGGCAATTTTTTTTCCATCACTAACGGAAACAAACAAACGGTATTTCCCTTCTTTTAGTGGAGTTTTAAGAATAATTTCGTCTTTGCCATTACCAGAAATTTTACCGTTTATCGCGGCAGGTTTCTCTTCGGCATCTCCTCCAGATTTTAAATCTGTACTTTCTGGCGCTAATTCCCAAAAATAAGTCAACTTGTCCTTATCAAGGTCACTTGCAGAAAGTTTGAAGCTTATTTTTTCTTTAGCAGGGAAAACATTTGCTGAGGAACTTTTATTATCAGAAGAATCTTTTACTATTATGCTTAACTTTTCAATACTTGGAGATCTATTTGCAGGATATTTTCCGGACCAACAAAACTCTAAAACATCCAGTGCTTCAGTAGGCAAGCCATTTTCTGTAAACAATCCAAACCAAGTACTTGTATGTTCTTGCTTATGCCCCCATAAAAACGCGAAGGAACCAATACACTGTTTTCTTTCTGCTGCAATACAACGTTGGTAACGGCTAAGAAAAACATTTGCTTTTTCTGTACTACTTTGTTCAATTGCTGCTCCCCATTTAGTTTTTGGGGATTCCCACCAACCATTTGGCCCCCATTCTGTAATCATATAGGGCTTTTGAAAAGAACCCTTAGCAAGGATATTTTTGACATTTTCTATATCACCATAAGTGTTTATTCCATAAATATCTATTTCTGTCATTACTTCCATTATGAATTTGAGCTTTTCAGCGTTTATTCCTGCAGTAACAGTAGAAGTAGGGTGATTTTTATCTTCATCATGCACCATTTTTGCAATGTCGTTTACAGCAGCCCAAACTTTTGTGTTGGAATATTCTAATTCGTATTCGTTGCCAATTCCCCACATCAACAAGGCAGGATGGTTTTTGTATTTGCGAACAGCCAAGCGAAATCCTTCTAATTGATTTTTAACTTTTTCGTCATCATTATAATCAAAACCATGACGCTCATGTTGCACCCAAAATCCAAGCATTACTTTTAAGCCTAAAGAATGTGCCTCATCTAAAATTGACTGTGCATTTTCAAGACCCCAAGTTCTGATTGTATTTCCACCAGCCTCTTTAAGTTCTTTCATTTTTACGGCCCCACCTCCACCATTGATATAAAATACTTTATCGTTTACAAGTAAATCCCATTGTGAATTTTGATAGAAAAGCTTTACTTTGCTAGCTTGAGAAAAGGAAACAACAGGCAAAAACAATAGAACGAATAAAAATTTTTGCATCTAAAAATTATTTTTTTAGTTTTTGTATTTTGTACAATATTAAATAAAAAAAATTGTCTATTGCAAATTTAGGGTGCAATTTCAGTTCTTCATTCTTATTAAAAAGGTATTAAATACAAAAATGTTTAACTTAGTGTCCTAAATACATTAACATATGAAGACCTTTCTGCTATTTTTAATTTTATTTGCATTTAACAAAATACAAGCACAAGATACTGATAAATCCTTATTAAAGAGGGCAAAAAGCATTGTTAAAAATCTTTCTGTTAAAGAAAAGATTGCCCAAACTTGTCAGTTAACATTGGATGCATTGTTAAAAACCAACGATCAAGGTCAAGTTATAACTCCTATTGTTTTAGACGAAAAAAAATTAGTGCAGTTAATTGAGCAAGATAAAATTGGTTCCTTATTAAATGTCAGTGCGAATACCTTAGATTTAAAAACCTGGAGAACTATTTTAGAACAAATTCATGGCATTTATCTCAGTAAACGTGTAAAAATCCCAATAATTTATGGCGTAGATGCAATTCATGGAGCAAATTACATCGTTGGCGGCACTCTTTTTCCACAGGAAATTGGACTCTCAGCAACATGGAATCTAGAATTAGCAAGAAAAATGGGAATGATAACCGCGTATGAAACACGTGCTTCTGGAGTTCCTTGGAATTTCTCTCCTGTCCTTGATTTAGGAAGAAAGGCCTTGTGGTCTAGGTATTTTGAAACGCTTGGAGAAGATCAACATTTAGCGAGTGAAATGGGAGCTGCTTTAGTTAAGGGTTACCAAGGAAGTGCGTTGAATTCTCCCTATTCTGTCTTATCGTGCATGAAACATTTTGTTGGCTATAGTTATCCAAATTCGGGAAGAGATCGAACACCTGCTTGGATTCCAGAACGACAAATGAAGGAACTATTCCTTCCCAGTTTTAAAGCTGCCGTAGATGCAGGAGCTCTTTCCGTAATGATTAATTCTGGATCTGTCAATGGAATTCCTGGGCACATGAATAAAAACTTACTTACGAATATTCTCAAAGGAGAATTTGGATTTAAAGGTTTTGCTGTCTCAGATTGGGAAGATATTCGCATGCTTCATACGGTACATAAAATTGCAGAAAATCAAAAAGAAGCAATAGTCTTGGCAATTAATGCCGGATTAGATATGAGTATGGTGCCGTATTATGGAAATTATAGAGAATATCTAGACTTATTTCATGAAGCGTTTATGGAAGGAAAAATAAGTAAAACTCGCTTAGATGATGCTGTAACTCGAATTATTTATGCCAAGCTTAAATTGGGTTTATTTGAAACTCCGATGTACCCATTAGATCAATATCCAGATTTTGGTTCTAAGGAATTTCAAGCAACAGCAAAACAAGCTGCATTAGAGTCGATTACGTTACTAAAAAATGACAAGCAAACTTTACCATTAAAAAAATCCGAAAAAATCCTTTTGCTTGGCGCGGTTGCAGATAATTTAATATTTCAAAATGGTTCCTGGACTCATACTTGGCAAGGTGTGGACTCAAGTTTTAATACACAAAATGCGCTAAATATAAAACAGGCATTTCAAAATAAAATCGCACCGTCCTTACTTAAATATGAAAAAGGATATGAACTAACATTGTTAAATAATTGGGAGAATTGTGCGCTTGTAGATTTAAGTAAAGTAATAGAAGAAGCAAAACTTTGTGATAAAATTGTAGTTTGTCTAGGCGAAATGCCAGCAACTGAAAAACCTGGTGATATTCGCAGTTTAAATTTATGTGAAGCACAGTTGAAATTAGTTGAGGAACTTCAAACGCTTGGAAAACCAATTATTTTAGTTTGTCTTTTTGGAAGACCAAGAATTATTAGAACAATTGAGCCTCTTGCATCAGCAATAGTAAATGCTTATTTACCGGGGGATTATGGTTCTTCTGCATTGGTGGATTTACTGTATGGAGAAGAAAATTTTTCTGGAAAATTATCCTATACTTTTCCAAAATATGACGGTGTAATGGAGCATTATGATTATGTAAATGCCGAAACTTTATCCGGAAAAACCAATAAAAATGATGCGATAGATCCGCAATGGCCTTTTGGTTTTGGGATGAGCTATACTTCTTATTCTTATTCAAATTTATCTCTTTCCAAAACAAGTATGGTGAGAGAAAACGATTCTATTATTGCAAAAATCACTGTTTCAAATAATGGAAAAATTGCAGGAAAAGAAGTTGTCCAATGGTTCATAACTGATGAGTATGCATCCATCTCTCCCGCAAATAAAAAGCTAAAGTATTTTGAAAAAATTGATTTGCTTCCAAACCAAACTAAAACAATTGAATTTGTAATTCACCCTTCTGATTTGAAGTTTGTGGGAGAAAATAATGAGTGGATTTTAGAAAAAGGAAATTTTATTATTTCTGTTGAAAATTTTAAAAGCACATTCAATTTAGATTGATTTTCTCTGTCTTACTGCGCTATAAAATTTTAAAAAGCATTTTTTTATAACTTTATTTTAGAATTAATAACTTTTTTTTAATTTTAACTTATTGTATAATATACAATAATTTATTTTATACATTAGCCAAAAATTAATTTTAAATTATTTTATTATGAAAAAAACTACTTTACTATTTTGTCTTTTTTTACTTTCTAGCTTAGGTCTCTTTTCTCAAACAAATGTCACTTTCAAAGTGGACATGAACCAAAGCTCAATGCCTGCTGGATCAATCCCTGAAGTAAATGGCTCATTCAATAATTGGTGTGGAGCTTGTGCTCCTATGTCAGATGTAAATTCTGATGGTGTTTGGGAACTTACAATTCCACTTGCTACAGGTGCTTATGAATACAAATTTTCTTACAGTAATTGGGCTGGGCAAGAAGCACTTACACCCGGAAGTACATGCACAGTAACAAATTTTGGTTATACAAATCGTTCTTTAACTGTTGGTTCAACAGCAATGGTTCTTCCAACAGTTTGTTATGGCTTATGTTCAGCTTGTGGCGTTACTCCTCCACCTCCAACTCAAGCACAAGTTACATTTAAGGTTGATGTATCTCAAAGTGGCTTACCTGTTGGAGCAATTCCAGAAGTAAATGGAACATTTAATAATTGGTGCGGATCTTGTAACGCTATGACAGATGCAAACTCTGATGGTATTTGGGAAACAACAATTCTACTTAACTCAGGTTCTTATGAATATAAGTTTTCATATAGTACTTGGACAGGACAAGAAATATTGGTTCCAGGTTCTAGCTGTACAATTACAACAGGAGCAAATACAAATCGTTCTTTAACTGTTGGTTCAACAGCTTTAGTTCTTCCAAGTGTTTGTTATGGCTTATGTACTACATGTTCAACAGGCCCATCTTTAACACAAATGAATTTACCAGTTACTTTTGAAGGTACTACGGTTGATTATGGTGTTATTGGATTTGAAGGCGCAGAAGGATCAACTATTGTATCAGACCCAACAAATCCTAGTAATACAGTTGTTAAAGTAATTAAATCTGCCTCAGCACAACCTTGGGCTGGAACTACAATAACAGCAGCAGCAGGATTAGGATTAGCAAGTCCAGTTCCTTTTTCTACCTCAAATACTTCAATGTCATTAAAGGTTTGGTCACCAGATGCTGGTATTCAAGTTCGTTTGAAGGTTGAAAATCACAGTAATCCAACACAGTCTGTAGAAACAGAAGCAACTACAACAGTTGCAAATAGCTGGCAGACTTTGGTGTTTAATTTCGCTAATCAAGCTACAGGAACTGCACCATTAAATTTAGCTTATTCATTAGACAAAGCATCTGTTTTCATGAATTTTTCTGTGCCAGGATCAAGTGTAGGAGAAAAGACCTATTATTTTGACGACTTAATGATGGCAAGTCCATCACTGCCTGTCCCAGTTACTTTTAATGTTGACATGTCACTAAGCGCAATGCCAGCCGGATCTATTCCCGAAGTAAATGGCACATTTAATAATTGGTGCGGAAACTGTAATGCAATGACAGATGCAAATTCTGATGGTATTTGGGAAACTACAATTTCACTTGCTGCAGGTTCGTACGAATACAAATTTTCATACAACAGCTGGAGTGGTGAAGAAACGCTTATTTCTGGTTCTAGCTGTACAATTACTACAGGAACAAATACAAATCGGACTTTAACTGTTGGTTCAACAGTAATGGTTCTTCCAACAGTTTGTTGGAACTCATGTTCAGCTTGTGGTGTTACTCCTCCTCCACCTGCACCTCCTCTTCAACCAGCTGGATTAGTTGCTAATTCTCCAACTACTTCAAGTATTTTTGTAGCTTGTGGTCCCAATCAAGTTGGCGGGAACAACATTCTTTATCGTTTATTCTATTCGCCAACAGCTTCTGCTCCTATGAATCCACAAACTGCTTCTGAATATGCTTTCGGATCGACAGGTGGCGACGGAAATGGAGTAGGTCCGTTTGGCTTTAATGTTACAGGTCTTCAAGCAGCAACAAATTACACTTTTTGGTTATATCAGTACAACACTGTTGATCAGTTGTTCTCAACTCCAGCATCTGTTTCTGAGACGACTCTTGGTGGTGGAACAGCTGTTCCAATCACATTTACAGTTGATATGAACCAAAGTTCAATGCCTGCTGGATCTATTCCAGAAGTAAATGGAACATTTAATGGTTTTTGCGGATCATGTAACGCTATGACAGATGCAAACTCTGATGGTATTTGGGAAACTACAATTTCACTTGCTGCAGGTTCGTATGAATACAAGTTTTCATATAGCGCTTGGACTGGTGAAGAAGCACTTACACCAGGAAGTACATGTACAGTAACAAATTTTGGTTTTACAAATCGTACTTTAACTGTTGGTCAAAGTGCTATGGTTCTTCCAACAGTTTGTTATGGCTCATGTACTGTATGTTCAACAGGTCCATTTTTAACACAAATGAATTTACCAGTTACTTTTGAAGGTACTACGGTTGATTATGGTGTTATTGGATTTGAAGGAGCTGAAGCATCAACGATTGTAACAGACCCAACAAATTCTGCGAACACAGTAGTTAAAGTAATTAAGTCTGCCTCTGCACAACCTTGGGCTGGAACAACTATCACAGCAGCAGCAGCTCTAGGATTAGCAAGTCCAGTTCCTTTTTCTGCCTCAAATACTCTAATGTCATTAAAGGTTTGGTCTCCAGATGCTGGTATTCAAGTTCGTTTGAAGGTTGAAAATCACATTGATCCAACCCAATCTGTAGAAACAGAAGCAACAACAACAGTTGCAAATGGCTGGCAGACTTTGGTGTTTAATTTCGCTAATCAAGCTACAGGAACTGCACCATTAAATTTAGCTTATTCATTAGACAAAGCATCTGTTTTCATGAATTTTTCTGTGCCAGGATCAAATGTAGGAGAAAAGACCTATTATTTTGATGACTTAATGATGTATGTGCCTTCAACAGGTCCAACTTCTTCTATTTTATCTGGCTCCTCAGCTATTTGTGCTGGAGATTCAACAAACTTAAGTGTTCAAATAGTTGGTGGTACATCACCTTACACTGTTGTAATTACAGATGGCACAAACAACTATTCATCAAGTGGAACAAGCCCTGTATTATTTACTGTTTCTCCAACACTTACAACAACTACCTATTCTATTGTCTCTGTTTCTGGTGGAGGAGTTGGAACAGGAAATTCAGGAACTGCTACAGTAAGTGTCACTCCTAATTCAATTAATTCTCTTACAATTTCTGCTGTTGATTCGTATACTTGGTCAAATACTGGTCAAACATATGACACATCTGGAACTTATACAGGAACAACTGAAAATTGTGTAACGGAGCAATTGATCTTAACGATAACTGGCGCTGGTTTAGACGATTTATCAGAGATGGGAATTTCTATTCAGCCAAATCCTTCAAATGGCTTGTTTTCAATTATGAATTCAGAGCAAGTAAATTTAACCGGTAGCATAACAGATGGTTCTGGAAGAGTAATTTATTCTGCTGACTTTAATTCTCTAGAAAACACAATCGATATTTCTAATGTGGCTCGAGGAATTTATTATTTGAAACTTAGTTCATTAAATTATTCTAAAGTTGTCCAAATTTTTAAAAATTAAAAA
>CAMCYF010000018.1 GCA_945883825.1 Chitinophaga pinensis
AAGCAATGACATTTTCAGGAAAAACACCTTTTATTATTGGAATTTGTGGGGGTAGTGGAGCAGGGAAAACCACTTTATTGCGCAGATTATCTGACATTTTTGGCGAGGTAAGACCTTCTATATTCTCTATGGATAATTATTATTTTCCAAAATCCATGCAACAACTTGACAGTAATGGAATCGTGAATTTTGATTTACCAACTGCCATTGACGAAGAGCGATTAACTGCAGATTTAAAAAGTTTAATGCAAGGAAAAGCAATTGAAGTCAAAGAGTATTTCTTTAATTCGCCGCCAGACAAAAACGTATTGATTACCATACAACCAAGCGCTTTTATTATTGTTGAGGGCTTGTTTCTCTTTCATTATAAAGAAGTTTTTAAATCGCTGGATTATAGCATTTTTGTAGATGTGGATCATGCAACACAACTAGACCGGAGAATTTACCGAGACCAAGAAACACGTGGTTATTCTCGAGAAGATATTCTTTACCAATGGGAAAACCATGTTTTACCTTGCTACGCCAATTTTATTGAGCCGTATAAGAATACTTCAGATTTTATTTTTCGGAACGACCAACATGCAGATGGAGATTTTAAGCTCTTAAGTGACAAATTAGCCACTGTTAAATCAGCGTTTAGCCGCTAGAGAAATTCTAAAAAGATGCATTTTGAGGTGTTCGAGGAAAAGGAATTACATCGCGGATATTTGTCATTCCAGTTACAAACATGATCATTCTTTCAAATCCTAAACCAAATCCAGCATGAGGTGCTGTCCCAAATTTTCGCGTTTCCATATACCAAGATAATTCCTCAGGGTCTATTCCAAATTCTACACATTTCTTATGTAACATCTCATAGCGTTCTTCACGTTGCGAGCCACCCACAATTTCTCCGATTCCAGGAAACAAAACATCCATGGCAGCAACTGTTTTTCCATCATCATTCATGCGCATGTAAAACGCTTTTATTTTTGCTGGATAATCGGTTAAAATCACAGGACACTTAAATTCTTTCTCCACTAAATAACGTTCGTGCTCACTTTGTAAGTCAATTCCCCATTCTACAGGATAGTTGAATTTTTTCTTTTTGTAGTGATTTGAATTCATTAATACTTCAATGGCTTCAGTATATGTTAAGCGCTTAAATGGATTTTCAATCACGAATTTCATTCTTTCAATTAGCGACATTTCCGCGCGTTCTTGCTGTGGTTTTTGTTGTTGATCTTGCGCATCTCGCTCACTTAAGAACGTTAAATCTTCTTTGCAGTTTTCCATAACATAGCTGCAAATATATTTCAAGAAGGCCTCTGTTAAATCCATATTGTCTTTCAAATCATTAAAGGCAACTTCCGGTTCTATCATCCAAAATTCTGCTAAATGCCTTGAAGTGTTAGAGTTTTCTGCGCGAAATGTAGGTCCAAAAGTATATACTTGCCCCAAAGCTAAGGCCGCTAATTCAGCTTCCAATTGACCTGAAACCGTTAAGTTGACTTGCTTCCCAAAAAAATCTTCCTTGTAATTTATTGTTCCATCCTCATTCAATGAAGGATTTTTTGGGTCGAGGGTAGAAACACGGAACATTTCTCCAGCTCCTTCCGCATCAGATCCTGTTATGATTGGCGTGTGTAGGTTGAAAAAACCTCTGTCGTTAAAAAATTTATGAATTGCAAAGGAAACAGCATGTCTAATTCTAAATACTGCACCAAAAGTATTGGTTCTAAAACGCAAATGTGCCTGCTCACGCAAAAACTCTAAACTGTGACGCTTTGGCTGCATTACTGTTTTTTGAATATCATCTGGATGTGCGTCGCCAATAAGTTCAATGCTTGTGACTTGCAATTCTACTGCTTGTCCTGCGCCATGTGAAGCGATTAAAGTGCCACTTAATGAAACACAAGCTGCTGTTGTAATCCGCTTGAGAAGGGCATCGTCAAATTTTTCAAAATCAACAACTGCTTGTAAAGAGGCAAGGCAGGAACCATCATTAATTTGAATGAAACGATTGCTTCTAAACGCCCGCACCCAACCTTTGACTGTTATTTCACTTCCTAATTGAATTCCGGCAGAATTTTCAAGTAAACTCTTTATTTTTAATCGTTCCATGGTGCAAATTTATGTTTTTATAGGAAATAATCTGCAAGAAACTGGCAGGATTTACCAAGTTAGCAGTTGTAAGACAAAATAAATTCAGAATTACTCTTTACAGATAAAGCCTATTTATTTTCCGTTCCAGTGAGTCATTGTTAAATCGAGACCCTGAACACAAAAACTTTTTATAAATTCTGTAGCCACAGAAATCCTGGCTGGCAATTCTATTACTTGATCTTTTGTCCATTGTCCAAGCACATAATCTGATTGCCGGCCCTTTGCAAAATCATTTCCAACACCAAAACGCAAGCGAGCATACTCAGTTGATTTTAATGTTTCTTGGATGTCTTTTAAACCATTATGTCCGCCGTCACTTCCTTTCGCTTTCATGCGTAATTTGCCGAATGGAAGCGCAATATCATCGGTAATTACCAATAAATTTTCTATCGGAATTTTTTCTGCTTGCAGCCAATAATTAAGGGCTTTTCCAGATAGATTCATGTAAGTTATTGGCTTTATGAAAACAAGCGTTTTTCCCTTGAATTTTCCTTCAGCCCTAAACGCTGCTTTGTTAAGAGTGAAATCTGCTTTTAGTTCTTTGGCGAGTTCATCAACAACCTTAAATCCGATGTTGTGTCTGGTTTCTTCGTATTCAGAACCGGGATTCCCTAAGCCTACAAGTAGAAATTTCATGCCTTTATTTTACCAATTTGGACAGGTATTACAATCATCTTTTGCTCGAAGATAAAAAATTCCACCAAGTACAATGTCACTTTGAAAATACCCCAAAGATTGTCGTGCGTATGCGTATGGGTCATTCCCTCGCGTTTTGACACGATGTTGGTATAAAAATCCCACGCTATTATTTGCCTGAAGAAAGAAATGTCTAAAAAACTCTAAACGCAAGCCAAGATGCGCTGATGCGCCAACTCCGGACATTGACAAAGTCGTCATGGATTTTTCGCCAGCAAAGGTGAAATCATTATAGTTTAAAACAAGTCCAGCGCCAAGACCTGAAACAGAGTAGATAGCAAAAGCATTACTCCCACGGACTAATTTATCAATGTGACTAATTTCTGCACGAATATAATTCATCCCATTCGTGTTTTCGTAATGAAGGATTGATTCATCTGTAGTTACAGGTTCTGCATTGTAATCTCCAGACCAATTTGATATTGGATCAATTAAGGGATTTATTCTTCCAGATAATAGATACGTTGGTCCATGAACTATAACATATTTCATGTGGTCGTAACCAAAAGAAAGCGCCCATTTTTTTTTAAAATTAAAGCCTATTCTGGCGTTAAATTGGGGAACTGTAAGTGTTGATGGATCTACATATGTTATAAAATCTGGAGAAGGCCGGTCAGTTGCTTGAACTCCCGCCAAGGAAAAATCATATCCCGGACCAAAAAAACTTATTTTGCTGTCAGTATAAAAACTTCGATTGTAGCCCCAATAAACAAACATAGCGCGCTTTGCTTGTGAATCTTTACTTGTTTTTTGACTTGCACCAAGAAACGGTAAAAAGATTAAAAATGATATAAAAATTAAGGTTTTCATCTCGCAATTATTTTTATCCATTCTTCTTGAGAAAGTATTTTTTCCAAACGGAAATGTGCTTTTTTGTCTTTGCTAAACCATTCCACTAAGCCCAATCCTTCTGCAAATAAAGAAAGCATTTCAGCTTGATTAGCTTGTTCTTTTCTTGTGTATGGATTTAATACTGTTTGGATTATTTTATCACTGAAAACTAATGTTTTTGTATTTTTTTCTAGAATAACTATTGATTTTTTTTCTAGAAATTTTCTTTTCTTTTCATATAAAATAACTGTTGAATCTGTAAGTCCTGAAAATTTTGACGCAAACCAAAGCTCTTCGTTCAGATCCATGGGGAATAAGCCGTTTTTATAAATAAATGCTTTTTCTTTTTGTTGAAAGCGATTTACAACCATGTGATCTAAGACATTTAACGAGTCAATATTATAATTTAGAGCTTCTAAAATTCTAAAATCGCTCGAATAACGCTCAACAATTATGTGATCTCCTGCTTGATCAGTAATCGTATAAATACGATGAAATTCTTCCTCTAATCCATTCACGATATTTCTATATAAATAGACTTGTGGTTCCGATTGAAGCTGATAAAAATAAGCTGCATTTGGATTTATAGATGTAAAATCTGGTTTAGAAGTACAGCCGAAAAATAAAATAGGAGTTAAACCTAAAAATAGCAAGCGCAAATAACTCATTTTGTCATCTTTAAAAATGATACTTCTTGTTCAGTTAAGTGACGGTAATACCCTCGAGGCAGATCTTTTTTTGTAAGCCCTGCATATTGCACGCGGTCTAATTTTACAATCTGGAACCCCAATGCTTCAATAAGTCGACGGACAACTTGTTGCTTTCCAGAGCGAATTTCAACACCTACTTCTCTCGAAGTTCCGCCTTCTACATATTCTGCTTTTTCTGCTTTTGTCTTGCCGTCTTCTAAGTCTATTCCTTTTAAAAGTTTTTCTAAATCTTCTTTTGAAACAGGTTTATTCACTTCTATATGGTACATTTTTGCTGCTTGGTAGCGAGGATGCGTTAATTTCTTCGCCATGTCACCATCATTGGTAAATAACAACAGGCCTGTTGTATCTTTTTCCATTTTTCCCATCGGAAAAATTTGTTCCTTACACGCTTTATTTACAAGCGACATTACTGTTTTTCGACCTCTTGGATCGTCTATGGCGGTAATATAACCCTTAGGTTTATTCAATAAAACATAGCGCTTGGTTCCAAGATTAATCGTTTCTCCATCGTATTGAATAACATCTGTAGGCTGGATTTTGAATCCTAATTCCGTGACAACTTTTCCATTGACACTAACAACACCTGTTTGAATTAAAACATCCGCTTCCCTACGAGAGCAAATTCCAGCATTTGACATGTATTTATTCAATCGAACATTCTCTTCTCTAAAAGACGGAAGAGGATCTCCTTTTTTAACTTTTATTTTATAATCTATGTACTTTCGTTTGTCCCTATCAGTTACTGTTTTCGTTTTGTCAAGCGGAGTTTTCTCCTTTACTTTCTTAGAAATACTTCGAGAGCTAACAGGGGTTTTTTGTACGGTAGGTTTTTTTGTTCTCATAATATAGCTACAAAGATAAGGAAAGAGAAGTGAATGTTGCTAATATCATGTTTTTTCAAAAAATTGAAAGGCTAGAAATACAAAAAAATAAATTTTTGAATTCCTATCTTTGCTCTATGCTCGAAGATGAAAAAATAAATTTAAGGCAATTTCTGCCTTTGAAATACAGTAAAATGTATGTTTTCCGCTTTTGTGTTTACTTTCTTTCTTTTATAATCGCTTTTTATCTGCTGTTTTACCAAAATAAAAATAATAATAATAAACCTAAAGCCAAATCTGCTCCACGTGAAATTCCCATAAAACAAATCGAACCTTAATGAAACTGCTATTTTTAACTTTTATTTTGCTTTTTTCTGGTGTAAAAACACACAAGCTTTCCATACATATTTCAGGGATTTCAAAAATAAAAGGCAGCTTATTTATTGCCATATATAGGGCAACTGATGATTTTCCAGTTTTCGGAAAACAATTCAAGGGAATTGTAAAAGAAGTAGAAGGAAAATCGCAAAATTATACCTTCGATGATTTACCCGAGGGAGAATATGCTCTTGCTATTTATCAGGATGAAAACAGAAATAAAATTCTAGATAAAAATCTACTAGGTGTTCCAACAGAAATTTACGGATTTTCAAATAATGCAAGGCGCTCCTTTAGTGCACCATCATTTCAGGAGGCAAAATTTAAGTTAAATAAAGACCTGCAACAAACTGTTTTTTTGAAGTAAACATTTTTACATTAATAAAATATTTGGGATAGATATAACTTATCATACAAACTAATTCTTCTTAACTTTGTTTTTGAAAAAGATAGTTAGCTAAAATGCCCATTAATTTTCCATCTTATTGCTTTGACTTATTTAACCGTAAGCGCCTTAATACAAGCGAAGTTCGTATTGGCACCGTTTTAATTGGTGGTGAAAATCCTCTTTGTTTGCAATCCATGACAACAACTAACACTATGGATACTGAGAAATCAGTTGCGCAATCCATTCGAATGATTGATGCAGGTTGTGAAATTGTTCGCTTAACGGCACCAAGTAAAAACGAAGCTTTAAATCTAAAAAACATTCGTGCTTCACTCATAGAAAAAGGTTATTCGGCGCCACTGGTTGCAGACATTCATTTTACCCCAAATGCCGCAGAAATTGCTGCTACACTTGTTGATAAAGTTCGTGTAAACCCCGGGAATTATGCTGACAAAAAGAAATTTGAGGAAATAATATATACCGATGAAAGTTACGAAGAGGAATTAATACGTATCGAACAGAAATTTACACCCCTCGTGCTTCTTTGCAAGGAAAACGGAACCGCAATGCGCATAGGAACCAACCACGGTTCGCTTTCAGATCGTATTTTGAGCCGTTATGGTGATACGCCTGAAGGAATGGTGGAATCTGCCATGGAATTTATACGCATTTGCGAAAAAAACAATTATTTTGAACTTGTTATTTCAATGAAAGCAAGCAATACCTTAGTAATGGTGCAAGCATACCGTCTTTTGGCTGCTCAAATGCTAAAAAATGAACGGTGTTATCCGCTGCATTTGGGGGTTACAGAAGCTGGAGATGGCGAAGACGGACGCATAAAGTCAGCCGTTGGAATTGGTGCCTTATTGGAGGATGGCTTAGGCGATACGATTCGTGTTTCTCTTACAGAAGAACCAGAATTTGAAATTCCTGTTGCACGAAAATTAGCAGAGAAATATAAAAACGAAAATCACTTTCCTTTGGCAGCATTTTCTGGTGTTTTGCCCTACGACCCATTTTCTTACACTCGGCGAATAGCAAAAAGCATTCAAAATGTTGGAGGAAAAAACGTACCTGTTGTAGTGGCCGATTGCTCGAAAAAACAAGAAATTTCACCTGCAAATTTTTATGGATTTGGGTATAATTATTCAGTTCCATTAGACAAATGGAATCTTCAAGATTTAGCAGCTGATTACGTGTATATTGGAGAAAATAAACTTAATTTCGAAGTACCTGGTACTTTGGGTGTAATCTGCGATCATGAAAATTGGAGTGCTAATTATAGCAAAAAATCAGGGTTTTATCCACTTATTTCAGTGGCTGATTTGGATAAATTATCTAGAGATACTATTGCCTTTTGTATTTTAAAAGCTGAGGAAGAAATTCCTGCTAAAATAGGAGATTTCCCAAATTTAATTTTAGTGGTAACAAGTGATTTTTCGAATAAAACTCAGTTATTTCGCAAATTTTTTATCGCGCTTTCGAGAATGAATTTTGAGTACCCCGTTCTTCTTCAATACAACTCTGAGGAAAAAGATTCAGAAACATTTATCTTGAATGTTTCGAGTGATGCTGGATCAATTTTAATTGATGGTTTTGGTGACGGACTTTGGCTAAAATCAATCCAAGCGCCAACCCTTGTAAATGCTACTAGTTTTGGGATTTTGCAAGCCACACGAACTCGGATTTCAAAAACAGAGTACATCTCGTGCCCTTCTTGTGGTAGAACTTTATTTGATTTACAAGAAACTACGACAAAAATTCGCCAGCGAACAGCGCATTTAAAAGGACTTAAGATTGGTATAATGGGTTGTATTGTCAATGGCCCCGGAGAAATGGCAGACGCTGATTATGGCTATGTTGGCACAGGCCCTGGGAAAATTAATCTCTATAAAGAAAGAAATGTTGTTAGGAAGAATGTTGCTGAAGCTGAAGCAGTACAAGCATTAATCGACCTCATCAAAGAAAATGGCGATTGGGTGGAATTAACCCATTGATATTTGTAACTAAGTTTTATATTTACACTACACTATAAAAATGAACCTATGAAAAAATTACTTGTTTTAAGCGCAATTTTATTGTTTTTAGGAACAACAAATGCTCAGAAAGTTTTTTCTGTTAAATACCAAAGTCAAGCGGACGTAAAAGTTTTTGTTGTAAAATACGAGAGTCAAGCTGACCTTAAAGTGTATAAGGTAGACTATGAAAGTCAAGCTGGAAGTAACGATGGAAAATGGTTTTTCGTGAACTACGAAAGCCAAGCGAAGAAAAAACTCTTTTTTGTAGATTACGAAAGTCAAGCTGATTTAAAAATCTTTTTTGTTGATTACCAAAGTCAAGCTGGCTGGAAAAACAGTTCTAAAAAACAACTCCTGTATTAAAACACTTGGAGAAACTAGAAATTCTTGCAGTTCTTCTTGGTTTTATTTACCTATTTTTAATCGCGCGTAAAAAACGACTTGCTTGGATATTTGGAATTATAAGTTCTATGCTCTACTGTTATATATGCAGTAAGAGTAATCTCACTATTCAAGCTTTACTTCAATTAATTTATGTTTTTTTAGGGGTTTTTGCATTTTATAAGTGGGGGAAGCAAGCAGAAATTAAGATAAGAACTATTTCCTGGAAAAAGCATCTTTTAGCACTTATAATTGGATCAATATGTAGTTTTGCTCTTGGAAGCATTTTTGCAAAAAATGAACAGTTTTTGCCATTTTTAGATGCTTTTATAGCAGTTTTTGCCATTTTTTCGACATTTTTGGCGCTAAAAGGAATTTTAGAGAATTGGATTTATTGGATAATTTTAAACCTTCTTTCAATGTATTTATTTTGGGCGCAAGGGTTAAATTTTTCTGTTTTTCTGTTTTTTGGCTATGCCCTTACGGCAGTTTATGGTTTTTATCAGTGGAAGAAAGAATTGAAAGATGGACAAACAACTTAAAATTGCTTTTACAGGACCAGAATCTAGTGGTAAAACAACCATGGCTGAATTAATTGCCAACGTATATTCTACTTCTTTTATTCCTGAATACGCAAGAGAATTTTTAAAGACTAAAACAACTTATACACTTGCTGATTTAGATGAAATTGCTAAACAGCAGGTAGAACTTTGTAAGGCCTCAAAGAACACGTTGGTAATTTCAGATACTGAAATGGCTGTGATGCTTATTTGGTCGAAGGAAAAATTCAAGGAAGTATCACCAACAATACAATCTTATTGGAAAGCACAGGATTTTGACCACCTTTTCCTCTGTGCGCCAGATATTCCTTGGGAAGCAGATAAACTTAGAGAAAATCCATTGGATCGTGAGCGCTTGTTTGTGCTTTATGAGGAATTACTTACAAAAAATAATTGTAGTTTTTCTATCCTTAGAGGCAGTTTAAATCAGCGAATTATTGATTGCAAAAAACAGATGGAATTGCTCTTAAACAAGTAACTTTGCACTGTGAAACGAATTCTATTTATCGCCTGCTTGCTCTTGGTTTGTGTAACTGTTAGTTATTTCATTCTCAATCCTAAAAAAGAGAAGCCCCTTCCAATTATCAATCCAAAAGATTTGAATGAAGAAATGGTAGACCCCGAACTTCTGAGAATAGGTCAAGGCCATCAAATTGGCGATTTTAAATTTCAAAATCAAAACAAAAAAAGTATTACGCAGAAAGAAATCAATGGGAAAGTATTTGTTGCTGAATATTTTTTCACAACCTGTCAAAGTATCTGCCCCTTAATGAACAAGCAAATGCAGCGAATACAAGAGAAATTCAAGGGAAATGAAAACTTAAAAATTCTAAGCTTTACAGTTGATCCTGCTATTGACAACACAGATGCGCTAGAGAAATATGCTAAAGAAATGAAAGCTAAAGACGGTCAATGGCATTTTCTTACTGGACAAAAAGAAGCGCTATACAGTCTCGCTAGAAAATCTTTTTTCATTTTAAAGCCCGCCGAAGCGAAAAATTTAGGAGATGCCGGAAGTGATTTTATTCACACGAATAATTTTGTTTTAGTAGATCAGAAAAAAAGAATTCGTGGCTATTACGACGGAACTTCAGAAGAAGAGGTCACAAAATTAATGAGGCACATTAAGCAGCTTTTAAAAGAATAGCTGATGCTGATATTTAAGAAAATGGTTTTTCAATAGCTATTTATTAGAATAGTGTTCTTTAATCCCCTCATAAATCCAAACAATAGGGAGTATTAAGCAATAGTTGTAGAATAAATCTTCCAAGGGAATAGTTCCCAATCTAAATCCTACAATGTGGTTTTCTGAATACCAAACAATTGGTTCATCAGTGAATTGGCCTGTCAATATGCCGTTTACAACAAGAAAGGGAATTAAGCAAACTATGTAGGTCAATACAAATTGTGAGAACCATATTTTTTTTTGTTGCACTAGAAAAAGTGTTAAGCCAAATGCAAGTGCAGTTGCGGATAAAGTATAATAATTATCAAGGTTAAATAAGGATAAAAGCAAGGCAGAGATGCCAAATACATAGATAAATACGAAGGAAAAGGTCTTTAAAGAAATCAATGGGAAATAACCCTTTAAAACTTCATGGACAAATAAACAATTGTAAGGAATTACAATAAAAAAAAGGATTTCTTCCAGTGGCAAATGACCAGCATAAATTCCCTGGATATATTTGGGATTAAATCCCCAAACCCCCATTTTTGTAAACCATTCATCCCAACAAATAAAAAATAGTGCTACAAGCAATATACTTGGTAAAACAAAGCGCCAGTTCTTGTAAAAAGCTATTTTCTTATCGAAGCTTAACAAAAATGGGCCAATAAATGAAAGGGTGATAACCCAAAAATACAAGCTCATTCTGCAGGGGTTTTTCTATCATAAACCAACTTTGCTTTCTTATAAAATTCCCAAGGAACAAGCAGCATTCCAAAGCATTCTCCCTTTTCTTTTCCTAAATGTTTGTGATGGATTTTATGTGCTTTTCGAATAGCGTAAAAATACGGGTGGTCGATGTCTCTTAACCATTTAAAGCGCCTGTGAATATAAACATCGTGAATTAAGAAATAAGCCACTCCATAAGCCGCAATTCCATAGCCAATCCAAACGGAGAAATAGTTTCCATACATCATTCCCAGCATAATACAAAGCCATGAAGGAATTGCATAAATAAGAAAGAAAACATCATTTTTTTCAAAAAACCCCGGCTCTACTTGATGGTGATCCTTATGGAAATGCCACATTTTACCGTGCATTACAAATTTATGCGTAGCCCAGGCCATGAATTCCATACCGAAAAAAGTAGCTAATAAAACAAAAGGTCCCCACCAATACATTAAAAACTAAAATTTAAAATAATAAAAAATACAAACATCGTAATAAACAATGTGTCATTGACTTTGTTTTCCTCCCACAAGGAAGTTTTTTGATAAATAACTTGTAATAATAAGCCAACTAAGAACCAGCAGCAATAATTATATAAGGGAATTACATTATTTTTCCAAGACCAAAAATCACTTTTCATGGCTACAGGTTCCATGAAAAAATCCAATGCAACCATTAAAATAGCCGCGATAAATGGAATCCATTTTTTATTTTTAGAAACCCTATTTGCAAGTGCTGCAGCAGAGATCGTTACAAGCCCCCAATTAAAACCAATTACAAATGGGACATCCAAAAATTTAATGCCGAGGTTTTCTCCATAAGAATAATCCCCAAATAATAATCCTGTGTGCACTCCTATCCATTCAACGACAAAACCTACAATCCAACAGTTTGCTAAAAATGTATAAAAAGCCTTTTTATTTTGCCCTCTAGCAAAAACAATGATTAAAAAAGAAAGTATTAAATTAAAAACGGTAAGTTTTAAAAACAAGGGCCTTGTTTCAGGAAGGAGAATCCCAACGGTTCCTACTGCATAGAAAATTACTATTAGTGCTTGTAGATACGCTTTTTTTATCATTGTAACCGACCGCGAATAGAATTATCAATTGTCTCCTCTAAAGTATAAAATTGGATTGGCATAGCCTGCATTAACTTGGTTTTATCGTAGACAATATTTTTATACGAGGAATGTGCAGTTTCAACAGAAAACCCATTTCTTTTTCTAGAAATTTGACTTATAAATTCTAAAACAGTTCCAGTAAATAAACTTAAGGATTTTGGAATAGAAATCTTTGGGGGAGCCGTGTTAAACCGTTTTGATAAGGCGGTGAATAAATACTGAAATGTTACATTCTCGCCAATACAAAGAAACCTTTCAGAAACAATACTTGAATTCATAAGTAAATGCATAGAACGCGCAACATCACGGACGTCTACAACTGCGTTTGATCCGCTTGTATAAAACAACATACCTTTTTTTGCCGATCGAAAGATGGATAAAGATCCTGAGCGCCAATCTCCTGGCCCAAGTATCAAACAAGGATTGAGAATTACTGCTGGCAAGCCTTCTTCTATTCCTCTCCAAACTTCTTTTTCTGCTGAAAATTTAGAAATAGAATAGCCACTAACATCTGATCCTGGAGCCCAAAGTGTTTCTTCCGTTGTTGCACCATTTGGATTTGAACCAAGCGCTGCGGTTGAACTAACATAGCACAATTTTTTAACGCCATTTTTTAGAGAATAATTAACAACATTGGCAGTTGCATTCCTGTTTTCTTTCATGCATGCTTCAAAATCAGCCTTAAAAAAAGACACTTTTGCAGCGCAATGATAGACGTAATCCACGTTCAGAAAAAGAGATTCTAAACTTTCAGGGTCGTTTAAATCACCTTTAACCCATATAATTTTGGAGAATAGAACTTCTGCATCGGGTGAATTATAGTAATGAAAAAGTTTCTCTACTAATTTAATTTTGTGCTCAGAACGATAAAGTGCTTTACAGTTTTCTCCGGCTTCAATAAGTTGAAATAATAAATGACTTCCCACTAAACCTGTTGCTCCGGTAATTAATATCATATGACGAAATTACAAATAATGACCCGGCTTTTATAAAAACTATGATTTAAGACTTGAAAATAAACGCTAGACCCTCTTGAATTTTTTTGCTGGCTTTTTCCAATTGTGCTTGTGTGTGTGCTTGAGAAATAAAGCCGACTTCGTAGCCACTGGGGCCAAAATAAATTCCTTCATCCAATAAAAATGCATGCAAACGATTGAAGTTTGTCATATCAGGATTAATTTCTTTTGCTGCAGAAATCGACTTCCTGCCATTAAATGAAAACCAAAAGATTGAACCTAAAGACACTAATTTTAAGGGATAATTGTTTTCTTCTGTAAAGGCATTCACTTGATTTACAATATAGAGCGCCTTTTCTTCAAGCTCATGATAAAAATTATTTTTTGCGCATTCTTTTAATTGCGCAAGCCCTGCAGCCATTGCAACAGGATTTCCAGAAAGTGTTCCCGCTTGATAAACCGGTCCGTCAGGTGAAACAAAAGCCATAATGTGCTTTTTTGCAGCATAAGCACCAACAGGCAACCCGCCACCAAGTATTTTACCGTAAGTTACAATGTCGGGAGTGATAGCATACAATTCTGCGGCGCCACCAAATGCTACTCTGAAACCAGAAATTACCTCATCAAAGATTAACAAAATTCCTAATTCAGTACAAATTTCTCTTAAAACTAATAGAAATTGCTTGTCCTGTAAAAGTAATCCATTGTTTGCAGGAATTGGCTCAATGATCACACAGGCGATATCATCTGCATATTCAGTTAAGCAAGTTCTTAATGTTTCAATATCATTTAAAGGTAAAACCAGTGTTTCATTTGCAAAAACCTCAGGAACTCCTGCGCTTGATGAGGTTCCAAAGGTGGCTAAACCACTTCCTGCGTTTACTAAAAGTGCATCAACATGTCCGTGGTAACATCCATCAAATTTTACAATTTTTGTTTTTCCTGTGTAGCCGCGAGCCAAACGAATAGCTGACATTACTGCTTCTGTTCCCGAGCTTGTAAAACGCATTTTATCGATAAATGGAATTCTCTCTAAAATAAATTGAGCTAAGTCGTTTTCTTTTCTCGTAGGAGCTCCAAAACTTGATCCATTTTCCAGTGTGCTGACAATTGAACTAAATACCTGAGGATGATTGTGGCCTAAAATCAAAGGTCCCCAACTGCAACAAAAATCAATAAATTCATTGTCATCTTCGTCCCAAATTAAGGCTCCATTTCCTTTTTTTATAAACAAGGGAGTTCCACCAACAGATTTAAAAGCCCTAACGGGGGAATTCACTCCTCCAGGAAAAAAAGTTTTTGAAGCTTCAAAAAGCCTTGCTGATTCCGTTCTTTTTATGGGACTTGTAATCTTCATTTCTTTGTACATTTGTATCCGAACACAAAATTAGCAATAATCAGTAGCATATGCAGTTTGAAAACAACTTAGAGTTTGCGCGTCAATTGGATAACAAAGATCCTTTAAAATCGTTCAGGGATAAGTTTCATTTTCCAAATTTTCACGAAAAAAAAATTCTCTATTTCACAGGAAATTCTTTAGGATTACAGCCAAAAAAAGCGGCAGAATATATTCAAGAAGAACTTGCAGATTGGGCGAAGTTTGGAGTTGAAGGGCATTTTCATGCAAAACGACCATGGTACTCTTACCATGAAAATTTATGCGAGATGACAGCAAAAATTGTTGGTGCAAAGCCCGTAGAAGTTGTTGTAACACATTCTTTGACAACAAATTTGCACCTCCTACTCGTTTCTTTTTATCGACCTCAAGGAAAACGAACAAAAATTATTTGCGAAGCAAAAGCTTTTCCGAGCGATCAATATGTTTTGGAATCTCAAGTTAAGTTTCATGGCCTAACGCAAGAAAATATTGTTGAGGTATTTCCTAGAGCTGGTGAGGAGTTAATTCACTTAGAAGATATTTTAGCAAAAATTCAAGAACTTGGCGATGAATTAGCATTGGTGATGATTGGCGGGGTAAATTACTATACAGGTCAATTATTTGATATGCAAAAAATAACTGTTGCTGCACATGCTGTTGGTGCAATCGCAGGTTTTGATTTGGCACATGCAACTGGAAATGTAAATCTTCAATTGCACGACTGGAATGTTGATTTCGCTACTTGGTGCGGATATAAATACTTGAATTCTTCCCCAGGAGGAGTGTCAGGAATATTTGTTCACGAGCGACATGCTAATGATTCCTCTTTACCGCGTTTTGCAGGTTGGTGGGGACACGATAAAGAAGCGCGTTTTCAGATGGAAAAGGGTTTTCAACCCCTAGCAGGAGCGGAAGGTTGGCAATTGAGTAATGCGCCAGTTCTTGGAATGGCAGCACATTTGGCAGCACTGGAAATTTTTGAAGAAGCAGGAATGGATAAGATTGGCGAAAAAAGAGATTTAATTACTTCTTATTTAGAATTTGTAATTGACTGCATTTCAGAAAATTACAAGGAAAAATGTAGTTTTGAACTGATTACACCGCGAGACAAAAAACAGCGTGGCAGTCAACTTTCAATTAAAGTAATGGGACAAGGAGTTGAATTATTTAAACGAATTTGTGCGCTTGGAGTTCTTGCTGATTGGAGAGAACCAAATGTTATTCGACTTGCGCCTGTTCCGCTTTATACCAGTTATGAAGATTGTTTTCACTTAGGGCAGGAACTTGAAATAGGGATTTCCACATCTTAGTGATTTATATTTCCTTCACTTTCTTTAATTCAGTACTTCAAAAGAAAAAGAATCGGTATTTTTGCGTCAAACAATGGAACTTAAAAATTTCCTCAAATTATTTAGAGAATTTCCTCAAATTGATCAAACGGCAAAAGTATTAAGTCGTCCAAATTTGCACATCCATTGGAAAGGACACGTTGGCTCTTCAAGGAGCATTTCTGCTATTGCTGTGGCAGAACAAACACCCGGCCACCATGTTTTTATTCTAAATGATAAGGAAGAAGCAGCTTATTTTTTAAACGATTTAGAAGGGATTTATCCTGAAGATAAACGTATTTTATTTTATCCCTCATCGTGTCAAGTCCCTTATCAATTTGAAGAAACAGATAATGCAAACGTGGTGCATCGGGCAGAAATTTTAGAGCGTGTTGCAAGTGGATTTAATACATGGATTGTCACTTATCCTGAAGCTCTTTTTGAAAAAGTTCCTACTAAGAAAAAATTACTAGACAATACTTTACGACTGGACGTTGGCAAGAACTATTCCATCGATTTTATAAATGAATTGCTTTTAGAATACCATTTTGATAGGGTTGATTTTGTATATGAACCTGGGCAGTTTTCTATTCGAGGTGGACTTGTTGATGTATTTTCATATGCGAATGATTCTCCTTTCAGAATTGAGTTTTTTGGTGACGAAATAGAAACAATACGCACCTTTGATGCTGCAACACAATTGTCACTAAAATCTCATTCCTTCTTCAACGTAATTCCAAATATTCAAGGACAAATTTCATTGGAAGGAATTGGTTCTTTCTTTGAATTTATTGGGCAATCAGCAATCCTATGGCTGAGTTCACACGAACGTTTGGCGCAAATTATTTCGAGAGAATATGCTAAAGCAGAAGCGATATTCGACAAACTAGGTGACACTGTAAAGCATACAATTCCTTCAATGCGCTATTTGAATGAAAGTGAATTAAAACAAAGTCTAGAAAATTATAAGACTATTGAATGGGGGTCTGATTTTTATTTTAAAACGCAAGATAGTATTCATTTTGATTTTACACCTCAACCTAATTTCAATAAAAACTTTGATTTATTAAAAACAGATTTGCTGTCGCGACAAGAAAATAATTTTGAGAATTTAATTTTTTCAAATCAACCTCGTCAGATAGAACGGTTGTTTCAAATATTTGAAGACATTGGTGGAGATGTTTCTTTTTCTCCTATGCACTTGGCTTTGCAAGAGGGATTTATTTCTCCAAGTATGAAATTAGTCTGTTATACTGATCATCAAATTTTTGAACGCTACCACCGCTTTCGCTTAAAGGAAGGTTTCCGGCAGGCGAAACAAGCCTTAACATTAAAAGAAATTTACAACCTTCAAAAAGGCGATTATATTACGCATATTGATCATGGTGTTGGGCAGTTTTCTGGCTTGGAAACGATTGATGTAAATGGAAAACCGCAAGAAGCAATTCGCTTGGTTTATAAGGATGGAGATGTCTTGTATCTTGGAATTCATTCCTTGCACAGAATTTCAAAATTTACAGGCAAGGATGGCGCTGTTCCAAAAATGAACAAGTTAGGAACGCAGGCATGGAGCACTCTAAAAAATAAGACTAAAAAGAAAATTAAAGAATTGGCATTTGATTTAATTCAATTGTATGCAAAAAGAAGAAGTCAAGCAGGTTTTTCTTATACTCCCGATACCTATTTACAAGATGAATTGGAAGCATCTTTTATGTATGAAGATACGCCAGACCAGAACAAAGCAACGCAAGATGTAAAAAAAGACATGGAAGCTTCACGGCCAATGGATCGACTAATCTGTGGAGATGTAGGTTTTGGAAAAACAGAGGTTGCTGTTCGAGCTGCTTTTAAGGCGGTAGCTGACAATAAACAAGTTGCGATATTAGTCCCTACGACAATTCTTTCAATGCAGCATTATCGAAGCTTTAAAGAACGCCTCAAGGATTTTCCCTGCTCAATTGATTATATTAATCGATTTAAAGGGACAAAAGAAACTTCTGAGACCTTAAAAAAATTAGCAGAAGGAAAGATTGATATTCTTATTGGAACGCATGCTATTGTTGCAGAAAGAGTAAAGTTTAAGGATCTGGGCTTAATGATAATCGATGAAGAACAAAAATTCGGCGTTTCGGTTAAGGATAAACTTAAAACAATTCGTGTAAGTGTTGATACACTAACTTTAACCGCCACTCCGATTCCAAGAACGCTACAATTTTCATTAATGGGAGCTAGAGATTTAAGTATCATTAACACTCCACCACCAAATCGTCAACCCGTGTTAACAGAAATAATTTCGTTTGATGAAGAGATTTTAAGAGATGCTATTTCGTATGAAGTTACGCGTGGAGGACAAGTGTTTTTTGTTAATAATCGCTTGTCAAACATCCGTGAGATTTCTGGCATGATCTCAAGACTTTGTCCTGGAGTAAAAGTTGGAATTGGACACGGACAAATGGATGGAAAGCAACTCGAAAAAGTAATGATGGACTTTATAGAAGGCCGCTACGATGTTCTTATAGCAACAACAATTATTGAGTCTGGAATAGATATTTCAAATGCAAATACAATTATAATTAATGACGCGCATCACTTTGGATTAAGCGATTTACACCAGTTGCGTGGAAGGGTTGGAAGAAGTAATAAGAAGGGTTTTTGTTATTTAGTTGCGCCAAAATTTAGCGTTATGACTTCAGAAGCAAGAAAAAGATTAGAGGCCCTGGTACAATTCTCTGATCTTGGTTCGGGCTTTAATATCGCAATGAAAGATTTAGATATTCGTGGGGCCGGAAATATGCTGGGAGGAGAACAAAGCGGATTTATTTCTGAAATTGGCTTTGAAATGTATCAAAAAATCCTAAACGAAGCAATGCAAGAACTTCGAGAAAGTGAATTCAAAGAGCTTTTTGATGACAGAAATACGGATTCTTTTCAATCATTCGTGCAAGATTGTATTTTTGAAACAGATTTAGAAGTCCGCATCCCAGATGATTATGTAAACAACGTAAATGAACGCTTAAGTCTCTATCAAGAACTTGATAATTTAAAGAACACCGAAGAATTGGATACCTATGCCCTGCAGCTCAAAGATCGTTTTGGACCAATTCCAAAAGAAGTGAAAGAATTGCTTTTTTCGTTTCAATTGCGCTGGCTTGCTCAAGAATTAGGCTTGGAACGCTTGGTTATTAAATCAACTAAATTAGTTGGGTATTTTATTTCAAATTCGCAATCTGAATTCTTTGAAACACCAGTTTTCTCCAATTTATTAAATAAGATTACAGCTATTGGAGAAGGTTATCGCTTAGTGCAGCAAAATGAAAAACTTCGCTTAGTAATTGAACCGGTTAAACACATTAAAGATGCATTTGAGAAACTTAGTGTTTTGAAAGACAATAAAGCAGAAAAACTATAAAAGATCATTCGCTAAATTCGCCAATTCTGACCTCTCCCCTTTTTCTAATTTCACATTGGTAAATAACGCTTGATTTTTTAAGCGATCGATGAGGTAAGCTAAGCCATTACTGTTTTCATCGAGATAAGGCGAATCGATTTGATGAACATCCCCCGTAAATACAATTTTTGTGTTCTCACCAGCTCGAGTTATAATTGTTTTTACTTCATGTGGGGTAAGATTTTGAGCTTCATCGACAATAAACATAACGTTTGAAAGACTTCTTCCACGAATGAAAGCAAGTGGAGTAATTATAATTTTTCCGTTTTCTTGCATTTCCTGAATAGCTCGGTTTTTTTTCTCGTTGTCTCCAAATTGCGACTTTATAAACTTCAGGTTATCCCATAATGGTTCCATATAAGGCCCGATTTTATCATTAACATCCCCAGGGAGAAAACCAATTTCACGATTTGAAAGTGGAACAATTGGCCGTGCAAGAATAATTTGATTGTAGCTTTTATGTTGTTCAAGAGCAGCTGCAAGAGCGAGTAAAGTTTTTCCTGTGCCCGCAACACCTTGAAGCGCAACTAATTTTACATCATCATTTAAAAGTGCATGAAATGCAAAAGTTTGCTCGGCATTTTTTGGTTTAATACCATAAATAAATTCTTTTTCTATTCGCTCGATTTTATTTGTAAGGTGGTTGTAAAAAGCTAATGAAGAGGTTTTCCCATTTTTTAAAATGTAGTAACCATTTATTTCTTTTTTATCTCCCAAAATACCATTTTCATCGATGGCGCCTTTAATAAAAATATCCCGAATTATTTCTGAATCTACATTTTCAATTCCATATGAGCTAGCTCCTTTTAAATCGTCAATGTTAACTTTTCCTGTTTCATAATCTTCAGCCATTAATCCTAATGCCTTTGCTTTAATTCTAAGATTAATATCTTTTGTGACAAGAATAACAATGTGCTTTGGTTCTTGCTCTTTTAAATACAATGCGGCATTGATAATTTTATGGTCATTTTTTTCCGCTAAAAAAACATGCTCTGCGTTAATCAATGTTGGCTGACTATCCATAGCTATCTTAAATTTCCCAAGGAGTTTTCCTAATGAAATCCATTCTTGAAGTGAGCCTTTAATTGAAAGTTTATCAATAAATCGAATTACTTCCCTGGCACAAAAGTTTTTAGTGTCATTTCCAACTTTAAACTTATCAAGTTCCTCCAAAACAGTTATTGGAATGGTAACATTGTTGTTTTTAAAATTTGTTATGGCTTGATGGTCGTGCAGAAGGACAGAGGTGTCAAGCACAAATATTTTTTCTTTTTTCAAGATCTTTTTTTATAAAATTAATTATAAATGAATCTGTTAAGAAGTAATAAAAATTAGAATATAGACAACAAAATGTTGATATTAACATTCCGTTAATTTTAAAGAAATAATAGTCTGAAAGTCCTTTTTAAAGCAAATCATAAAGTCTAAAAATCCAAATACGAGTAACAAAGTTTTAAAATAGATTTAATTTCAGTTTTTTTTCAAAAGAAAGCCTTAAAAAAACAACGTTTTTCGCTTAATTTCGTTTAATAATTAATTATGCAAACTAATATAAAACACATTTTTATTTCCTTGCTTCTTATAAGCTCAAGAATTAGCTTTGCCCAATTAACAACGAATACAGGGACCAACCCACAAGCACTTGTTCAAAATACCTTAATTGGACCAGGTGTAACCGTTTCCAATATTACATTTAATGGCTCTCCAAGTTCAATTGGTTCATTTTCTGGAACAGGGACTAATCTCGGAATTGCTAATGGTATCATAATTACTACCGGAACAGTTATTGACAATGGAAGTGGCCCCCACGGTCCAAATAATCAAGCTAATGCTGGTCAAACAAATGGAGGTGCAGGGTCAACCTTACTTTCTGGAATAATTGGTGGAGGGCAAACCTATGATGCCGCAATTTTAGAATTTGACTTTATTCCGTATTCCGATACTGTTCGTTTTAAATATGTATTTGGTTCCGATGAATACCCTGAATTTGCGCCACCAAATAATGATATATTCAATGATGTATTTGGATTTTTTATTGCTGGTCCTGGAATAACAGGTTTGCAAAATATTGCTAGACTTCCAAATAATGGAAGCATTGTATCGATTAATAATGTAAATGCCATTACAAATCCTACCTTTTTTAATTTTAATGGGGATGGGACTTCATCTCCATACAATTCATCTCCCTTTTATATTCAATACGATGGCTTCACGGATGTTTTAGAGGCAGTTTCAAGTGTTCAATGCGGAGAGACATATCACTTAATATTGGCTCTTGCAGACGTTGGTGATGGTGATTATGACTCAGGGATTTTTCTTGAAGCAAATAGTTTAACATCCAAAACACCCGTTGATTTAGATTATACCATATCTCAATCATTATTTTCCAATCCTGACTGGATTGCTGAAGGTTGTGTTAATGCTATCGTTACTCTTTCTCGTCAAACAAATCTTTCATCACCCTTAACAATTCCAATCCAAATAACCGGAACTGCAACAAATGGGCTTGATTTTTCAGGAGTGCCCGCAAGTATAACATTTGCACCAGGTCAAAGTACTGTGAGTTTTACTATAACTTCTCTTTATGACAATCTTCTGGAAGGCTTGGAGACAATAAGTTTAGTTTTCCCATTAGTTGATCCATGTGGAAATATTACCCCCTTGATTTTAGATTTATTAATTCAAGATATACCTCCATTGACTGTACAAATTAATGCAACAACAATCAATTGTCCTGGCGACAATGTTGTTTTAACGACAAATATTACTGGAGGACTCGCCCCCTTTTCCTATTTATGGAATACCGGAGCTCAGACACCTACGATTAATTTCACTCCTTCAGTAAGTGCAACTTATTCCGTTGAAGTTTCAGGGACTTGTTCCAATCAACCAAGTTCTGCTAATATAACGGTAACCGTTCCTGTATTTCAACCTTTAACGATTAGTGTAAATAATGACATTACGGAAATCTGCCCATATATCCCGGTACTTTTAGATATAACTCCAACTGGTGGTTCTGGAATCTACACTTTTGAATGGATAGAAAATACTACTCTAATAAGCTCACTTGACACTGTGACTGTGAGTCCATCACTAAGTACAAGCTTTGTTGCTACTGTTACTGACAACTGCGGATCTGTTGCTTCAGAGACAGTGATATACACAATATCAAGTCCTCCTTTGATTGTAACGACAAGTCCAGCTATTGAGATTTGTCCCGGAGATAGTGCTTTCATATCAGCAATAGCAAGTGGAGGAAATGGATCTTACTATTACGTATGGCCTCACAATAACACAACTTTAAATTCTCTTTGGGTTTATCCTTCTGCAACGACAAATTATGTCGTAAATGTGTCAGATGAATGTCAAACTTTTTCTGTCCCCGCAATAGCATCAGTTATTGTAATTGAACCAAATGCAAATTTTGAAATTAGCAGTAATACTTTAATGATCGGCCTACCCATTGCTTTTCAAAATACATCAACGAATGCTTCATTTTATTCTTGGAATTTTGGGGAAGGAACTACTTCTAGTTTGGTAAACCCAATAAATACTTACTACATTGATTCCACTTATTATATTGCGCTAATAGCCACTGATAATAAAGGGTGTTCTGACACAATTACAAAGCCAATAACAATTAAAGAAGAACTTTACATTTATATACCTAACGCATTTACCCCTGATGATGATGAGCATAACTGCTATTTTTATGGAAGTTTCATTGGACTTAAATCTTTAGAAATTTCAATTTTTAATCGTTGGGGAGAATTGATTTTTGAGGCTGCCGATTTAAATTTTGAATGGGATGGGAAATACGGAAATACTAATGTTCAAAGTGGAGCTTACTCTTGGCGCATTAATTATGTAACAATCAAAGGCCAACGCGAAACAATAAGTGGACACGTTAATGTTATTAGATAATTACTCGTTAGAAATAATTTCAAATAACTCATTTAAATTCGGCGAAATAATAACTTCTATTCGTCTATTTTTTGCTTTATCAGACACATCAATTGGCAAAAATTCGCCACGCCCTCCTGCCATAATTTGAGATGGAGTCATACTAGAGTTGTTTAGTAATATTTGAACTACAGAGGTTGCTCTTAAAACAGATAGTTCCCAATTATTCTTTGGAGATGCGCTGCTATTTAATTTGTCTGTATCGGTATGTCCTTCAACAATTATTTCAAGATCTTTTTCAGATTCTAGCGCCTTGCCTAATTCAACTAAAGCCCTAACCCCTTCTTCCTCAACAAATGTACTTCCTGACTTAAAAAGTAATTTTGCTTCTAAACTAACATAAATTTTACCATTTTTTTGGACTACTGATAAGCCTTGATTTTCAAATCCTCTTAGCGCATTTGCTACCTTCGCCTTAAGCAATTGAACTGCCGCTTCTTTTTTACGAATAGCTTCTTCAAGTTCATTTACACGTTTTTCGCGCTCTATTAGTAAGCGTTGTTTTTCTTTTAATTCTTGATCTAATTTCAATAATGCATCCTCTTTAATCTGTAACTCATTATTTTTTGCTTCTAATTGGTTTTGTAATTCTGCTGTTTCTCTAGCGCTCAGATTTTTTAATTTATCAAAAGATTTCTGTAGTGATTTATACTCGCCATCTATTATATTATAATCCCTTAGTAATAAACGATACTTACTTCCTAAAGCAGTTGTATCTTGAATAAGCTTTGATAAATCCCTACTCGCATTGGCGAATTTTGTTTGTAAATCTTTTGAAAGGGCTTCATATTCCCCACTACTTTTTTTGAATTTCGCTAATTCTTCAGAACAAACTTTTTCACGCTCTAATAAATCCTTGTATTTCTTCGCAGGGACACAAGCTGAAAGTAGAAGTAAAACAATAAAAAAAGGAAGTAGTGAGAATAAGTTTTTCATAATAATTATTTTTAACAAAATTCTTGAAGAAAAAGGGATAAAATACAATTAACATAGGATACTTTTGAACACTCAATCTTTCATAAAAGAGCTATTTTTAATTCGTGTCCACAGACTTAAAGAATCTTGTTTTTTGATAACGATTTTGTTTTCATATCTTTGCCAAATCAAAAAATTGAGGCATGGCTGAAAAAATTGCTACGATTAAGCAAGCAAAAATTTTAAACGAATTAAATTCTGAAAATCAAGAATCTGCTTTAAACGCATTAAAATTACTTGAAACTGACGGGAAATTAGCTTTCATTACTGAATTGTTCGAGATTTATAGGAAGCAAAGAAATACAGAAGTTAAAAAAAAGATATTAGAGTTTGTCTCCAATATACAAAAGCAAGAAGCCGCAGCGGAAATTATTCGTTTAATAGAGAAAGAGAAAAATCCCATATTTAAACAAGAATTTTTAGCAGTAATTTGGAATAGTAAACTCGATTTCAGTGCTCATTTAGCAGATATTGTTTCAATAGCTGTTCATGGAGATTTTATGCAAGCCTTGGATTGTTTAACAATTATTGAGAATATGCCTGGCCCTTTTGAGGAACATCAACTTTTAGAATCCCAACTCTATTTAAAGGATTATTTAGATAATCGAAATGAAGATGAGACTCAAAAAAATCAGTTTGTAAGTGAAATAGCTTTGTATATTAAAGAGCAAAATGAAGGCATTGATGCTGATTTACTTTTTGAGTAATTACTTACAATTGCCTACTTTTACATAAAACTTAACTATGTTGTTATCAATGACCGGCTTCGGGAAATCAAACGGAGTTTTTGAATCGAAAAAGGTTTCTGTTGAAATCCGCTCTTTAAATAGTAAGGGCTTAGATTTATCGCTTAAAATAGCTTCACCATATAGAGATTTAGAAACCGCTATTCGAAAAATGCTTTCCGAAAATTTAGACCGTGGAAAAGTTGATATTGGAATTTTCATAGAAAGCACAAATGAAAGTCTTAACAACATTATAAATAATGAAGTAGCTACAAAATACTATTCTGCAATAAAAAAATTGAATGAGTCTTGGGGAGAGGCCCCGCAAGATTATTTATCAATTGTTTTGCGCATGCCTGAAGTATTAATTACTCAGACTTCAGAATTGACGGAGGAAGAAAAAAAATGGATCTTAAATCTAGTAAATGAAACCTGCGGAAAGTTAAATGATTTTCGCGCTCAAGAAGGTGCTGCTCTAAAAAAGGAGTTTGAATTACGAATTGGTGAAATTCGTTCGTTATTATCTCAAATAGAAGCTTTTGAAGATATCCGAATTCTACAAATTAAAGAAAGAATTCTTAAAGGATTAAAAGAATTAGAGCATCCTGGGCTTGATCAAAATCGCTTAGAGCAAGAAATGATTTTTTATTTAGAGAAGCTCGATGTTTCTGAAGAAAAAATGCGCTTGACAAATCACTTAGATTACTTTATTGAAACCATGAGTTCTCCTCTTTCAGGTAAAAAATTAGGTTTTATAGCACAGGAATTAGGACGTGAGATTAATACCTTGGGAAGCAAGAGTAATCATGGCGACATGCAAAGATTAGTTGTTGAAATGAAAGATAATTTAGAGAAAATCAAAGAACAAGTACTGAATACTTTATAAACAATGATAAACAAAGCTAAAGAAGGAAAATGCATCATTTTTTCAGCGCCATCTGGAGCAGGGAAGACAACAATTGTGCGTGCACTTTTAGCTGAAATTGATTACCTGTCCTTTTCGATTTCTGCATGCAGCAGGGCCCCGAGAGGGAAAGAAAAAGCTGGCGTAGATTATTATTTTATTAGTGTAGAAGAATTTCAAGCCAAGATTCTCGAAAATGATTTTGTTGAATGGGAAGAAGTATACACGAATAACTATTATGGAACCCTAAAAAGTGAATTATCACGTATTTGGGATTCTGGAAAAACAGTTGTATTTGATGTTGATGTTATTGGTGGCCTTCATTTAAAAGAGATTTTTAAGGAAAATGCGCTTGCAATTTTTATAAAGCCACCAAATCAAGATGTTTTGGAAGATCGCTTACGTAAAAGAAATACGGAGACTGAAGATAAAATTCAAATTAGAATTAAAAAGGCAAAAGAAGAAGTATTAAGGGCCGGAAAATTTGACACTATCATT
The DNA here is from genome assembly GCA_945883825.1 of Chitinophaga pinensis. Classification (GTDB taxonomy): domain Bacteria; phylum Bacteroidota; class Bacteroidia; order Flavobacteriales_D; family Crocinitomicaceae; genus UBA952. Next base: position 26,121 of record CAMCYF010000018.1, read on the forward strand.
GAAAATGATATTTTAGAACAAGCGATAGCCTCTGTTCGTGAGCAAGTCTTAAAATTTTTATCACGATGAAAATTGGTCTGTATTTCGGTACTTTTAATCCCATTCATGTCGGTCATTTAGTGATCGCAAATTATATGGCAGATTATACTGATTTGGATCAGGTTTGGTTGGTAGTTACTCCTCAAAATCCCCTTAAAGACAAAGCAACTTTACTTCCAGATTTTCATAGACTTGGGATTGTTCGTGCTGCAATTGAGGACAATAGATTATTAAAAGCAAGCGATATAGAATTTCATCTGCCTAAACCAAGTTTTACCATTACAACTATAACACATCTCATAGAGAAATATCCGACAAATGAGTTTGCAATTATAATGGGAGAAGACAATCTCCGAACTTTTCATAAATGGTTCAATCATGAAGTAATTCTGCGAAAACATAAAATCTATGTTTATCCACGCGTACTTACAATTCAGGAAGAACAAGAAGTAATATCGATGAGTGCAGCATTAATTAACGATTACAAATCCCATACAAATGTCATTTTTTGTGAAGATGCCCCTGTCATGAAAGTTTCCTCTAGCTTTATTCGTCAAGCAATAAAAGATAAAAAAGATGTACGTTATTTATTAACTGAACCAGTTTATAAATACATTGATGAAATGAATTTTTATAAATAAAAAAAGGGAGTGTAAAACTCCCCTTTAAAAATTTTAGCTAAGATTTATTTTTATTGCTTTATAAATTTAACGGTTTTGTTGCCACTTGCATGGCTAACATTTACAAAATAGATTCCCGCTTTTACAGCTGATAAATCAAAAGTTGTATTTAATACATCTTTGATTTCTCTTACGGCAACAACTTTTCCTTCAATATTTAGAATTGAAATTTGCTTTGCTTTCATAGATGCCGTAATCCCTTCAATTTTAATTTCATTGTTTGCAGGATTTGGTGAAACAGTTATCGGTGCAATTATTTGCTCAATTGTGCCGGCATTTCCAAGTTCAATTGAATAACCATCAAAAGATGTTGATTGAGTAATTGGAACTCCAGGCAAACCAGGAAATAAAGAAATTAAAACTGTTATATCAAATTCAATTGCTGCAGGATAAGAACCAGCTGGTGCTACTGAGGTACCATATATATTCGCGCAACCATTAGAACCGCCAAGGTACTCACAAGATGAAATATTACAAACATAGGAAAAACCGGCAGGTAGGCCCGATACATTTGTTATTTTAAAAGATTGAATAGGTGCTCCTACTAACATTGCTGCTTCAGGAATTACTGCTGCAATTTCATCTGTAATAGTTGAGGGAACCTTAAAGTTAACATCTGTTGTATAAGGCACACTTACTAAGGCTGCGGGGAAATTTGTAGCTGGACTTGGCCAAACACCATAAGTAGAATCAGCAAAATTTGATCCTGGTGTACATGATTGAGCACCTAGATTATTTGCTGTAAATACTGCAAAAGTTAAAGAGAGTAATAGTAGTTTCATGTTTTTTAGATTTAGAATTAATATTCAAATTTAGTTTTTTTTTTTTTATTACGCTTAAGATGAATAATTTAGTTTTAAACTAATTTAAGTTAGTTTACTAGTTGATGAGAATATATCTTTAGTTTAATCTTGAATAATCTCTACCTTTGTCAGCATGATTCTATATAATGTAACGGTAAGCGTAGACCCATCAAAAGCAGAAGAATGGTTGAGTTGGATGCGAACAAAGCACATCCCTGATGTTATGGCTACATCTTGTTTTATAGAGGGTAAAATCTCTAAAATACAAGCGGAAGAAGAGGAGGGAATTACTTTTTCAGTAATGTATCTTTGTCCCTCAGAAGAATTAATGGAAACATATAGCAAGCAGCACGCTCCATTATTACAAAAAGAACACTCTGAAAAATTCCAAGGATATTTTGCAGCTTTTAGAACTTTATTAACGGTAATTGAAGAATTTAAATAATATGTTTGTAAGACCAAAAAAGCATCTTGGGCAACATTTCTTAAAGGATAAAGGAACCTGCGAAAAAATAGCACAGCAGTTAACAAATCATCAAAATTGTAAAAATGTAGTTGAGGTTGGCCCTGGAATGGGAGCTTTAACAGAATTCTTAATAAATGATATTTCTTTAAATTTATGGTTATTGGAAGTAGATTCTGAATCCATTGATTTTTTGCGCAATAAATATCCAGAGCACCGTGATCGAATTATTTGGGGGGATTTTTTAAAAATGAACCTTCAAGAAGTTATGGGGACTGAACCTTTTTGCGTGGTTGGAAATTTCCCCTATAATATTTCCTCCCAGATATTATTTAGATGTTTAGAATACCGCAATCAAATTCCTGAAATAATGGGAATGTTTCAAAAAGAGGTTGCTATTCGAATTGCTGAAAAACCAGGAACAAAAGAATATGGAATTATCAGTGTGTTTCTACAAGCCTTTTATGATATTCATTATTGCTTTACAGTAGATGAACATGTTTTTATTCCACCGCCAAAAGTAAAATCTGGTGTAATTCGCTGTACTAGAAATGAGAGAAAGGAATTAGATTGTAATGAAAAACTCTTTTTTCAAGTGGTGAAGATGGCCTTCAATCAACGTAGAAAAACCCTTCGAAATTCTATTAAACAATTTTTAAAAGGAAACGAGCTGCCTGAGAAATTTACCAATGAACGCCCAGAACAATTATCTGTAGATGACTTTGTTGAATTAACTTTATTTATTGAAAGTTTCTCCTAGCTTAGGGCGAAAAAAGATCTCCACTTTGCTTTCTTTGAAGTTCTACTCCTTTTTGAAACATTTTCCTTATTTTCTCTTGCCCATTTGTATCAAATGCAATGAACCATCCATCTTTTAAGCCCTTTTTATAATTTATTTCGTAAATGGGTTCTCCTCTTCTTCCAAATTGTTGAAAAATTCCATTCAGCTCACCATTTTTATAGTTTGAAATAATTGTCGGGATGACTCCACCTGGATAATAATCATACCACGTTCCATTTTTTAGCCCTTTTTTATAAGTTCCTTTTGCTTTTTGTTGAAAATCTAGTTGTGAAAAAGCTTGGTATTTTCCGTGTAATTCGCTTGTTGTTTCCTTCATTCCAAAAACAGCAATAGCATTCATTTTATTTTTTCGCGTAATAATTTTATAGTTTGTAACTTCTTTTAATCGACCATTGTTGTAATAATCCGACCAAGTTCCGTTTTTTAGACCTTTTGTATAAAAACCTTTTGTGACTAATGTTTTATCTGGGGTATATGAAAACCAAACGCCATTTAATTTGCCATTTTTAAAAAATGATTTGTTTTTTAAAACCCCATTTTCCCAAAAATTAAACCATTCTCCTTCCTCTTTTCCATTTAAGTATGAACCTGTCATGAGTGTTGCTCCATCCTCATACCAAGTTTCCCACAAGCCATTTTTTAGATCATTTATATATGAGCCTTTGCGTTCCTCTTTCCCATCTTTGAAATAATAAATCCACTCCCCGGTTTTCTTATTTCGATCAAAATTGGCTGTGTATGAAACTTCACCCGTTGGGAAATAATAAATCCACTTGCCTTGTTGTAAGTCATTTTCAAAGTTTCCAATCATTTCTCTATTTCCATTTGAAAAATTCCATATCCACTCCCCAGTTTTTGAGCCATTTTTATACTTGCCTTTCGTATTAACGGATTGATCTTCATAATAAACAAGGTATTCACCATCAAGAGAATCATTTTTATACGCAATCTTTTTTTCAAGATTACCTAAAAAACTGAAAAATTCCCAAATACTATCTTTTTTGCCAGCCTTAAAAGATCCACTAATTGAAAGCATCCCATTTGCTGTCCTTTCTTCAAACAAGCCAGTTTTTAGGCCATTTTTGAAGGTGTATAATTCTTTTGTAATACCATTGGAATAAAGGGATTTAATAAATCCATTTCCATCTTTAATAGTTTGAGTGTGTAAAGAATCGTTTTCATAAAAGGAACGAATATAGATTGTATCTTTTATAACTTCTTCTACTGATTTTTTTTGCCCGTTATCATAGTAATATTCCCAAATGCCATCTGGACTTCCAAGATCGTAATTGCCTGAAATAATAAGTTGCCCTCCTTCATTCCATTCTTTAAAAGAGCTGTCAGGAACATTGAAGGTGAAGTATGTTTGCTGCTTTATTTTTTTAGTTGGAAAATAAATTGTTTGTAAGCCATGAATTCTATTCCGGTAGTAGTTTCTTTCTTCTTCTAAAATACCATCGTAAGAATAAAAAAGCCATTTTCCATGCTTTTCAGTTGTATTTCCACGCCGCTCATTTGTATAATAAGATCCTGTCGCTTGTAATTTTTTATTCCCTTGATCCCAAAACAATTTTATTTTTTGGGTTAAATTCTCCTTTTCAACCTTCTGAGAAAAAGCAGAATTTAAAATTAGTATAAATAAAAAAAGACAGCTTATTTTATACATCAGTGAATTGAAATTAAAGTTTTTAATTTGAAAGTATAATTTGAAAATTCTTAATAATTTGAAAGATTCCAGTGAGAAAAAAGATTAGCCCGATAAGAATGTTTAAGGCATTCAATAAGTTTTGGTTTACAAGCGTCCTAAGTCTTTTTGCAGTAAAAACTTTTAAAACATCAATACTAAAGTAAGTGCCCAAAAGAATAGAAATGAATAATAGAATCCATGTATTTGGATTTTTTGTATTATCAGGAACAGATTGAGCTGCAAGGGATAAAATACTTAACCAATAAAAAATAACAGCGGGATTTGCTATATTTAAAATAAAGCCTTTTAAACCTAATAATAAATAGTCTTTTGGAGCTGCAGCAACTTCTTTACTTGTATTTTCTGCCTCCAGTGTTAAATCAACCATTTTTGATTTTTTAAAAAAATAAAATGTGCCGTAAATAATGAAGATTGACCCTCCTATAAATCCAAATATTAATTTGTTTTCACCGGAATTAATAGAGCTTATTTGATCAACAAAACTAAGGGCAAACAATATATATAATATATCACTAATAAAAACCCCAATATCTAATGCTAATGCAGCACGGATTCCTTTAGTAATGCTTGTTTCTAAGAGAATAAAAAATACTGGTCCAACCATCACGCTGAGCAAAAAACCAATACCTATAGCTTGTAAAAAAAATTGCATAGAACAAACTTAATATTTCTTTTTCGGTTTATTTCAGATAAAAAAGTGATTGTTCAATACTGAAGTGTTGATAATCCAAGTAAACTCATTAAATTTGCGGTAAAATAATTTGTTATGAAGACTATCTCTGCCAACGAAAAATTAGATGCAATTATTGCAAGCGTTGAAAAAAGTGGAATAAAGGCCGCAAAACTAATTGAGAATTTAAAAGATTTGCGCGAATTAGCTTTAAAAGAGCAGGATCCACTTGTTGTAAAAGTGCTTCGCTTAACGTATGAATTCATTGAAGAAAACAAGGTTTTTGACGTGCAAGCGCAATATGAAGAAGATGAAGAGGGAAATGAATATCCAATTGAAATCGAAGATAAAGACAACTTATTGTATTTATTGAATCTACTTAAAAACGCAGAGCAGAAAATTAACCGTGAAGAAATAAAAGATTATAGAACTTCTTTGAAATTAGAATTATATTAAACTTTATTTGTTTTTAATTGCAAAAATTGCAATATTTTGAATTGCTGCTGTGTTCAAACGGCACATCTAAGTCGTAGATTTCAGAAATAACCTCCTCCACAAGTTCTTTAAATAACTCCGGGAAATCTTCTAATCCATTCTTGTTTTTAAATTTTAATTCAAAAGGCTTCGTTAAATTTACCAATGAATAAATTGCTGCTATATCGGGAAGCACCTTATATTTTTCTTTAAAAAAAATAGAATACAGAGCAAGTTGTAGGGAGTGTTTCGAGGAAGCAAAAGAAGCTTTTATTCCATCTTCAGAAACTTTAAATTCTACATCTTTGTCAGTTACTTTTCCTGTCTTGTAGTCTATTACGCGGTATTTACTCCCAATCTTGTCAATTCTGTCAATATATCCCTTAAAATTTATGGTTCTTTTTTCTCCTTTTAATTCGATTTTAACTGAACTTGTCATTTCAGCTTCTACTTGTTCTATAAATACATGCTCCGTTTGTTTTTCTAGAAATATCTTCTCCGCTTTTAGTGTATTTTCGGTTATTTTCATTGCCATTTCGTAGCTTAAAAGATTTTTTCCTTTCAAGAAAAGCTGTTCATCTCCATTAAAGTAATTTAAAAATTCCTGATGTAAAATGCTTTTATAGTTCATAAGCATTTTTTCTACATCTTTTATTTCTAAATTTTTTGGTGCTGGTGAAACTGGATTCCCATTTCTATCTCGCTGTGCTAAAGGTTGAAATAATAATTCTAATGTTTTATGGATTAAAGAACCAAATGTGCTCGATTCAAGATCTTCTTCCACGGCCTTTTCTTCTCCAAATTCTACAATGTAGCGGTAATAAAAATCGAGGGGGCAAGTAATGTATTTATTCAGTCCCGAAGCAGAAATACTCCGTTCAAAAAATGTATCAAGACGAATTATTATTTCTTCTTGTTTGGCTACAATTGTTGCGGGAAGAACTTGAAGTTCAGGAAAAGGCACCGAATAAAAATGCTTTTTAAGTTCTACCTTTTTAGTGTAATTTGCCAACTCAAGTTGTAACTGAAGTAAATACCTGCTTGCTTCATTGCTGCTAATTTGCTCAACTGCAGTAGTATAAGTTGCAGTAAAAGTTTTACATTTGTGTAATAAGCGATAAAAATGATGTGCAAATAAACCTTGTTTTTCACGGAGCGAAGGTAAGCCAAGACCATATCTTAAATCCATTGGAATAACAGAATTTAAGACATTTGTATTTGGTAATTTTCCTTCGTTCAAACCGATAATAATCAGGTGTTCAAAATCTAAAAGCCTTGTTTCCAAAAGCCCCATAACTTGCAGTCCTTGAATTGGATTTCCGTGATAAGCAATACTTTTTCCTCCCCAATGTTGAAAGAAAAGTAGCTTAAAACTTCTCAATGCAATTTTTGGAATTCCTTCTTTTAGAATCTGTTCAAATTCAAGGAGTGCTTCATCAAAAACTTGTATAATATTCCGCTCAAATTCATTGGTTATAGGAAGTAATTCTAATAAAATCTTGTTTAGAGAACGAATAACTTCCATGGCTTTTTTCCAATCTTGATCCCAATCTTGTGTTATTAACTGAAGAATTCTCTGAGTTTGAGTTCCTAAATCTAACTTTTCGCAGTTTTGAAAAACTTTATTCTTCCTTATTGTTTCTTGCTCAAGGGTAACTAAGATTCTTTTTTCCTCACGATTAATTGCTCCTAAAGTAAATACGTGGTTTATAATTCGTTGTAAATCTTTATAATAGATTGCATTTGATTTAAAGCGCGATTTATTTTCTTGAATATCAAAAATGAGTTCTACCCAAGTTTTTATTGGTGTTTGACTTAGAGGAAGTCCCAGGGTAATATTTGCTTTTCCTACAGAAACAGGAATATTTTTAACCATAGAACTAATTAAGGTTTCATCTGCTAATAATACGAGGGTGGAATCCAATTCTGCTGGGCTTAATTTTGAAAGTTCTGTCGCAGCAACCTTTACTTGCCCCGTGTGTTGCGCGCACTCAACGACATTCAGAATAAGATTTTTATCACTTAAATGATCTCCAATTATTTCAGGTTTTCCAATTTCTAAAAAATCTAAATTTTTCCTTATAAAAGCACCTGCTTCATGAATTTTATTTTCATAATAATAGATATCTGCATCCACCAAAAAACTCGCCTTCTTTTGTATTAATAAATTTTTTATTATCCTTAATTCTGACTTAGAAAGCGCATTAAATCCGGCAAAAATAAAATGTTGCTTTTCATTTCCTGAAAGAACCACATTTGTATTTTCAGCAAGCTTACGATAAGCCAAGCCTGCTGTTATTGTATTTTTAGCCTGGAGTTTTTTATGGAGTTCTCCATAGTATTTTGGCAAGCGATCCCAAAACTCCATAAATTTTACCTGCGAAGCTGAAAAGTTTTCTTCATCAATTTGCCAACTCTCTAATTCTTTAATCGCTTTTAAATTTTTAAAGACTTGTTCATGATCCAACATATACCGATCAATATCATCAAAATCACTAAGAACAATTGTCCCCCATGTTTGAAATTCCTCAAAAGTAGTATCCTTTCCCTCATCAGTTTCAAGGTACATTTCAAAGAGATAAAGTAGAAGTCGTGTTTTATCAATAATTGGTAAAGAATGTTTTTTAACCCAACGATCAATTGTAATTATTTCCGGCGAGAAGATCGGCTTACCATAACAGGTAAATAGCGATTGCGCCAAATATTTTGTGGCCCTTTCTGAGGGAAGAATAACCGTAAGATTTCTCAAGTCAAAATTATTTTCTTTGATATATCTTGAGATTTGGTCAATGAATTTCATACTACATAAATTTAACTCAATGAATTATTCAAACCAAACGTTATCAAAGAATTTTTTTGGTCTATCTGAGTGCATAAATTTATTTCCTCCATATGTTTTAAGTACAGCAAAATGCTTTTCACTAAAAATAATACGAACCCAATTTAAACCCTCTGGATAGGTGTCTGAAAGCCCCTCAAATAATAGCGTGCCATCATCCAATATTTTTTTATTGAAATTTATATCGGGGGGACTTGCTATATAAATTGTTGCAATTTGCTCAAAAGACAGAGTGGAATCATTTGGTACAATATCAATACTATAAGAATTTCCTTGGCCGTATTCTCGGTAAATTAAACTCAAGCTCCCGTCTGAATTTTTTTCAGAAAAGGGTTTACCATGAAAATTTGCATTTAAGCCACTTGCTAAATCATTAAATGGATAAGAACGGAAGGAGTTGAATTTTTTTTTGGTAAGTGTTTTATTTTCGCTTCTAGTCCACAACATTGGCCTTAATCGGAATCCTCTTGTTCGCAAAAGATTAATTACACCTTCACTTCCCGCTAAATGGCCGGCCCCAATTGCACAGAAAAAGGATTCTTTTTTCTTCAAAATGGAATCTAATTTATGTGCCATTTTATTATTTCTATCAGTTATTAATGCAGCAAATTGTTCCTTATCTGCTGATAAATTTGCCCTGATAAATCGCTCTATTGCCGTAATATCTCCCTTAAGATAGAGTTCTATTAGTTTTTGATTAGAGAAATCATTAAACGCATCATTAATAAAAATACGTTTCGTAAAATTTAATTTCGCACCCAAATTAAGTTGATCCTTCACATCTTCAAGCGCAAAAAATTTCTTGTTTGCATTGTGACAATACTCTTCTAATAATGCATCAATAAATTGGGGCATACCATTTTCATCGCCATAGGTTGTTCTTGAGGCAATTTCTGATGCTGTGTAGGCTTTTCCATCCTTATCATAAAGTGTATTTGGCAAATCTTCTCTTGAATCTATATCTTTAAATAATTCAAATATATCTGCTTCCAGAATAATAAGATTAGCTTTATCTAAGGCATAATAGACCGAGTCTGATAGATCAAAAATTCGCTTGTCATTGGAGTGCAATGTTCCAAATAAATAAGATTTTTCTTTTAACCCATTTCCGGAAATTTCCCATAAAAGCTGTTTATTAACATCTACAAATTGAGAATATGCAAATGAAATAAAAGCAGTAAAAAGAAAAAAAATAAGGAATTTCATGTATAATCAAAGTTAGTAAAATATCCTTATCAAATAAAAACACGAGACACATTCACTTCACCAAAAGAATAGGGCAAATAAGCCAAAGATGGAATTGCTTTTGTTAAAATTATTGGGGCTTTACTGCCAAGGCATATTTTTCCGTGAGTTCCTTGCAAACCCATAGCGTAAGCTGAATTTATCGTCAATGCATTTAATGCTTCTTCGGGTGTCATTCTCATTTTTATACATGCCAAAGACCAGATCGTAAATAAATTATAATTTGGGGCTGATCCAGGATTAAAATCACTTGCCAGAGCCAAAGGTAAATCTGCAGCCATTATTTTTCGTGCAGCACCAAAAGGAATACCGAGAAAGTGCGAACAGCCAGGAAGTAAAGTAGGCATACAATTACTATTTTGAAGTGCCAAAATATCTTCTTGATCAATTTCCTCTAAATGATCTACGCTCAAAGCTCCCATTTCAACTGCTTTTTTAACTCCGCCAAGTATTGTAAATTGATTTACATGCACTTTTGGAATTAAACCATATTCTTTTCCGGCACTAATTATCTCAGCCATTTGATCAACTGAGAAATAATTTTTCTCACAAAAAACATCTATGTATTCTGCTAATTCCTCTTTTGCAATTAGTGGAAGTAGTTCATTAATAATTAAGTCAATGTAGCCCCGATGATTTTCTTTATATTCAAGCGGGAATGCATGCGCTCCTAAAAAAGTAGCTTTAATTTCAATTTTATTCGTTGCTTTTAGTTTTTTTATAACACGAAGCATTTTAAGTTCGGCCGCAACACTTAATCCATAACCTGATTTAATTTCGATTGCCCCAGTTCCGCAAGCAATCATTTTTTGAATTCTTCCTTGCGCGGAATTAAAAAGTTCCTCTTCCGACATATCTGCTAATTTTGCTGCAGAATTTAAAATTCCACCACCTTTTAGCGCGATTTCTTCGTAGCTCATGCCATGAATTCGGTCAACAAATTCTTCTTCTCTTGTTTTTGCAAAAACAGTATGTGTATGTGAATCACAAAATGCTGGTAAAACAAAACAGCCTTCAGCTTCAATTATTTCAATATCGCTTGAGCTTCCGATTTCTTTCCAATCATCCATTTTCCCGTAAGCAATAACTTCATTGTCTTCAAGGTAGAGAAAAGCATCTTTAACAATTGGTAATTCTTGCATATCTTTTCCTTTGCGGATAAGTGGTATATCTTCGCCCGCTTGAACTAAGCCTTTTATATTTTTAATGAGGATTTTTTGCATGCAAGAAATTTATTGGTAAAGATAGTATTCATAAAGTTTTAGTGGAAAAATTTAATTCTTTTTTGTATCTTCAATTAAATTGAATGATGAAGAAAGAAGATTTAGGTCCTTGGGGCGAAGAAAAAGCAAAAAATTATCTTTTGAAAAAAGGATATGTTCTCGTGGATAGAAATATTCGATACAAAAGATATGAAGTAGATATTGTAATGGAAAAAAATAATTTATTAGTTATTGTTGAAGTTAAAACACGAAATACTGCAGAAATTGGTGAACCTTGGAAGGCGGTAACTCGAGGAAAGCAAGGGCAAATCATTAAAGTTGCAGATCATTATGTTCAATCAAACCAGATAGACAAAGATGTTCGCTTTGATATTGTTTCCATTGTCCACAATTCTTACCGTACAAATATTGAACATCTAGAAGGGGCTTTTACTGTTTAAGCCGTTCTGCTTTTTAGCCCTTCATACCATTTGGCTGACAGCATTTCGGTAGTTTTTCAACATCTTCTTTTTTAGCTTTGCTTTCATCAGCATCATAACCAAGTTGATTTAATATTTGTTTTATCTCAAGCAAGGTAATTTTTTTAGTGGAAAATTTAACTTCTACTTTATTTGTTTCTAAGTTCAATTCTGCAAACTTAATTCCTTTCGTATAGTTTAATTTTTCTTCAATACGTTCTTTACAGTCATCACATTGAGATGAGGTACTAATTACAACTGTTTGAATTTTTGGGGTTTTTTGACTGAATCCATTTAAAGTTAAAAGGATGAATAGCGTTGTTAGCAGTATATTTTTCATGTTTAAAGATTTAAATTTTACTTTTTATTTTTTGCAATGGCATATCGGATTCCGACATAAATATTTATTCCAGTTATAGGCATGTATATATTTGTTGCATCAAATTTACTGCCAAATGGGTTAGCTGCATCAATTATCGGGTTTTTTTGTATAGAATTTGTGAGGTTTTCTCCACCAAGATAAAAGTCAAATTTTTTATAAATGTGGGTTATTTGTGCATTTATCATTGCGTATATTGGGCTTTTCATATCTGAAATTAAAAGTGTGTCATTGGAAAAATCTCTTTGTATTGGCAATCGCGAGGGACTAAATACAGAACACGTAAAATCATATTCCCAACGTTTATTTCTTGTAATATAGGCGATATTCACAAAACCTCTCTGTCGAGGAATCATAACTTGCTGCCGCATTTCATTCCCGTATTTTGCCTCAACATCTAAAAATTTATAAGCCAAACGAATATCAAGATTTTTAATCGGTGAAAAACTAAATTCTGTTTGAAAGCTATTAGAAAAAGAGCTGTTTTTTAGATTTGAAAAAACAATGGCATTTATTGCATCATCACGGTCTACAATCAATTGATTTTCAAAGCGTGTGTGGTAAAAATCAAGAGAAATCGTTGCTTTACGCTCAAAAATTTTCATCTCGTGGACAAGAGAGCCGCCAATATTCCAAGAAATTTCAGGTTTTGTCTCACTTGGGGCGATCCATTGCTTTGAACTTGCAAGTAGTGAAATATTGTCAATTATAAAGTTTGGAACTCGCCATCCTTTTCCTGCAGTAAAACGAAGATCCGTCATTTCTGATAGCAGATATTTTAAATGGACCCGAGGAGAGAATTGCTCTCTAAAAATACTGTGATAGTCGTAACGACTTCCAAAAACCCCTGTTAACCTTCTGCCTGTATACGTGTATTCTGCAAATATTCCCGGAACAAGTTCCATGCGCTTTTGTGAAAGAGTATCTGCCTTCTGTGAAATATCTATGGCAACAAAGCTTGTTCCTACTTTAATTTTATGATCGCTTGTTCCTATAATATCATCATATATCACGTTGATATAGCCTCTTTTTTCTAAACCAGAAAAATTCTTAAGTCCAAAAAACCCATCGATTTCTTGGTGTTTTATATTATAAACTATGCCAAGAGATTGCATAGGGCGTTTTCCAAAAAAACCTGTTTTACCGTAAATATCTATATGTTTAGAATTAATTAAAACCCCATAATTTATCGTGTCTACTTGATTTTCTTCATTGCGAAAAAAGGAAGTTTGCCCTCCCACTTTTCGGTCTCTGTAAAAATTTATACCAAATTGCGCCTCCATTTTTTTTCCTTTGTATGCCCAACGATTCATAAATGCGGTATTATCGCCTGTTGGCATATCACGGAAAGCATCTTTATTGCGATCAATATTACCATAAGTACTTGAAACATGGGCTAAAAAGCCTGTGCTCCATTTAGGATTTAGAATTATCCCTTTATTGAAATTAAATTCCGATCTACCGAAAATATTTTGATAAACATTCAAGTAGATTTTTTCCATTTCATCGGGTTTCTTTAACTCTAAATTCACAAGGCCGGCCATAGATTCATAACCGTTTACAACATTCCCGGTACCTTTTGTGATTTGTATGGATTCTATCCATGTTCCCGACAAAGACGAGAGACCAAATGCGCTTTCTAGCCCACGTAAATAAGGAATATTTTCCATTTGTATTTGTGTGTAAACACCATCTAAACCCATCATCTGGATTTTTTTTGCGCCAGAAACAGCATCGGTGATGTTTACATCTACACTTGCATTTGTCTCAAAGGATTCCGATAAATTACAACAGGCTGCTTTTCTTAATTCTATGGCAGTTAATTCTTCAACGTGCAAAGTTTTTAGACGTGAGATAGAATGCCCATTTTTGCGATATTCTATAAGTATTTCAGGTAATAATTTGTCTGAATAAAGAATAACATTTAGTGCTGTGAAACGATCTTTTTTACTTACAATGAGTGTGTCTGGGTTGTACCCAAAGGCAGAAATAACCAAGGTGTCTGGTAATTCTTTTGGTAAAACAAGCTCAAAGGTTCCGTCTTCGCGACTTACAGTCCCTGTTTTAGCTTGTAAAAGCTTGATTTTTGCTCCGTAAATTGGTTTTTTTTGACTTCCATCAGCTCCCTGAATGAGGCCTTTAATTTGTGCATTGACTATATTTGTAATACAACAAAAGGATAAAATAAACAGATAATAAGTTTTCATAAAGTAGTAATTAAAAATTGAACAAAAAGAATCTTGTCCTAATTTTTAAATACGGAAAACTTGGTTTTGAATTAGAATTGTTTTTCTAGATTTCGGTGGAGGGTCTTTCCAGTTATTAATAGATAAATGGATTTCAGCTAATAAGACATTTTTAGAATGGTAAAAGATTGTAGGAATATCAAATTCTGAAATTAAAATTTTGGTAATCCCTTGATTTTGGATGTATTTCTCGTCGAGCTTAACAATTTGAGTTTCATCACTGCAACAAGTATTTTTATCTTCTTCTGCATCACAACAAGTGTCTTCTTCTTCTTCGCAACAATTGTCAGAACTTAGATTGGTATTACAGTCGTTCGATGCTAAAAAAAAAGATTTTGAAAGACCTTCTTCACGACAAGAATGGGTAAATATAGAAATGCCAACATTCCCCAAAAAAAGTAAAACCGAAAAGAAAATAAGCAGTACTTGTTTCATTAAAACAAAGTTATTGCTTTTTTTTGGTTATTCAAATTTCTTATACTAGTTGAAATAAATCGCTTACTCCAAGAACCCGAGAAATTGTAAATCCTTCAGCATATTTTGCGCCAAAAGGTCTTCCCACCGTCATCATTCTGCCTTTTAGGAAGTCAAAGAATTCTTCCCCAGAAATAGGCGTATTTGGTTCTGATGATTGAGGATCAAAAAATTGAGATTTATAAGCTTGGATAACTTTGATTTTAGCGTCTGTAAATGCACTGACATCTACTGCAATATCTGGTTGAATATAGTAATCCTGAATATAATGCAAGACCAATCTTGGACGATAAGCCTCTTGTGTTTTTCCATCAAATTGCGTTTCAATTTTTTGAAGTCCCGCCAAAAAACACGCATCAGCAACTAGTTTTCCCGCATTTCCATGATCTGGATGGCGGTCTACAATACTGTTTGCGAGGACGATTTCCGGTTGGTATTTTCGGATTTCAATTATTATTTTACGTTTATTCTCTTCATTGATTTCAAAGAAACCATCTTTCATATTCAGGTTATCACGAATCGAAAGGGACAATAATGCACTTGCTTTTTTAGCTTCTTCCGTTCGTAATTCTGCTGAACCTCTTGTTCCAAGTTCTCCTTTTGTTAAATCTACGATTCCTATCTTCTTGCCTTCAGAAATATATTTCAAGAGTGTTCCACCAGCTGAAATTTCAACATCATCAGGGTGAGCACCAAAAGCAAGAATATCTAATTTCATTCTTTTAGGGTTGCGTAACTTTCAATACTCGGACAAGAGCAAATCAGATTTCTATCGCCAAAAGCATTGTCCACTCTACGAACAGGAACCCAATATTTATTTTCTTTTAAATACGGAACGGGATAAACAGCCTCCTGTGGAGAATAGGGATAAGTCCAATTTTTATTAATAATGCAATCTGCTGTATGCGGTGCATTTTTGAGGAGATTATTTTCTTTATCAGCGTGACCGTTTTCAATTTCACGAATTTCCTCCCGAATTTTAATCATTGCGATAATAAAACGATCCAATTCTTCTTTGTCTTCTGATTCTGTTGGCTCAATCATCAGCGTTCCAGCTACAGGAAAAGAAACAGTTGGCGCATGGAAATTAAAGTCAATTAAGCGCTTGGCAATATCTGCAACTTCAACCTCAGCAGTTCGCTTAAAACCCCTACAATCCAAAATCATTTCGTGGGCTACAGTTCCATTTTTTCCGGTGTAGAGAATATCATAATGCCCTTTTAATCCAGCGGCGATATAATTTGCATTTAAGATTGCGTTTTCTGTTGCTTCTCTTAAACCAATAGCTCCAA
Organism: Chitinophaga pinensis; assembly: GCA_945883825.1. GTDB lineage: Bacteria > Bacteroidota > Bacteroidia > Flavobacteriales_D > Crocinitomicaceae > UBA952. Next base: position 41,916 of record CAMCYF010000018.1, read on the forward strand.
GCATTTTTATATAGCCATAAGAAATCAATAAGATGGAAGCGCTGCCATAAGGTGCTGCAGAAATTGCATGAATTGCTTTCTCTCCGCCAGCTTTAATTAGTGGATTACTTGGTAAGAAAGGCGCTAAATGTGCAGCTACACCAATTGGTCCCATTCCAGGTCCACCACCACCATGGGGAATAGCAAAAGTTTTATGAAGATTTAAATGACAAACATCTGCTCCAATATTTCCAGGATTGGTTAAGCCAACTTGTGCATTCATATTTGCTCCATCCATGTAAACTTGCCCTCCGTTTTCGTGAATTATTGCCGTTATTTCTCGGATTCCTTCTTCAAAAACCCCATGAGTTGAAGGATAAGTCACCATTAATCCAGCTAGAATATCTGTGTTTTCAAGAGCAACCGATCGCAACTCTTCGATATCAATATTTCCATTTTCATCGCAACTTGTTACGATTACTTCAAACCCTGCCATAACTGCTGAGGCCGGATTTGTTCCGTGAGCAGAAGATGGTATAATTATTTTTTTTCGTTGAAAATCACCATTTGCTTCATGGAAAGCTTTTATAACCATTAATCCTGCGTATTCACCTTGAGCGCCAGAATTTGGTTGTAGCGACATTGCCGCAAAGCCAGTGCAAGCGCATAGATCTTTTTCCAAGAGCCGAAACATTTCATGGTATCCGGCAGCTTGATCAATTGGTGCAAATGGATGCATATTTACAAACTGAGGATTTGAAATTGGAATTAATTCACTCGCAGCATTTAATTTCATTGTGCAAGACCCAAGTGGAATCATACTATGAACTAAAGATAAATCTTTATTTTCTAATCTTTTTAAATAACGCATCATCCGAGATTCTGAATGATAACTGTGAAAAATAGGATGCGAAAAAACAGCATCTGAACGCAAGAAATCTGAGGCTAAACTTGAAGTAGCAAGTGCAGTACAATTTGGAGCATTAAAAATAGATAGAATAGTATTGACATCATTTAATGTGTGCGGTTCACCAAAACTAATTGTCAGTTCAGTGTCATTTAAATAATTAAAATTTAGCCCTGCACTTTCTGCTTTTGCCCGAATTGATTTAGCATCAATTCCCTTTATCCAAATCGTATCAAAGAAATTATCAGAGGCAATAGTAAGGCCTGCTTTCTTTAATCCATCGGAAGTTGTTGTTGCTAAAGAATGAACATATTTCGCAATTTCTTTCATTCCTTCTGGACCGTGATAGATGGCATACATACTCGCCATTACGGATAATAATGCTTGTGCAGTGCAAATATTGGAAGTTGCTTTATCGCGTTTTATATGTTGCTCACGCGTTTGTAGCGCCATTCTCAAGGCTAAATTATTGTCAATGTCTTTTGAAACGCCAATTATTCGTCCAGGCATATTTCTTTTGTAATCATCTTTTGCAGCAAAAAATGCAGCGTGAGGTCCACCATAACCCATCGGAACTCCGAAACGCTGTGAAGAACCTAAAACAACATCTGCACCCATTGATCCGGGAGATTTTAATACGACTAAAGAAAGAATATCTGCAGCGACAGCAACTTGGATTTCACACTCTTTCATTTTTTGAATAATACCCTCAAGATTTGAAATCACTCCAAATTTATTTGGATATTGAAGCAAGGCACCAAAAAACAACTGATCAGGAGAAAATGTATTTGCAGCGCCAATATGTAATTCAATCCCTAAATTTTTTGCTCTACCAACAACAACATCTATTGTTTGTGGGAAAGCAGTTTCATCAATAAAGAATTTAATTTTTCCTTCTTTAACGTCGTTTCGACTTCGGGAATTAAAAAACATTAGCATAGCTTCAGCTGCAGCAGTTCCCTCGTCTAGAAGAGAAGCGTTAGCTATTTCCATTCCCGTTAACTCAATAACCATTGTCTGAAAATTTAATAAAGCTTCCAATCTTCCTTGCGAAATTTCAGCTTGATAAGGCGTATAAGCGGTGTACCATCCGGGGTTTTCTAAAACATTTCTCAGAATAACTGAGGGGACAATTGTTTCGTTGTATCCCATTCCAATGAATGATTTCATTACAACATTTTTCTTGCCTAGCTCTGCTATATGTTGTAAATATTCTTGCTCAGTAAGCGCATCTTCAACATTTAATTCGCCAGTTAGACGAATAGGAGCAGGTATAGTTTTATCAATTAGATCTGCTAGAGAATTTAGGCCAATTTTTGTAAGCATTTCCTTTTGCTCTAAAGCATTTGGACCTATGTGACGTTTAGAAAAAAGATTCATTAAAATAGAATAAAAAAGATGTTACAAATATACAATTCTAATAATGAACTGTCAATTAAAAACATATGATTTTAGAAAGTGTTTAGTGCGGAACAATTATTTTCATAGGTTCTCTTTTTAAAAAAAACAATTGAATCACTTTTTTTATTTTTCATAATGAGATAAATCACATTTTTGATTAACTTAATAAAGAAACCCATGTTGATTTGTTCAAACAAAAGATTATAAAACGCCTGGTTGATATGAACTAATAACGGAAAATATTGAACTATTAATCATGAATCTAGCCTTAAGTCAGAAGAAGTAACCTGGAATTTATAGGAAAGAAAGTGATATCGGCACTCACTTACCTTAGCCAACTAAATAATAAAAAAAGTAGCAAGTATCTTGCAAAATAGTCGAACATAAAAAATAAAAAGATGAAAACTGAACAACATTTACTAGCTTTCAAAAGTTACATGCATTATCGACGGTATAGCCCGAATACAATTAAAACGTATACAGACGCACTTGAAATCTTTTTTAGGTTTTTCCAAAACAGAGCATTGGAAAGTTTAACAATTGAGGATATTATAGATTTCAATAACGATTATATTCTTAAAAAGAACTTATCGGCAAGTTATCAAAATCAAGTGATTAATGCTATTAAATTATTTTACAGAAATCGTTTTAACCGAGCAATGGAAGTAGATTTCATTCAACGCCCTCGAAGAGAGAAACGCCTACCCAACGTTTTAAGTAAAAAGGAAATAAAAGCGATTTTGGAAGCTCCAACAAACCTAAAACACCGCGCCATGATCAGTTTAATTTACGCTTGTGGTTTGCGGAGAAGTGAATTACTAAACCTAACATTAAAAGACATTCATTCGGATCGAAATTTATTGTTCATAAGGCAATCTAAAGGAAAAAAAGATCGGGTAGTTCCGATTAGTATGAAACTCATTGCAATGTTGAGAGACTATTACAAAGCTTTTAAACCTAAAACGTGGTTATTTGAAGGGCAACTAGCAGGAGAAAAATACAGTGAAAGAAGTATACAGCTTGTTTTGAATCAATCCGTATCAAAAGCAAAGATAAATAAACAAGTAAGTTTACATTGGTTGAGGCATAGTTATGCTACACATTTATTAGAATCAGGAACAGATTTACGTTATATTCAAGAATTATTAGGGCATTCCAGCTCCAAAACTACTGAAATATACACACACGTTAGCACTAGAAATTTACAACAAATTCGTTCTCCTTTCGATGATTTGTAAAAATAAAATGTATATTCGTACATACGCATTAAACTTGCGCCAATACACTCAAATTGGAGTGCTTGAGGAAGGTTTATAGCGTGTATAAACTAGTT
>CAMCYF010000019.1 GCA_945883825.1 Chitinophaga pinensis
TAAGGGTGATGTTCCAATATCACCAAAAACAATTCCTGATGCAATTAATATTCCTGCTAGCGAAATCTTATGTGAAGAGTCTGACATTTAAAAAATTTTGTTAAAATTAATTTAAAATTTAAAACAACACCTTATTTGAATGAAATAGTACTGCTCTCTCCATACAAATAAATGAAAAACACTATATTTGCTCCCATTCATTGCCCACGTGGTGAAATTGGTAGACATGCCAGCTTGAGGGGCTGGTGCCTTCAGTGGTGTGCTGGTTCGAATCCAGTCGTGGGCACAATTTTTTATCTAAAAACTAAACGAAAATTTACTTTAGATTAAGAACAAAAACCAAACTATAGCGCAATAAAAAAGGGACAAAAGCCCCTTTCTTATTAATAATTTAATTTTAAACTTGTTCTAAAAGTTCATCGTAAGCTTCTTGAGAACCTACAATCATTTTTTGATATTCACGAACACCTGTTCCAGCAGGAATTAAATGCCCAACTATCACATTTTCTTTTAGACCTAATAAATGATCTACTTTTCCTGCGATAGCTGCTTCGTTTAACACTTTTGTAGTCTCTTGGAAAGATGCCGCAGAAATGAAGGATTGAGTTTGAAGTGAAGCTCTTGTAATTCCTTGAAGCAAAGAAGTAGAAGTTGCAGGAATTGCCTCGCGCGCTTCAACGATTTGTTTGTCTTCTCTTTTCAAGCGAGAATTCTCGTCTCTCAATTTTCGAACTGTCACTAATTGACCTTTTTTAAATTCCGTAGAATCTCCAATCTCTTTTACAAACATCAAACCATACAATGCATCGTTTGCCTCCATAATATCTGCTTTATGAACAGATTGTCCTTCAAGGAAACGCGTATCTCCTGATTCGCTAATTTCAGCTTTCAACATCATCTGACGAACGATAACTTCAAAGTGTTTATCATTAATCTTTACACCTTGCAAACGATAAACCTCTTGAATTTCATTTACGATGTACTCTTGTACTTTCGTTGGGCCTTCAATATTTAAGATGTCATTTGGTGTAATTGCACCATCAGAAAGGGGTTGACCAGCTCTAACGAAGTCATTTTGTTGAACTAAAATATGTTTTGCCAATGGAACCAAATAATTTTTAACCTCTCCAAATTTCGAAGTGATTTTAATTTCTCTGTTACCTCTCTTGATATTTCCAAAAGTAGCGGTACCATCAATTTCTGAAACAACAGCAGGGTTAGAAGGATTTCGCGCTTCGAATAATTCAGTTACACGAGGAAGTCCACCAGTGATATCTCCTGTTTTACCTGACAATCTTGGTATTTTCACAAGAATCTCTCCTGCTTCCAACTTATCACCCTCAGCTACAGAAATGTGTGCGTTTACAGGAATTGAATATTCGCGTAAAATTTCTTTTGTTTTAGGATCGATAATATGAATCGCTGGACTCTTCTTTTTATCTCTTGTTTCTATGATTACTTTTTCTGTAAATCCAGTTTGCTCATCAACTTCCTCGCGGTAAGTAATATTTTCAACTACATCGTCAAAAACAACTTTACCTGCAACCTCAGAAATTATAACAGCATTGTATGGATCCCACTTACAAATTACATCACCTTTTTTGATTTTCGTATTATGCGACACAAATAATTCTGATCCGTAAGGGATATTAGTAGTCATAACAGTAATTCCTGTTTTCTCGTCTGAAATTTTCAATTCTGCAGAACGACCAACAACAATTAATTTAACAGAACCATCAGCATTTTTCTTTTCTATAGTTCTTAATTCATCTATTTCTAATTTACCATTTGCTTTCGCTTTTAAATCAGAAATATCCGTAGTATTTGAAGCCGTACCACCCACGTGGAAAGTACGCAATGTTAACTGTGTTCCTGGCTCACCAATTGATTGAGCAGCAACAACACCAACAGCATCTCCAATTTGAGCTAGACGGTGATTCGATAGATTTCTTCCGTAACATTTAGAACAAACACCACGTCTCATTTCGCAGGTAAGAACTGAACGAATTTCAACTTCTTCAATTCCTTCTTTTTCAATTGACTTTGCTACATCCTCAGATATAATTTCACCTGCAGCAACAATGATTGTTTCTGATTCCGGCAAATATATATCATGAACAGAAGTTCTACCTAAAATACGATCGTATAAAGGCTCAACAATTTCATCATTTTTCTTAAGTGAAGTTGCAACAATTCCTCTTAAAGTTCCGCAGTCATTTAAATTAATAACAACATCTTGAGCAACATCCACCAAACGACGTGTTAAGTATCCCGCATCCGCTGTTTTCAAAGCTGTATCTGCAAGACCTTTTCGCGCACCGTGTGTTGAAATGAAGTATTCAAGAATTGATAAACCTTCTTTAAAGTTAGATAAAATTGGATTTTCAATGATTTCCTGAACAGAAGCACCAGACTTTTGCGGCTTCGCCATTAATCCACGCATACCAGAAAGCTGACGAATTTGCTCTTTTGAACCACGAGCTCCAGAATCAAACATCATGTAGATAGAATTGAAACCTTGACGGTCTGTCTTCAATTGCTCCATCAATGTATGCGTCAAACGAGAGTTTGTATGCGTCCAGATGTCGATAATTTGATTGTAACGCTCATTGTTTGTAATAAGACCCATGTTATAATTACCCATAACATCTTTCACATCACCATGTGCTTTTTCAACTAATTTTTCTTTTTCCTTAGGGATAATAATGTCATCCAAGTTGAAAGACAAACCACCTCTAAAAGCCATTTCATAACCCAAACCTTTGATATCATCTAAGAATTGAGCAGTTCGGGAAGTTCCACAAATTTTCAATACTTCTCCAATAATATCTCGCAATGCTTTTTTCGTAAGTACATCATTGATGTATCCAACTTCTCTTGGAACTTTCTCATTGAACATAACACGTCCGCAAGTCGTCTCAATTAACATTAATTCAGGTTCTCCTGCTGCATTTAGGTCATATGATTTCACCTTTAAGTGAGCATGTAAATCTAATTTTGCTTCATTATAAGCGATTATTACCTCTTGTGGAGAGTAAAAAATACTGTCTTCACCTTTTACGATTTCCTTTTCAAAAGATCTTTTTCCCTTCGTAATATAGTACAATCCCAAAACCATGTCTTGAGAAGGCACAGCAATTGGAGCACCATTTGCAGGATTTAGAATATTATGAGATGCTAGCATCAACATTTGTGCTTCTAAGATTGCAGCATTACCCAAAGGTAAATGAACCGCCATCTGGTCACCATCAAAATCGGCATTGAATGCTGTTGTAACTAATGGATGTAAACGAATTGCTTTTCCTTCAATTAATTTCGGTTGAAAAGCTTGAATTCCCAATCTGTGTAATGTTGGTGCACGATTTAAGAGAACAGGATGTCCTTTCAATACATTCTCCAAAATATCCCAAACAACTGGATCTTTTTTGTCTACAATTTTTTTCGCTGATTTAACTGTTTTCACAATACCACGTTCAATCATTTTACGAATGATAAACGGCTTGTAAAGTTCCGCAGCCATATCTTTTGGTAAACCACACTCGTGTAATTTCAAATCTGGACCAACAACAATTACAGAACGAGCAGAATAATCAACACGTTTTCCCAATAAGTTTTGACGGAATCGACCTTGTTTTCCTTTCAAGGAATCAGAAAGTGATTTTAAAGCACGGTTAGATTCTGTTTTTACAGCACTTGACTTACGAGAATTATCAAACAATGAATCTACAGATTCCTGTAACATTCGTTTCTCATTTCGCAAAATAACCTCAGGCGCTTTAATTTCTATCAAACGCTTCAAACGATTGTTACGAATAATAACACGTCGGTATAAATCATTTAAATCTGAAGTTGCAAAACGTCCACCATCTAGAGGAACTAAAGGTCTTAATTCTGGTGGAATAACCGGAACAACCTTTACAATCATCCATTCTGGTCTATTATCAATTCTCTTTTGAGAATCTTTCATTGCTTCAACAACTTGCAATCTTTTTAACGCTTCATTTTTACGTTGAACAGAAGTTTCGTGTTCTGCCTGATCACGTAATTGATATGAAAGATCCTCTAATTGTAATCCTTTCAGTAAATCATGAAGTGCTTCAGCACCCATTTTTGCGATAAATTTATTAGGATCAGCATCATCTAAATGATGATTGTCTTTCATTAATGGATTATCAATAATGTCAAGGTATTCATCTTCAGAAAGGAAATCCATTTTCTTAATTGTAAGTCCTTCAATAGACAAAGCAGAACCAACTTGAATTACCGCATAACGCTCATAATAGATAATTTGATCCAATTTCTTCGTGGGTAAACCTAAAAGATATCCGATTTTATTAGGAAGAGAGCGGAAATACCAAATGTGTGCTACAGGAACAACTAAAGAAATATGCCCCATTCTTTCACGGCGCACTTTTTTCTCTGTTACTTCAACACCGCAGCGATCACAAATAATTCCTTTATAGCGAATACGCTTGTATTTTCCACAATGGCACTCATAATCCTTAACTGGACCAAAGATGCGCTCACAAAATAAACCATCTCTTTCAGGCTTATAAGTACGGTAATTAATTGTCTCAGGCTTCAACACTTCACCGCTTGAGTTCTCCAAAATTATCTCAGGAGAAGATAGTGAAATAGTTATCTTGTTAAAGCTATTTTGTTTTTTTGGTGTTTCTTTTTTAAAAGACATTTTTATTGGAATATTTTCGTTAAATAATTCAATTAATCCATAGTTACATTAAGGCATAAACCTCTCAATTCGTGAAGCAATACATTGAAAGATTCTGGAATTCCTGGTTCAGGAATATTATCACCTTTTACAATTGCTTCATATGCTTTCGCACGACCTGTTACATCATCTGATTTTACTGTCAAAATTTCTTGTAAGATATTAGCAGCTCCAAATGCTTCCAAAGCCCAAACTTCCATCTCTCCAAAACGCTGACCTCCAAATTGAGCTTTACCTCCAAGAGGCTGTTGCGTAATTAATGAATAAGGTCCAATCGAACGTGCATGCATTTTATCATCTACCATGTGTGATAATTTCAACATGTAAATTATTCCTACAGTCGCTGGTTGATGGAAACGTTCTCCAGTTCCACCATCATACAAATAGGTTTTACCTGATCTTGGCACACCTGCTTTATCCGTCCAATCATTAATTTCGTCAGGTGTTGCACCATCAAAAATAGGCGTTGCAAACTTGATACCTAACTTCTCACCTGCCCAACCAAGAACAGTTTCATAAATTTGACCAAGGTTCATACGTGAAGGTACACCAAGCGGATTCAAAACTATATCAACAGGAGTTCCATCGGCAAGGAATGGCATATCTTCAGCACGAACAATATTTGCTACAATACCCTTATTACCATGACGTCCCGCCATTTTATCACCTACCTTTAACTTACGTTTTTTAGCAACATACACTTTCGCTAATTTTACAATTCCTGCAGGAAGTTCATCACCAACAGAGATATGGAATTTTCGACGCTTATAGTTACCTAAAAGATCATTTGATTTGATGTTAAAATTATGAATAACACGGCTAACCAATTGGTTTACAGTAGTATCGCTTGTCCAGTTAAGTGGATTAACAATTGAATAATCCAATGAAATTAATGCCTTATTTGAAAATTTAGTTCCTTTTTTAACCAATTCTTCTTTAAAGTTATTAAAAACACCATTGGCTTTATTTTCGCCAAGAATTTGAATTAACTTATCTACCAATTTCTCTTTTAAATCAGCAAAATCTTTATGGTATTCAGCATCAATAGTTTCAAGAACGGGTTTATCGTGATTCTTAGATTTACGATCTTTAATTGCACGTGAGAATAATTTCTTCTCAATTACAACTCCACGAAGAGATGGTCCAGCTTTCAAAGATGCATCTTTTACATCACCCGCTTTGTCACCAAAAATCGCACGAAGTAATTTTTCTTCTGGAGACGGATCTGTTTCACCTTTTGGTGTAATTTTTCCTATTAAAATATCTCCTTCTTTTATTTCTGCTCCAATTCGAATCAATCCATTTTCATCCAAATCTTTTGTAGCTTCTTCACTAACATTTGGAATATCAGAGGTTAATTCTTCCATTCCACGTTTTGTGTCTCTTACTTCCAAAGAATATTCATCTATGTGAACAGAAGTAAAGATATCATCACGAACAACTTTTTCAGAAATTACAATCGCATCCTCAAAATTATAACCTTTCCAAGGCATAAATGCCACTTTTAAGTTTTGACCAAGAGCTAATTCGCCTTTTTGCGTTGCAAATCCTTCACAAAGAACCTGTCCTTTTTCAACTCTATCGCCTTTTTGTACAATCGGTTTCAAGTTGATACACGTACTTTGGTTTGTTTTCATGAATTTAGTAAGCTTGTAATGAATTACTTCACTGTCAAAACTCACTAATTTATCTTCAGCATTCCAATCGTAGCGAATGATAATTTCATTTGCATCAACATATTCTACAGTTCCATTACCTTCAGCATTTATTAAAACACGAGAATCACGAGCTACTAAACGCTCAATTCCTGTTCCAACAATTGGAGAATTCGGACGAAGAAGTGGAACCGCTTGACGCTGCATGTTTGATCCCATCAAAGCACGATTCGCGTCATCATGCTCCAAAAATGGAATAGAAGAGGCTGCAATCGATGCAATTTGGTTGGCACCAACATCCATTAAATGAAGTGCTTTTGGAGTTACAACGGGGAAATCACCTTCAAATCGAGCTTTTACAAGATCTGACAAGAAATTTCCTTTATCATCAATATTCTCAATAGCTTGAGCAATAATTTTTGAATTTTCCTCTTCAGCAGCCAAATAAATTGGCGTATCATTTAACGAAACTTTTCCGTTTTCAACTTTTCTATAAGGCGTTTCAATGAAACCTAACTTATTTACTTTTGCAAAAACACAAAGCGAAGAAATCAATCCAATGTTTGGCCCTTCTGGCGTTTCAATTGTACACAAACGACCATAGTGCGTATAATGTACATCTCGTACTTCAAATCCAGCTCTTTCACGTGAAAGTCCGCCTGGCCCTAGGGCAGAAAGACGACGTTTGTGAGTTACCTCCGAAAGTGGATTCGTTTGATCCATAAATTGAGACAATTGATTTGTTCCAAAAAATGAATTAATAACCGAAGACAAAGTTTTTGCATTAATTAAGTCGATTGGTGTAAAAACCTCGTTATCACGAACATTCATTCGTTCACGGATCGTACGTGCCATTCGAGATAAACCAACTCCAAATTGAGAATACAATTGTTCACCAACTGTTCTTACTCGACGATTTGATAAATGGTCAATATCATCAATATCCGCTTTTGAATTAATCAATTCAATAAGGTATTTTATGATATTTATAATATCTGTTTTTGTAAGAACACGAGACTGTTCAGAATTGTCAAGTCCTAATTTTTTATTTAAACGGAAACGACCAACCTCTCCTAAATCATAACGTGCATCTGAGAAAAATAATTTTTCAAAAACACCCTTTGCAGTTTCATAGTCGGGCGGATCTGCATTCCTTAATTGTCGATAAATATGTTCTACCGCTTCTTTTTCAGAATTGGAAACGTCTTTTTGTAAGGTATTATAGATAATTGTAAAATCCGTAGAATTTGCATCTTCTTTGTGAAGAATAACAGATTTTGCTCCCGAATCCATGATTAAGTCTAAGTGCTCATCACCAATTACAATCTCACGATCAAGAATAACTTCATTTCTTTCAATAGAAACAACTTCTCCTGTATCTTCATCTACAAAATCTTCTATCCAAGTTTTTAAAACCCTTGCAGCTAGTCTTCTACCTACTAATTTTTTTATGTTTGCTTTACTAATTTTAATTTCATCAGCAAGTCCAAATATTTCTAAGATATCCTTATCTGTTTCATAACCAATGGCTCTGAATAAAGTTGTAACAGGAAGCTTCTTTTTACGATCGATATAGGCATACATGATATTATTAATATCTGTAGCAAATTCTATCCAAGAACCTTTAAAAGGAATTATTCTTGCGGAATAAAGTTTTGTGCCATTTGCGTGACGACTTTGACCAAAGAATACACCTGGAGAACGATGTAATTGAGAAACGATTACTCGCTCTGCTCCATTTACAACAAATGAACCTTTCGGAGTCATATAAGGAATTGTACCTAAATATACATCCTGAACAATTGTTTCAAAATCCTCATGCTCGGGATCAGTACAGTATAATTTTAATTTTGCTTTAAGAGGCACGCTGTAAGTCAAGCCGCGCTCAATACACTCTGCAATAGAATATCTTGGTGGATCAATAAAATAATCCAAAAATTCTAATACGAATTGATTTCTTGTATCTGTTATAGGAAAATTCTCCGCAAACACTTTGAAGAGGCCTTCGCTGTCTCTATTTTCGGGAGTAGTTTCTAATTGAAAGAACTCTTTGAAGGATTTTAACTGAATTTCCAAAAAATCTGGATATTCAAACTGGTTTTTGCTTGACGCAAAGTTAATTCTGGTTGAATTATTTGATGTTGCCAATGCTTTTGTTTTTTAGTAATTGGAAATTATTAACTCAGGTAATTGCTTAAAAACAGAAGTAGGCAGACACTAAATGTGCTGCCTATCCTGTAAATATTTAAAGATTATTTAATCTCTACTTCAGCTCCAGCTTCTTCTAAAGACTTTTTCAAGCCTTCAGCCTCATCTTTGGAAACTCCTTCTTTCAATGTAGATGGAGCAGCATCAACTAGATCTTTAGATTCTTTTAATCCATTACCAGTAAGTTCTTTTACAAGTTTAACAACTTGTAATTTGTTAGGTCCACCAGCCTTAAGGATAACATCGAACTCAGTTTTCTCAGCAGCAGCTTCTTCACCACCACCAGCAGCAGCGCCAGCCATCATAACTGGAGCAGCAGCTGCAGGTTCGATACCATATTCATCTTTAAGAATTGTTGCCAACTCACTTACTTCTTTAACTGTAAGGTTTACTAATGTTTCTGCAATTTTGTTTAAATCAGCCATTTTATTTTATTTTTTTTAAAAAAGGTTTAATAAATAATAATTATGCCCGTTGTTCGAGCGTTTTAAGAATGCCAGCGATTTTGCCACCAGCACTTTGAAGTCCAGATAATACATTCTTAGCAGGACTCTGCAATAATCCAATGATTTCTCCAACCAATTCTTCTTTGCTTTTCAAAGATTCAAGAACTAGTAATTGATGATCACCAATAAAAATTGCTTCGTCAATGTATGCTCCTTTTAAAATTGGTTTCGCGTTTTTCTTACGAAAATCTTGAATTAATTTTGCGGGAACATTTGCAACATCACTTAACATTATAGAAGTTGCTCCTTTTAAAGTGTCATAAAGACCTTCAAAATTCTTTCCTTCTACACGTTCCATTGCTTTTTGAAGCAGTGCATTTTTTACAACACGAATTTTAATATTTGCTTGAAAGCATCGTCTTCGTAATGTATTCACTGATTCAACTGTAAGTTCTGCAGTATCTGTTAAATAGATAATATTATTTGCTGTTAATTCAGCAGTTAAATCATCTATATACTTTGCTTTTTCTATTCTATTCATTTTTTTAAATGTTAAGCATTAACAGACTTGGCGTCAATTTGAATACCAGGACTCATTGTTGAACTTATATAAATTGATTTGATGTATGTTCCTTTTGCAGCAGAAGGTTTTAATTTAAGAAGAGACAAGATTAATTCATTTGCGTTATCACAAATTTTATCACCATCAAAACTTACTTTACCAACTGAAGAGTGAATGATACCGTATTTATCAACTTTAAAGTCAATCTTTCCAGCTTTCACTTCCTGCACTGCTTTTCCAACATCCATTGTTACAGTACCCGTTTTTGGATTTGGCATTAATCCACGAGGACCTAAAACTCGTCCAAGTGCACCAACCTTACCCATAACAGAAGGCATTGTAATAATAACATCAATATCTGTCCAACCACCTTTGATTTTTTCAATAAAATCATCAAGTCCAACAAAATCAGCACCCGCTTCCTTCGCTTCATTTTCCTTGTCGGGAGTACAAAGTACAAGTACTTTAATATCCTTTCCAGTTCCATGCGGCAAAGCCACTGTGCCTCTAACCATTTGATTTGCTTTACGAGGATCAACTCCAAGTCGTACACAAATATCTACGGAAGCGTCAAATTTAGTAGTGGAGATTCCCTTTACCAAATCACAGGCTTCTGTCAGAGTGTAGATTTTAGTCAAGTCGTACTTGGCTAGAATCTCTTTTCTTTTTTTCGAAATTCTCTTCATAACACTATTTTTTGGATTTTGGTGCCTCACCACCTTTAATTGTAACGCCCATACTTCGAGCAGTACCTGCTACCATCCGCATTGCTGAATCAACAGTAAAACAATTTAAATCAGGCATTTTATCTTCAGCAATCGCACGAACTTGCGTCCATGAAACAGATCCAACTTTAACGCGATTAGGTTCAGAAGAACCTTTTTTGATTTTAGAATGTTCAATAATTTGAACTGCTGCGGGTGGGGTTTTTAAAACAAAATCAAAAGATTTATCACCGTAAACAGTGATAACAACCGGTACAACTTTCCCCATTTTATCTTGCGTTCTAGCATTAAACTGCTTACAGAACTCCATGATGTTTACACCTTTTGCACCTAATGCAGGTCCAATTGGTGGTGCTGGGTTGGCTGTGCCTCCTTTGATCTGTAATTTGATCAACGCTGCTACTTCTTTAGCCATATATATTCAATTTATGTAGTCAAACGTGCGCTATAATTGATGGGAAGCTTTAATCATCAGCACACTTCTACGGTTAATACATTTTAAGAATCTTTTTCAACCTGCATATAGCTAAGCTCCAAAAGATTTTTTCTGCCAAAAATTTTGACCATCACTTTTAATTTTTTCTTGTCCTCGTTGATTTCATCAACAACGCCTGTGAAATTATTAAAAGGACCATCAATTACCTTAACAGGCTCGCCAACAATAAAAGGAACTTTCATTTCTTCTTCATGTTCGGCTAATTCATCTACTTTACCTATAATTCTATTTACTTCAGACATTCTCATTGGAACTGGTTCACCACCTTTTACAGTGCCTAAAAAACCAATTACATTTGGAATCCCTTTAATTACGTGTTTTACTTCTCCAACTAGTGCCGCTTCAATAATTACATAACCTGGCAAAAACACTTTTTCTTTCAGTGCTTTTTTACCATTTTGAATTTTAAAAACCTTTTCCATAGGTATTAAAATTTGGTTCACATAATCTCCTAACTTCATACGAGAAATTTCTAATTCAAGATATTCTTTTACTTTCTTTTCTTTGCCGCTAACAGCACGAATAACGTACCATTTTTTAACTATTTCTCCCATGTCTTTATCCTTAGAAAATTCCGTAAATAAATCCGATTAATCCTTTCCACATTGCATCTTCTTCACCAGAAATACCGAAAAGAAAATCCATAGCAAAAATTGTTAATGAGATTAAAATAGATGCTACAACTACTAGAATTGTATTATTCTGTAATTCTTGCCAAGTGGGCCACGTTACATTGTGAACCATTTCGTGGTAAGTCTCTTGAAAATATGATTTTATTTTAAACACGTATTTTATTTTATTTCAGCACGGGCGGTAGGATTCGAACCCACGACCAATGGTTTTGGAAACCACCACTCTACCAGCTGAGCTACACCCGTTTAAAAAGGGGAATTTTTCAATTCCCCTAACTTTAAACTATGTTATTATTTATTTTACTATTTCTGTAACCTGACCAGCACCAACAGTTCTTCCACCCTCACGGATTGCAAAACGAAGTCCTTTATCCATTGCTACAGGAACTATTAATCTTACATTAATTGAAACGTTATCACCTGGCATAACCATTTCACGACCTTCTCCTAACAAAATCTCTCCTGTTACGTCTGTAGTTCGGAAATAGAATTGCGGACGGTATTTATTTTGAAATGGAGTGTGACGTCCACCTTCTTCTTTTTTCAAAACATAAATTTCTGCTTTAAACTCAACATGAGGTGTTGTTGAACCTGGCTTACAAATAACCATTCCTCTTTTGATTTGAGCTTTTTCAATTCCACGTAATAACAAACCAACGTTGTCACCAGCTTCACCTCTATCAAGGATTTTACGGAACATCTCAACACCTGTTACAGTTGACGTTAATTTTTCGTCACCCATTCCAAGAATATCAACACCTTCTCCAGAGTTTATGATTCCTGTCTCAATACGACCAGTTGCAACTGTACCACGACCTGTAATCGTAAATACATCTTCTACTGGCATCAAAAACGGTTTATCAATTTCACGTGGAGGTAATTCGATATACGTATCAACAGCGTCCATTAAATCTTCGACTGCTTTTACCCACTTAGCCTCACCATTCAAAGCACCCAATGCAGATCCTTGAATAACTGGAGCATTGTCTCCATCATATTTATAGAAAGAAAGTAATTCACGAATTTCCATTTCAACAAGCTCTAACAACTCTTCGTCATCAACCATGTCAACTTTGTTCATAAAAACAACTAAACGAGGAACACCAACTTGTCTTCCAAGAAGAATGTGTTCACGTGTTTGAGGCATTGGACCATCTGTTGCAGCTACAACTAATATTGCACCGTCCATTTGAGCAGCACCTGTTACCATGTTCTTTACGTAATCCGCGTGACCTGGACAGTCAACGTGAGCGTAGTGACGCGCAACAGTTTGATACTCGATGTGAGATGTGTTAATTGTAATTCCTCGCTCTTTCTCTTCAGGAGCATTATCAATAGATGAGAAGTCACGAACTTGCGCCAATCCTTTAGAAGCTAATACGCTAGAGATTGCAGCAGTCAATGTAGTTTTTCCGTGGTCAACGTGTCCAATGGTACCAATGTTAACGTGTGGTTTGGAACGATCAAAATTTTCCTTAGCCATTTTTTGTTTTTTTTGTTACTTAGTTAATACTTATTCTATATAAAAAATCCGTCTTACGGATAAATTTCTTCTTCTTGAGCCAATGACGAGAATTGAACTCGTGACCTCTTCCTTACCAAGGAAGCGCTCTACCCCTGAGCTACACCGGCGCTCAATGGAATTTGAGCGGGAGACGAGACTCGAACTCGCGACGTTCAGCTTGGAAGGCTGAAGCTCTACCAACTGAGCTACTCCCGCTTTTAAAATTTTTCTGTGGGGAGAGCAGGATTCGAACCTGCGAAGGTGTAACCAGCAGATTTACAGTCTGCCCTCGTTGGCCGCTTGAGTATCTCCCCAACTTTATGAGCCGATGGAGGGATTCGAACCCCCGACCAGCTGATTACAAATCAGCTGCTCTGGCCAACTGAGCTACATCGGCAAATGATGTTTTCGTTAAATAAAGAACGTTTCTTTAAGCCGAAACCTAAATTTCGGATTGCAAATATACGAAACTTTTTTGTATGACAAAGTCTTTTTCAAAAAATATTGCCATAATTTATTTAAAAAGTCAAGCTTGGTTCTTGATGGAAGTCATTTTACTACTTTTGTACTAGCTCAATGAAAAAAATAATTGTTTCAGTTACAAGTGATTTGTCAACGGATAACCGTGTAGATCGAACATGTAAAGCTCTTTTAGAATATGGATTTGAAGTTATTCTTGTTGGCCGCATAAAATCAGACAGTGTTGACTTAGAAAACCGTAAATATCCCTGTAAAAGATTTAAGCTATTCTTTCAAAAAGGGGCCTTTTTTTACATGGAATATAATTTGCGGCTTTTTATATTTTTACTTCTCAAAAAAAAAGATGTTTTATACTCAAATGATCTTGATACTCTTTTAGCAAATTATTTTGCTAAGAAGTTCTCTAGGAACACTAAATTAATTTATGATTCACATGAGTTATTTACGGAAGCTCCAGAATTAATAAATAGAAAAAGAATTCGCTATTTCTGGTTACTAATTGAGCGCTTTATTTTTCCAAAACTAAACTTTATTATTACTGTAAATGAATCAATTGCAAGTATTTACAAAGCACTTTACGGAAAAGACATTTCTGTTATCAGAAATGTTCCCTTTTATTACGAAAGAATCTCAGCACTTCAAAAGGAAAAAATTGGTATTCCAAAAAATAACTTTACTGCTATAATTCAAGGAAGCGGGTTAAATATTGAAAGAGGAATTGAGGAGGCTATTCTTTCTATGCATTTACTGAAGAATGTTTCGTTGTTAATTGTAGGAAATGGCGATGTAATTCCCTTGGCAAAAAAAATGGTGCTACTCGAGGGCTTAGAAAATAGCGTGTTTTTCTTTGAAAAAAGACCATATACTGAATTGATGGGTTTTACAGAATTGGCAGATGTTGGATTGGCCATTGACAAACCAAAAAGCAAGAATTACGAGCTTGCACTTCCAAATAAATTATTCGACTACATGCATGCTGGCACACCTATTTTAAGTTCAGAATTAATAGAAATAACATCTTTAATTCAAAAATACCAAATTGGGATATCTATAACTACTGTTACTCCTCAAGCCATTGCTGCCGGAATTAATTATTTAAAAGAGCATCCAAAGGAAATAAAGCGAATGAGCGAAAATTGCTTTGAGGCTGCAAAGATTGAAAATTGGGAAAACGAAAAACAAAAGTTGACAAGTTTACTTGACAGAATGTATTCTTGAAAATTCAATTAATTTATACAAATCAAACATCCATAAGAAAAAAACTCCCGATTTTAAACACGAAAACAAAGTTGGTTTAATACACCAAAATATCGGTTTTAAAATAAATAAAAAACCATTCTTTTTTAGTAAAAAATATGTTTTTAATAAAGGAATGTGCTTAATAAATTCTTTGTCATACTTTAGGATTTTCAAAACCTCTACTAAATTTGCTAAAGCTTCTTTTGTTTTTTTTAAATAAACGTGATTTGTATCCAAATTAGCATTTAAAACTGAATTAGCACTTTGAATAACGGACACGTTAGCACGAAATAAATCAAAAGCAAATAAAGTATCTTCGTGACCATAACCACATAAATTTTCATTAAAAGCTATCTTTTGAAGCAATTCTTTTTCGATGACAAAGTTATTTGTTTTGAAACCCCAGTTAAAATTTAAATTCCTATCCTTAATTGATTTACTTTCTTTATTTCTACTTGTTTTCCAGCGCAAAAGATATTTCTTCTCAGGTACTTGTTCACTGTAAATACTACCGCCAAAAAGCACTTTTGGATTTAATCTATTAAGCTCCTGAATATACTTTGCTAAAAAAGTTGAAGAAATTATTTCCGAGTCACAATCCAAAAAAAGTAGGCTTGGATGTTTACACTGAGATACAAAAAGATTGCGGATTTTTGACCTACCAACATTCGTTTCTAATTCTATAATTTTGCAATATTCCTTGAGCAGTCGATTTTTTACTTTAATTTCTAAATCTGAAGCATCATCAATCAATATTATTTCGATGGATTCATTTAACTTCTGAATTTGAGTATGCAAGTCAGAAACTAATTTTGTTACATCAACATTGTAAACAGGTATGCAAATAGAGAGCATTCTATGAAACTTAAGCCATTGTAGTTGGAGGCCCAAAATTCATAGGAGGCATACTAGATTGTGGGTCATCAATTAGACCAAAACTCTGCTCATATTTTTGGATGTTTTCTGTTAGAGCAAATAAAAATCGTTTTGCATTTTGAGGTGTCATTATTACACGAGAACGGACTTTTCCTTTTGGCATTCCAGGCATAATCTGAACAAAATCACAAACAACCTCAGCTGGTGAATGTGTTATAATAGCAAGGTTTGAATAAATTCCTAATGCAATTTCTTCAGACAATTCAATGTCCATTTGATTTTCTTCATTTTTCATAGTTCTTATATTATATTAATTACTTTTTCAGATTCTGTGAATTCAATTCCATAACTCTTCAACTCATTTAAAATTGGTTCATAAACCTCTTTATTTATTGGTAAAGTTACACCTTTTTCATGCAAATTTCCTGAAAGAATCATTTTTGCAGCAATTCCCACGGGCAAACCAACTGTATTAGACATAGAAGTATAAATTTGATCTTCACCTAAATTTACCATTGAAGATTCAATTTGATATTTAACTCCGTTCAAACGGTATTTAAATTTATGATACATCACTAACATGTCTTTATCTCCTGGCTCTAAATTTAATTTTTTCACTAATAATTCTTCAAGTAATTCAGCAGGAGAAGCATTTGTTTTCTCAAAGCATACATTGGACTCAAATAGTCCTAACCATTCAAATTGCTCAAATAAATAGTGTCTTTCAGCACGCAGAAATAATTTAAATTTTTCTTCAACAGAAACGTTTGCCTTATATGGTAAGAAAGCGTTGAGAAAAGTTCTAGGACTTAATAAATGACTATTTTCTATTCTCGTTTGATCATCCGTCATTCCTAACTCAATAAAAACATCCCATCCTTGGCAAAAATTTGGACGCCTGAGCGTTCCCCTGTAAATAGTTGGAATCTCATCTATTCCATAGGTTTTTCTATACCTCAAAGCATCTCTGTTTGCATACCCTTCAAAAGCACCAAATTTCTGTATTTTAATTCGGTCAATCTTTTGAAATAAACGATTATAAGGCAAGTATTTATATTCATTTTTTTCAATAAAACATGCTAAGCCACCTTGTCCGGCAAGAACTACATTCCGAGGATTCCATGTGAATTTATAATGCCAAGGATTTGTATCGTATTTTGGCGCTATTAATCCCCCACAAAAAGATTTAAAACTGAGCAATTCACCCCCTTTTTTCTGAATTGCATGAATAATTTTCATTGCACTCATGTGATCAATTCCAGGGTCGACACCAATTTCATTCATAATAACAATTCCAGCATTTCGAGCAGCCTCATCCAAAGCTTGCATCTCTTTTGAAATATAAGAAGGAGTAATAAGATTAACTTTTAAATCAATGCAGTCTTGTGCAACCTCAACATGATAACGAGCAGGCAACATTGAAATTACTAAATCAGCTTTTGCAATTCTGATTTTACGTTCTTCAGAATTAGTAGCATTAAATGCAAGCGCTTCTCCTCGTTCATGGTTATTTATTTTGCGTTTTACTAATTCAATATCCTGGTCTACAACTTGCACATTCCAATCATATTTTTTAGCATGTGACAAGAGGTACTTAATCAAAGAAGAACTCGACATTCCGGCGCCGAGGATTAGTATTGATTTCATTTTCAATTAATTAGAATTTTCATGACCTTAAATAAGACCACAAAGTTAAGGAAATGACGCACTCTTCGACTTTCATCTATTTTTTTCTTCGAAAAAATTAAATCTATCCATGAAAAAAAAATCAAATAAATAAAGTTATAATACAGATTTTAATGTTATCGAAAGACATTGACTATTTTTGTAAAAAAATATAAATGCTTTTAAAATTCCTCTCAGCTTTTTTCTCCATTCGTTCGGCTTCATTGGCCTTAATAATTTTTCTTACAAGCATTGCTGCTGCAACTTTTATAGAATCAATTTACGGAATTCAAAGCGCTAAACTTATTATTTATAACGCAACATGGTTTGAATTACTTTTAATCTATTTATGTTTCAATTTAATTTCAAATATTTTTAAACACAAAATGTTTCAGCGTGAAAAAATTGCATTGTTAACATTTCACATTTCCTTCATAATTATAATCATTGGTGCAGGAGTAACACGTTTTTTTAGCTTTGATGGACTCATGCTAATACCAGAAGGGAAAACTTCTGATTTTATCTTTACCTCTGATCCTCATTTACTAGTTAGTATTCAAAATCTTGAAACTGGAGAAGATTCAAACTTTGTAGAACAACATTATATGTCAGAAATTGCCAATAATAATTTTGAGCATAACTATGATTTTTCTGGCAAAGATATTACTATTTCCTACCTCAATTTTCAATCGAAAATGATTGATTCCTTTGTTGTAAATAGCCAGTTTAAGGAAGAAGCTTTGGAACTTGTGACAGATGGAATGAAATCCAATTTCTTGTGCGAAAATGATATTTTTATGCTGGGGGAAATTCCTTTGTCTTTTGAAAAAGAATTAGCAACACCAGGAATTGAAACCCGGAAATTTGGAGATTCTATTCAAGTAAAAACACTGTTACCACTTCGTTATTTAGCGATGTCAGAAATGCAAAAAGCCAGACAAAATGGACAGAGTCCATCTGATTCTATGTTCACAGAGATTCCGCTTAATAAATGGGTTAACTTCAAAACAACCACATTGTACCAAGTTGGCGACAAGCAATTTGTATTCAAAAGGAAAATTAAGCATGCTAAAAAAATGTTAGTTTCTTCAGGGAAAAAGAATGTAGGCTCAGATTATTTAACTGTTTTGGTAAAATCAGGAAAACAAAGCATTGAAAAGCGCTTAGAAGGTGGAATGGGTGCAATTCCAACTCCAACTCGTTTTGAATTAAATGGCTTAAGTATTCAGTTGGAATATGGCAGTATTCGTCAAAAACTTCCCTTTGCCATTTTATGCCGTGATTTTCAATTAGACAAATACCCGGGGTCAGAATCCCCATCTTCATTTGCAAGTGAACTTACCATTCTTGATAAAGCAAAAAAGTACGAGCGAAATCAACGAGTATTCATGAATAATATCATGGATTACCAAGGTTATCGTTTTTTTCAAGCTGCCTATGATTTAGACGATCCAAGCACTCCAGAAAATGAAGAGGGAACGAGACTCAGTGTAAACCATGATGCAATTGGTACAAATGTTACTTATTTTGGTTACTTATTAATGACAATAGGCATGGTTCTTTCATTATTTGCACCAAAAGGACGATTTAGAGATTTAAATGAAAAATTGAAAAAATTAAAGATTCGACGAGAGAAATTAACAACAATTCTTTTCGTTTTTATATGTCTGAACTCATTTATAAGTTCTGCGCAGAAAAGTCACGATCATAAACACGATCACAAAAATGAACACTTTAATCACAAGGCTAAAAAACCAGTTTTTAGAATAGTTTCAAAGGAACATTCAGAAAAATTAGCGAAATTATTAGTGCAAGATTTTGACGGACGTATTGTTCCATTTCATACCTTAAGTGATCAATTACTGCGCAAAATTTACCGTGGAAATAAATTCAGGAATTTGAATGCATCGCAAGTAATCATGAGTATGCACATGTATCCACAGTATTGGATGGATCAGAAAATAGTTCAAGTTTCAAGTAACCTAAGGGAAAGACTCAAGCTAAAAGAATATGCCAGTTCAAAAGATTTAATGGCAGAAGGAGGTAATTTTAAATGGTTGGCTGAATATAAAATTTCTCATCAGAAATTAGAATCTAAAAGAGATGAATTTGATAAAAAATTAATCAAGCTGAATGAAAAATTTGAGGTCCTACAAGGGGTTTTCACCTGGCAATACATGCGAATTATTCCAAAAGCAAATGACAAAAACAATACTTGGTTTATTCCAATGGATATGGAATTATTAAAAATTGATACGCTTAGTTCAATCACATCCTTAAAATATCTCTCAGCAATTGATAAGGGAGCAAAAAATAATGATTTCACTGAGGCAGAAATTTTATTGGCTGAAATTTGTGCTTTCCAACGCGAAATTGGAAAAAAAGTAGTGCCAAGTGAAAATCAAGTGAGCATTGAAGTTTCCTACAATAAAATGGAGATTTTTAAAAATACCTATCGTTCTTATGGCTTAATTGGATTTTTAATGCTAATCCTCTTTTTTGTTCAACTCTTTATCAATCCAAAATCTAAAGTTTTAAAAATCTTCTCAGTAGCTCGCGGGATTTTCTTTTTCTTGCTAACTGTATTTTTTGTTTATCATGGAATAGGATTAGGATTCCGCTGGGTAATTTCGGATCATGCTCCTTGGAGTAACGGATATGAGGCAATTATTTTTATCGCCTGGGTAACCATGATTTTTGGTTTTGTTTTTTCCCGAAAAAATGCAGTGATTATTGCAGGAACAGCCATTTTAGCTTCTTTAATGATTTTTGTGACTGAAATGAATCTTTTGGATCCAGAAATAACACCACTTGTTCCTGTTCTAAAGTCATATTGGTTAATGATTCACGTTGCAATAATAACTGGAAGTTATGGTCCACTTGGCTTGGCTGCTATTCTTGGACTTATAAATTTGTTGCTTTACATCTTTCGGACTCAAAAAAATGGAAAAATGATTTCAATTCACATTAGCGAATTAACCTACGTTTCTGAAATGGCTATGACAATTGGTGTTTTTATGCTTACAATTGGAACATTTTTAGGTGGCGTTTGGGCTAATGAATCGTGGGGCCGTTACTGGGCTTGGGACCCAAAAGAAACGTGGGCTATGGTCTCTGTTTTAGTTTATGCCGTAATTTTACATTTTCGGTTTATACCCAAGTTGAATGGCAAGTTTGTTTTTAATGCAGTGGCTCTTTGGGGTTATTCAGCAATTTTATTTACCTTTTTTGGTGTAAATTTTATGCTTGTTGGTTTGCATTCTTATGCCCAAGGTGAAGGTCTGGGAGAATTTCCAAAATGGTTGATTGTATTAATTATTAGCTTTTTAATTTTTACGATTTTCTCAGGTATTCGATACCAGGCATATAAGAAACGTAACAAAGAAAAAATAGTGGGATAAATGGATTTGACAAGTATTCTTTTCGAAGACAACCATTTAATCGTCATCAATAAAAAACCTTCTGAAATTGTACAGGGTGATAAGACGGGTGATAAAACGATGCCCGATATGATTAAAGAATACTTAAAAGTAAAATACAACAAACCTGGCAATGTTTTTTGTGGCGTTATTCACCGTTTAGATCGACCTACAAGTGGCGCAGTTGTTTTTGCTAGAACAAGTAAAGGACTTGAGCGAATGAATGCTCAGTTTAGAGAAAAAGAAACAAACAAAGTTTACTGGGCCATCGTTGAACAAAAGCCAGAAAAACCTGAAGGCGCCTTGGTTCATTTCCTCAAAAAAAACGAGACAAAAAATAAAAGTTTTGTCACAGACTCCGAAAAAGGAGGTGCAAAAGAAGCGAAACTTACTTACCAACTTATCGCATCATCAGAGCGCTATTATTTATTAGAAATCACTCTTGAAACTGGAAGACATCATCAAATTCGTGCACAATTAGCTGCTATCGGATGCTTTATTAAAGGAGATATAAAGTACGGTGCAAAACGCTCAAATGAAGATGGATCAATCTGCTTGCATGCCAGAAGATTAACAATAAATCATCCAGTTACTAAGGAAGTCTTAACATTTACAGCTGACACACCAAATTCTGCAATTTGGAAAATATTTGAAAAATAAAATGGGATCTACTCCTATTTTTGAGCCCTTAAATGAATTGAAAGACCTTTCATTTGCAGAACTAACAATTGCACAAATTAAAAAGGATTTTGCCAGAATTTCTTTGGATTTTAACTTTGAGAAAGATAAAAAAAAAGAACTTAAGAACCAGCTAATCACAGAAATAGAAAAAACTATCTCAAATTTAACTTCTATTGAACTTCAACAGTTTATCTATTTAATTGATCTCAAAGAAACTGATTTTCATTCTGCAAGTCACCATGAAAATTTCCTGGAAATCCTTTCGGAAAAAATACTATACCGAGAAGCATATAAAGTCTTTCTTCGCAAATATTATAGTTTGTAAAGTTTTCTGTTTCTAAAAACCATATTTTCTTAAAAGATGATCGAATTAAGTAAATAAATGTGTAAAACCTCATCCTTTTTTATTAATTTTGGATTAAATATTTTTATATGAATTTCATTACTTCAAGTAGCATTTTACTGCGTCATCTACAGAGCATTTCTGGCGTGATAAACACAAGCAATACATTGCCAATTCTAGATAATTTTTTGTTTGATATCCAAAATGGGCAATTAACTATTTCAGCATCTGATTTAGAAACTACAATGATTACAACTTTAAAAGTTGAATCAGAAGAAAATGGGAAAGTTGCATTACCAGCTAAATTAATTTTAGACGTCTTAAAAAGTCTTCCGGAACAACCTTGCACTATTCGCGTAAATTTAGAAAACATGCAAGTTGAAATTGCTTATGACAATGGGAAGTCAAAAATGAATGGTATGAAAGGTGATGAATTTCCAAAATTACCTAGCATAGAAAATAAAAATTCAATAAAAATTTCTGGAGAAATCCTTTCTAAAGCAATAAATAGAACCTTATTTGCTGCAGGAAATGATGATTTAAGACCCGTAATGAGTGGCGTATACTGTCATTTTACACCTGGCGACATTACATTCGTAGCAACAGATGCTCACAAATTAGTACGTTACCGCAGAAAAGATGCTGAAGCAAATGGTAGCGCTGCATTTATATTGCCAAAAAAAGCATTAAACATGCTAAAATCAAATCTTAACGGTGAAGAGGAAATTCTATTTGAATACAATGAATCTAATGCAATTTTTACCTTTAATGATTTAGTGATCGTTTGTCGATTAGTTGATGGGAAATATCCAAACTATGAAGCGGTTATTCCCAAGGAAAACCCAAATGTGTTAACCATTGATCGCCTGCAATTCTTGAATTCTATTAAACGTGTTTCAATTTTTTCAAATAAAACAACTCACCAAATTAAATTAAAATTAGCTGGTTCAGAATTATCACTTTTTGCTGAAGATCTTGATTTTGCAAACGAAGCATCAGAACGACTTACATGTAATTACGATGGCGACGATCTAGAAATTGCTTTCAATTCACGATTCCTGATGGAAATGGTGAGTAATCTCGAAGCTACAGAAATTCAACTTTCAATGAGCGAAACAGGTCGTGCTGGAATACTAACTCCTTGCAATCCTGAAAATGCAAATGAAGAAGTTTTGATGTTGGTAATGCCTGTAATGCTTAATCGATAAAAAATGCCTTATTCATTGAATTATGGCAGAAGATAAAATTAATATTCGGGAATTATCTTTTGAAGAACTCCAAGAACATTTAAGCAAATTAAAGCAACAAGCCTTTCGTTCAAAACAAGTATTTGAATGGTTGTGGAAAAAAAATGCACATACATTTGAAGAAATGTCAAATCTCAGCATTGAATTAAGAAGTGTTTTGGATGCAAATTTCTTTATCGATGCTATTAGCGTTCAAGATGAACAAATAAGTAAGGACAAAACCATTAAATGTGCGTTTGAAATAGCAGAAGGGAAAATTGTTGAAGGTGTTTTAATTCCAAGTAAATCTCGAATGACTGCCTGCATTTCTTCGCAAGTTGGCTGCAGTTTATCCTGTAGCTTTTGTGCAACTGGTCGTCTAAAATTATTGCGGAATTTGACTGCTGGTGAAATTGTGGATCAAGTGGTCTATCTCCGAAACCAAGCTGAAAATCGCTATAAAACCCCGTTGTCAAATATCGTTTATATGGGAATGGGAGAACCACTTTTAAATTATAAAAATGTTCTTCGCTCAACAGAAATGCTTTGCTCAGAAAAAGGATTAGGAATTTCTCCAAGAAGAATAACAGTATCGACAGCTGGAATTGCAAAGATGATACGAAAATTCGGAGATGACGAAGTTCGCTTCAATCTAGCCCTTTCTTTGCATGCTGCGAATGACGAAAAACGGAATAAATTAATGGAAATTAATGAGACTAATAATTTAGAAGAATTATCTGAGGCTCTGATCTATTTCCATGAAAAAACAGGAACTCGTGTTACATTTGAATACATTATTTTTAAAGATTTTAATGACGAAATTGAAGATGCACAAGAGCTTGCTCAGTTTTGTAAATGCGTTCCTTGTAAGATTAATATCATAGAATACAATCCGATTGATGACGGACAGTTTCAGCAGGCAGATCCACAAAAAGTAATTGAATTTGCAAATTATTTAGAAGCAAAAAATCTAATTGTAAATGTTCGAAGAAGTCGTGGGAAAGACATCGATGCAGCCTGCGGGCAACTTGCGAATAAAAACAAAGCAATTCCTTTACAAGAGAGGATTTTAAAAGGATTGAACAGCGAGATTTAACGAATCAAATGGATAAACCCAGATTTTTCTCCGTTTACATAAACTAATTTATAAAAATATAAACCTTCTTGCAAATCATCACCGCCGACAGATTTTCCAGAAAAAGCAGTAGACTCATATTCTTGTTTAAACACCAAATTTCCCCAACGATTATAGATAAATAATTCAAATGTCAAGCAGGTTTGGAAGTGTTCACTAATATCCATTGAATCGTTTATACCATCTCCATCTGCAGTAATTACATTTGGAAAATCAAAATCATCAAATGTAAAAATATTTTCAATTAAAACATTGATCTGAGATTCAGGAGAAATACATCCATTTAATGAAACAGTAGCAGTATAAATTCCGGTATTTTCAATTTCAACATTTAAGCTATTTTCAACTTGATTTGAAGTGAAGTTTGCAGGGCCTGACCAATTGCAAACTCCATTTGGAATATTTACGGCAGAAAGTGTGAGTAAATCTCCAGGGCACTCAAGTGGACTGTTACTTGTCAAACTTGGTGCAGGAGGAATAGGATTGACAAGCAGACTTAGAGTTATAATTGAATCGCAACCATTAGCTGAAGGAATTGTAAATGGAAAAGATCCCGTTACACTTAAATTTTGCCCTAAAAACGTAAATGTTTCACCGGCACAAATTTCTTCTTGCATAGAAGAACTAGAAATCGGAAGAAAAGACAGTGTTAAAGTTATTAATGAATCACATCCTGCGACAGTTTGAAGTAAATGAGTAAATATACCCGGAGAATTGAGTGTTTGACCATAAAAATTATAGCTTGAACCTTGACATATTTGAATTTGTTGATCGGAACTCAATATTGGATTAACCGTTAATGTAAGTTGTATAATTGAATCGCACGAATTTCCATCTGGAATAATCACTTGAAAATTCCCGGAAGAAGAAAATGACTGACCTCCTACTGTGTAAGAAGAGCCTGCACAAATTGAGGCATTCACAAAGCTTGTAAGAATAGGATTAATCGTTACAGTTACATTGTCAGTAGTTGGACAGGAAGATGGATTAGATAATAAAGTTGTCTGAACTGTATAGGTTTGTGAAATAGGAGTTACACCGTTATTAAGGATTGAAACAACTGGATTTGAAATCGTAGGGTCATTTAAACCATTTGAAGGCGACCAAGAATAGTTATAATTTGAATTAGTTGTAGAACCAATTTGCGCAGTTTCACCGTTACAAATAACTATATCTGGTCCTGCAGTGGAAAGTGCGACATCTGCATAAATTGTTGCATTCTTTATAGAATGTCTGTCATTCGCTCCACCAGTACTTGCTGTGAATCCCATATAGCCAACAAATGAAACGGTATAAGTGGTAGAAAGCCATAAAGTACCATTTACACTCACTGAAATAATTCCATTGTTGTAGTTAATCTCTGCATGGTTATAATTATTTGAGCGAAGAAAATTTAAATTTCCAGCTGTGTTTGTAACTTTTACGATACCAACAGAACATTCATTATAACCAATACCATTATATATCTGTATTTCAGGATTTGCACCACAACCATTATCCCAAGTATCAAAAACTACCTTTATACCATTTGCAAATTCAGGAATACCCATACCACCTCCGTTAACAAATCCCGTTGGTGGAACATCTAGAAAACAAAAAGCAATTCCATCTGCAGCATTCCCGTCAAACATCCTAAAATCAAATTCAGAAGTCCATTGATAACAAGTTGAAAGATCTATAGGTTGAGAATAAAAAATTCCACCACTTGAAGTGCCAATATTTTGAGTAAGAATAAGTTCATTTGGATCAGAATCTGCATCTCCGCCCGTATCTCCAATTGCTGCAGCACCTGTTAAATTCCAGCCAGCTGTGCTAATAATCGGAGAACCTTGAATCTCTGCAAATACAAGTGTCTGAGAATTCAGCTGAATACAATTTATAAAAACTAGATAAAAAAAGAAAAAAGACTTTTTAAACATTAATGTATTTTAGTTATGTCAAGGCTAATTTACTAAAGTTTAGGTAAATTCTGATAATTCTATCCATCGATTGGTTTTCTCTTCAATTTCTGAAACAATTTCACCTAATTTAACTCCGAGTTCATACACATCTTGGTTACTTACTCCTTCAGACGAAATTTTAGCTAAAATTGTTGCTTTATCAAGTTCTAATTTTTCAAGATTTTTTTCCAAAGATTCAAATTCTGCTTTTTCATTAAAGGTTAATTTTCGCTTAAGTTCTTCCTTTACTTTTGACTTTTCTTCAACAACTTTCTCTATCTTAACTTTAGAAACACCGTTTTTATCATCTCGCTTATCTTGAATTTGTTTCTTTCTAAAATCGGTGTAATTTCCAACAATGTCTTTTATCACTCCTTCTCCTTCGAATACAAATAAATGGTCCACCATTTTATCCATAAAATAACGATCGTGAGAAACAACTATTAAGCAACCTTGAAAATTGCGCAGATAATCTTCTAAAACAGACATCGCAAAAATATCCAAATCATTGGTTGGCTCATCCAGAATAAGAAAATTAGGATTGCTCATTAAAACGCGTAAAAGCTTCAATCTTCGTTTTTCGCCACCACTTAATTTATGAACGAAAGTATAATGCATGTCACGTGGAAAGAGAAAACGCTCCAATAATTGCGCTGCAGATAATTGTTTTCCTTTTTCCAAAGGAATATACTCGGCGACTTCCTTTACAACATCAATTACCTTAAAATCATCCTTAACTTTTATTAAATCTTGAGAGTAATAGCCAAAAACAACCGTTTCGCCAATAACAATTTTACCTTTATTTGTGGGCTCTTCACCTAAGAGCATTTTTAAAAAAGTTGTTTTTCCGGAGCCATTATTTCCAACAATACCAAGTCGCTCTAGACGTTGAACATTGTAGGTAAAATCTTCAAGGATTTTCTTTTCGCCAAATTCTTTTCCAACTTTATGGAATTCTACAATTTTAGAACCCAAACGCTCCATCTTAACGGGTAATTCTAATTCGTCTTCATCGGTATTTTGAAGTGCTGTTTTCTTTATATCTTGAAATGCATCTACTCGGGCTTTTTGCTTCACACTTCTTGCCTTTGGTTGGCGACGAATCCAATCTAATTCTTTGCGAAAGGTATTTTTTGCTTTTTCAATTGTGGATTGTAATTGGTCTTCACGCTCTGCTTTTTTCTCCAAGTAATAGGAAAAATTCCCTTTGTACTTGTAAAGTGTTTTGTCTGCCAATTCAAAAATTGTATCGCAAACAACTTCTAAAAAATAGCGATCGTGGGTAACCATTAAAATAGTAGATTTAGAAGTTGCCAAATACGATTCCAACCATTCAATCATGTCTAAATCTAAGTGATTTGTAGGCTCATCTAAGAATAAAAAATCGGCGTCAGAAAGTAAAACCTTGGCTAGGGCAACACGTTTTTTCTGTCCTCCAGAAAGTGATCCCACAACCTGAGATGTATCTTGTAATTTTAAAACTGATAAAATTTGTTGGACCTTAACTTCAATGTCCCAAGCATTCATCTCTGTAATTTCTTGGTACAAATGTTCTAAGGCTTTTTCATCGTTGTTGTCCATTGCAACATTGTATTCTTTAATCAACTTCAGTTCGGGTAAATCGTGATCAAAAACAGCTTCCAAAATAGTTTGCTTTTCGTTCATCAATTCCGTTTGTTCCATGAAGGCAATTCGAATATCATTTCTATAAACTATTCGACCTGAATCGTATTGCTCATAATCCATTAAACAGCGTAATAAAGTTGTTTTACCGGAACCATTTTTGGCGATGATAGAAACTTTTTGACCTTGGTCAATGCCAAAGGTTAAGTCAGAAAAAAGTACGCGTTCACCAAAAGATTTGGTCAAATTTTCAACAGAAAGATAATTCATGAATGATGTAATTAAGCCATTTTAGGCCTGCAAAGTTAGGAATTTAAATACTAAGATTTGAGAAAGCTTGGCCCTAACGAAGGCGATTCAACGAATCGAGTAATTTTTTATCGCGTTTAATTCCCAATTGAGCTAAAAAACAAAAAGGAAAACCCAAAACAAAGAAGAAAAAACCGAGGCCTAATTCTCTTTTTGTTTCATCGGTACTTAACATTCCACCACCCATAATTGCAAAAATTACAAGTGAAACAATTAGTAAGAGATAAATAAAGAAAATAGTTCGAGCTAATTTAAATTGACGGGTTAAATTTTTAAATCCCATTAATGCAATAAAAATGAAAAGAATAAAGCTTATTAGCGTTAAGAAAAAAGGTATTTTTGATAAGGGCTGTAAATTTCCTTGTGGATCATTTACATTTCCTGATTCCAAGCCAAAAGCACTAAAAACAAAATAAGTTTTTGAACCTACAAAACGAAATATCTCCATTCCTGAAAGTAATAAGGACAGGCAAATCATTGCTAAAATGTAATAAATACTTTGAATACGTTGTATCATCTTTTAAAGTTTTTCTCTACAAATGTACGGACTTATTGCGAAGATAAAAGTCTAAAATAACGAGAGCAGCCATGGCTTCTACAATCGGAACAGCGCGTGGAACTACGCAGGCATCGTGGCGACCTTTTCCCTCTAATTCTATTTTATCTCCTTTTGTGTTTATAGACGCTTGTGTTTGCATAATAGTCGCAACTGGCTTAAAGGCAACACGAAAATGAATTGGCATTCCATTCGAAATTCCACCTTGAATTCCACCAGAATGATTGGTTTGTGTTGTGCCGTCTTCATTGAAAAGATCATTGTGCTGAGAACCTCTCATAATAATCGATTCCATACCACTTCCAATTTCAAAGGCTTTTACAGCATTTATTGAAAGCATTGCTTTTCCCAATTCAGCAGGTAATTTATCAAAAACAGGTTCCCCTAAACCAGCTGGAACACCTTTAATTACGCAAGAAATTACACCACCAATCGTATCGCCCTCTTTACGAACCTCACGAATAAGATTTTCCATTTTAGTGGCAACATTCTTATCTGGACAGCGCACCAAATTACTTTCTATTTCTTTTAAAGCAAAAAATTCATCTGAATGAAAGCGAATATCTCCAACTTGATCTACAAAAGTTGAGAATTTGATGCCAATAGAATTTAGAACTTGCTTTGCAAGAGCTCCCGCTACTACTCTACTTGCCGTTTCTCGGGCACTACTTCTTCCGCCGCCTCGATAATCCCGAATGCCATATTTTTTATCGTAGGTGAAATCTGCATGAGAAGGTCGAAAGGTATCTTTTAAATGAGCATAATCAGCTTCTTTTTGATTTTCATTTAGAATAATAAAACCAATTGGGCTCCCCAAGGTTTTCCCTTCAAAAATACCAGAAAGAAACTGAACAGTATCGCTTTCTTTTCGCTGTGTAACAAGAGACGATTGACCAGGTTTTCTTCTGTCTAACTCAAGTTGTATTGCAGGAATATCTAAAGGAAAATATGCCGGGACGCCATCTATAATTCCGCCAATAGCAGTTCCATGTGACTCGCCAAAAGTTGTTAATTTAAAAAGTGTTCCGAAACTTGAGCCAGCCATTTGTCAAAGATACAATTAAAGGATTAGTCCCCAAATGATTAATTTATCACTGCAAACTTCATTCGTCCTATTTGCCCATTTTTAGAAGCTTCTAAATAATACAAGCCAGAACGAACAAGTACTAATTCAATCTTTTCAGAAGACATATTCACTGTTCTTTGTAAGACTTTTTTACCATTAAAATCAAAAATTGTAAACTGTGTATTTTCATCTAATCCTGTTATAATAAAATTTCCATTGTTCGGATTAGGTCTTATAGAAACACCATTCGCAAGTAAATCAGTTGTAGAGACACACGATTCAATAGTAATTGTCTCACTAGTAGAATTAAATCCTGTAGCATTAGTAACTATAAGGTTTACGGTATAATTTCCAGGATTAGAATACGTATGTTGCGGATTTTGTTGTGTAGAGGTTCCGCCGTCGCCAAAGTTCCAAGACCAAGAACTTGGAGAATTTGTGGAAAAATCTGTAAAGGTTATCGGGCTATTTTGACAAAAGCTATTTCCCGTTGTGCTAAAAGACGCAAGCGGAACTCCTATTTGATTATCTAGGTTGTAAAAGATTTTAAAATCATCAAAATAGAAACCATCGGCAACTGAGCCTCCATCTGATTGAAATTTAAAACGGAATTTTATCTGTTGTCCAAGATAATCACTCAAATTAATTTCTTCAAATACCCAGTTTACTTGATTTCCTTCATATATTGGCTGATTTTCAGGTTGAACAGAGCCATTTGCACTAGTTCCAAGAACAGTATAATTTCCACATTGACCAATCCAAGTAGCGCCATTATCCGTTGAAACTTGAAATTGCACAAAATCGTAATCTGCCTCAATTTCCCATTTTGCATAGAAAGAAACCATTGCGGAAGTCGCTGTAGTTAAATTAATTGTTGGAGTATACGTATATGTTTTGTTTGCATTATTAGAATAATTTCCTGTTGAACCATCGTAAAAGGATTTAGATGGAGAAACAAAAGTTGAAGTGGTTGTTCCCCATGTTCCTGTCCAATTTGTATTGGAAGTAGCATCATCTAAAACTTGTAAAGTAATCGCACCATAGGTTTTTGTAATCGTATCTTTCTTAATCCAAAGTCCATTGTCTGTTTTAAGAATGTATTTAATCTCATCTCCAAATTGAATTGCAGGATTTAAAACATATGAAATAGAACCTGGCAAACTTTGTTGTAAATTTAAATTATATGAAACAGGATTGCCAACAGATGAAATATTCAAGATTGGCTCAATTGAAACAGTTACAACTCCAGCTTCTCTTCCTAAACGTTTTGCAGTATGATTAAAACTTCCTGATAATGTAGCAATAGTAGATGGATCAGCATCTTTTACAAGTACATAATTACGCGTTAAATGAGCCAAGACCAAATTTGGAAAGACCATTTCTGCACTTGTAGAAAAAATTTCGTCAGAAGGCTGCCAAAATGCTGTTCCTACTTCAGGTGTATGTGCGAAAATTGTATCTTTTTCTCCAACTCCAATATCCACTTTATACATGTAATCATCTGAATCTCCCGAAGCAGGATATAAATCAGAAGCTTTCATAGCAGTGTAAGCATTTATTTCTGCCATATGAAGTGTATAATCTTGAAAATAGTCGTGATGATCTGCAAATTCCTCATTTGTTACTCCAATCGGAAATAATATAGACCTGGCATAGGTATGCGCATTAAAAGCCATTGTAAAATTGTGGTTCTGCACAAGCCAACGAAGCGCTTGGGTTTCAGGCTCTGAAAATGCTCCCGTTCCTGGATAAGTATCGTTATTTACATTTGTGCTGACACCAGTTGTACCCCAACCATAAGAATAGTTTCTGTTCAAATCAACACCTTTATTACTCGTTCCAACGTTTCGTCTATTTTTACGATGCATTCCACCGCCTGTTGGATTAGTAGTTTCATTGTAAATAAAACCATCGGGATTTAAGCAAGGAACGAAAAACAACTGTGTATTATTTACTAAATAAGTAACCTCATCATTCGTTCCATAATTTTCTAACAAATACCACATATAGAAAATAGTTTCCATCATACTCATTGGCTCTCTTGCGTGATGAATAGCAGTGTATAAAACTTTTGGTTCTGCTTCGTTTGTATTTGGGTTGTCAGAAATTTTGACGTGATAAATTGGTCTATTCTCGCTTGTTAAAAAAGTTGAAATTGGAGTTCTTGCAGATATTAAATTTGGGTATTGCGCCAACATTGCATCTAATTCAGCCAACATTTCATCGTATTTTAGATAACCACCCATTGTTCCTAAATTAAAATTTGCAGGAATTTCTGGTGTAAATTGACTTGAACCTGATCCTCCAGAGCAATTTGCGTTTTTTAAAATTGGACCAGAATGTGAAACAGGATTGTTTAACAGTTGAATATAGTATTCCTGCACATCTGGAATTTCAATTTCATAGGAAAAATCATGGTCATTCATTATTTGAATTTCTTCTTTTGAGAAATCTGAAATAAAAAATACACCTTTTTTAGTAATTCCATGATCGACAGCTACACCTAATTGTCCTAATCGATAGATTTCAGTATCATTCCCAAAGACTTTAACACGAGAATAATTTTGAGAAAAGGACAAAAAATTAAGTCCGATAAGAAAAAAAAGTAGAGAGAAGTATTTCATTTTTGAAAAATTTGTGCGGAAAGTTACCTTTTTTAAATCATTTAAAGAAAAAAAGTCAACAAGTAATTCAACAAAAAATAAATAAAAATGTTTAAGGCTTCAAAGCCAACTAAAAGTAAAAAATAGCGTTTAAAGTATATCTTTAATAAGTTTTTCGAATAACAAAAAACAAAAGTGAAAAAAAATTTATTCTTTTTATTCTTTTTTCATGCTTTAAGCAGCTTTTCCCAAGTAGTTTGGATGACTCCAAATCGAGGGCAATGGGATGAGCGAATTCTATATAATGTTGATTTGAATGGCGGAAAATTATACATTGAAAATAAAGGAATGACCTTTTATTTGACAACTGCTATGGATCATGACCATCAAGAAAAGGCAGAAGACCACGAAGAAGAAAAAACAAAATACCACGCCCTAAAACATGTTTTTCCCTCTGCTAACGAAAACTATAAAATTGAGGAAGTAGATTCAAGTGCACATTACTCAAACTACATACTTGGATCTGATAAAGCAAAATGGAAATCACTAATTCGCAGCTTTTCCTTACTAAAATTTAAAAACTACTTTGAGGGAATTGACCTTATTTACAATGGTAAAAAAGAGCAATTAAGTTTTCATTTTGATGCTGAACCAGGTGCTGATATTCAACAATTAAATTTCAATCTTGAAGGTGCAGAATCGCTTTTTTTAGATGAAAGAGGAAATCTGGTAATCAAGCATTCTCTTGGTACAATTTCATATTCCAAACCAAAAGCTTGGACAATTAACGAAAATGAAAACCAAAGGGAAGTGGAAGTAGAATTTCAAGTAAATGGAAACGAAGTGTCTTTTTTATTTCCAGAAGGCTATGATAAAAATCAACGATTATTTATTGATCCGAGTCTGACTTTTTCTACATTTTCTGGATCTACCACTGATAACTGGGGTTTTACAGCAACTCCCGATGTAAATGGAAATTTATTTGGTGGAGGAATTGTCTTTGGTTCCGGTTATCCAACAACTACAGGTGCCTTTGATGCATCCTATAATTCTGGAACAGGTTCATTTCCAATGGATGTAGGAATTACAAAATTTAATGCAGCTGGAACAGCCTTACTCTATTCTACTCATATCGGAGGTACTGGAAATGAGACACCACATAGTATTGTATGCGCTCCAAATGGAGAATTGTATATTTATGGTGTTACATCATCTGCAAATTTTCCAATGGCAGGTGCTTCTTTTGACGCTTCGTTTAATGGTGGGCCATATGAACTTCAAAATTCTCTTGAATTTGATGGTTCAGATATTTATATCGCTCGATTAAACAGTGCTGGTTCTTCGCTTATTTCTTCTACTTACATTGGCGGAACAAATACAGATGGATTAAATCCTGGAACGCTTCACTATAATTACGGCGATCAATTTAGAGGAGAAATAGTACTTGATGGCAACCAAAATGTCTATGTTTCAAGTACAACACAATCGTCAAATTTTCCAATTATTAACGGTGCGCAGACAAATCTCAATGGAATTCAAGATGCAGTGATATTGAAGTTAAATTCTAATTTAAGTAGTATTTTATGGAGTTCCTATTTTGGGGGCTCAGGCTTAGAAACTGGAAATTCGATTGCAATTGCAACAAATGGCTCTGTTTATGTTGCAGGTGGTACAAGTTCAAATTCTATTCCTGTAAATTCAGGAAATGACCTTAGTTTTAACGGAGGATTATCTGATGGCTATGCCTTACGCATAAATTCTGGCAATGGAAGTTTTCAATCAGGAACGTATATGGGGCAGGCAGAATACGACCAAAGTTATTTTATCCGTGTTGATGTAGATAATTTTCCATACGTTTTTGGACAAACTGAGTCAGCTTGGACTATTTCTCCAGGATGTTATGGTATCGCTAATTCAGGTCAATATCTTAGAAAATACAATGCTGATTTATCAACTATTTCTTGGACAACAATGATAGGAGCAAGTTCTGGTCATGTAGAAATTTCTCCTACAGCATTTTTAATTTCAAATTGTTATGACATCTATTTAGCAGGTTGGGGCGGTGTTTTAAATCAAGCTGGACAAGCTACTTTTTCTTCAACCAATGGATTTCAAACAACTCCAGATGCCTATCAAGGAGCAACAAATGGCTCGAATTTTTATATCGCAGTTTTAGATCAAGATGCGAGTTCCTTGAAATACGCAACTTTTATGGGTGGAATGTCAAGTAGTTCAAACCATGTTGACGGCGGAACAAGTCGTTTTGATAATTCTGGAAGAATTTATCATGCCGTTTGCGGTGCATGCGGAGGAAATAATTTTGGATTTACGAGTACTCCAGGAAGTTGGTCGCCGCAAAACTCAAGTCCAAACTGTAATTTAGCAGTTTTCAAATTTGAATTAAGCGCAATTGAAGCAGCTGCAGCCCAACCTGCTCCCTTAATATGTATTCCGCAGTCGGTCTATTTTCTAAATAATAGTACAAACGGTAATTCATATATTTGGGATTTTGGAGATGGCACAAGCTCAACATTAGAGGAACCGATTCATCAATATACAACTCCAGGGGTCTATGATGTTGAATTACTTGTTTTCGATTCTACAGGTTGCTTTAGCCCTGATTCAGTTACAGTTACAGTGAATATTGGCTCCTTTACTGCCGGAGTTGTGCAACCACCAACATCAATTTGTCCAGGAGATACTTATCAGTTAAATGCTTTTGGAGGTGCTACTTACTTGTGGAGCCCCGCTAATGTTTTAAATAATGCCACTATCGCAAATCCGATTGCAACAATTTTTTCTACAACTACATTTAATGTTACAATATCAGATTCTTGTGGAACAATAACAACTCAGGTAATTCTGGATGTTTCAGCGCCGAGTGTTTCAATTAACAACGATACAACTATTTGCTTTGGAGAATCAGTAGATTTAATTGCAAATGGTTCTGGAACAATTACATGGGTTCCAAGTACTTTTTTAACAAATACCAATACATTTACAACAACTGCAACACCTAATTCAAACATAACATATATCGCAAATGTTGTTTCAGCAAATGGCTGTACAGACTCAGATACAATGAGTATCCAAGTATTTTTCGATTCGCCAAGTCCAGTTTTAGATGATACTACTTTAATCTGTAATGGTGGGTCTAGCTCTGTTAATATTACCGGAGGAACAAGTTACTTTTGGTATCCTAGTAATAATCTAATTGGGCAAAATAATACTAACGTTATCTTAAGTCCTCCAACTGAACAATATTATTACTGTGATGTCACA
Organism: Chitinophaga pinensis; assembly: GCA_945883825.1. Taxonomy (GTDB): domain Bacteria; phylum Bacteroidota; class Bacteroidia; order Flavobacteriales_D; family Crocinitomicaceae; genus UBA952. The sequence goes on from CAMCYF010000019.1 coordinate 35,401, forward strand.
AATAGCTGCGGGACAACTACAGATTCTATTTGGGTAGAAATAATTATTCCACAAATTTTGGCAGGAAATGATACAATCGTTTGTCCTAATTATCCAGCTGCAGTCAATGCCAGTGGTGCAGCATCTTATGTCTGGTCTCCATCTCCAATTTCTAACAATGCAGATGGAAGTCAAGCGATTGTCCAAAACCAAACAAGTACAAATTATATGGTTATTGGCACGGATATTTATGGATGCATAGACACCGCTTATGTTCTTATTAGTACTTTTCCTCAACCTTTTGTATTTGCAGGGTCAGATGTTTATGCACTTATTGGAGAACCGATTAATTTAGCTGCAACATCAAGTGGTCAAGGTACTTTTTTATGGACACCCTCAGCTGAATTTACCTGTGCTACTTGCCAAAATACGAGTGTTAACACCTCGCAAAACTCAACATATACAATATATTTTACCGACCTAAATGGTTGTGAAGCAACAAGTAAAGTAAGTATCTATTTTGATCCATTCTTTTATGTGCCAAATACATTCACTCCTGATGGTGATCAATTTAATAATGGATTTAGGGCGATTGGAGGGAATTTCAAGGACTTTGAAATGACAATCTTCAACAGATGGGGAGAATTAATTTATACAATGAAATCTTTATCTGATTATTGGGATGGAACGTATAATAATGTGTATTGTGAAGACGGAACGTATGTTTGGAAAATAATCTATAGTGATTTCGCATATAGGAAAAAAGAAATCACAGGTCACGTTAATTTATTGCGATAGTATTTTCTTTGCACTAACTTTGCCTCATGGCACTAATAGTGAATGTATTTCAATTCAATGGTTTTCAGGAAAACACCTATCTTGTTTCAAATGATAGTGGAGAGACCTTAATTTTTGATCCAGGTTGCTACAGTCGTGAAGAAGAACTCTTACTTAGTGATTTTATTGAGAAAAATAAATTAACTATTTGTGCTGTATTATATACTCATGCTCACATAGACCATATTTTAGGAGCAGAATTTGTGCGTGAAAAATATAAATGTGCATCCTATTTGCATCCTCTAGATCATATAACCTGGTCTTCCGTCGCAAACTATGCACATGTTTATGGATTTGAAGGATATAAATCTTCTATTTTACCGGAAAATTATTTGGAAGACGGACAAGAACTTCATATTGGCAACTTTAAAATTCAGGTCCGCCATACGCCAGGACATGCACCAGGACACGTTATTTTTTATTTTGACGCAGATAATTTTATCATAAATGGTGATGTTTTATTTAGAGAAAGTTTTGGAAGAGTTGATTTGCCAGGAGGAGATTTAACAACATTAAAAAAATCAATTTTTGATATTCTATTCCAATATCCCGATAAAACAATCGTTTATTGCGGACATGGGCCAAACACAACAATTGGGCACGAAAAGAAGTTTAATTATATCAATCAATATTAACTGAAGTGCGAATTGGAATAAATGCTCGCAATTTATTGGCTAAAAAACTAGAAGGTTTTGGTCAGTACACACTTGAAATAACCAAGCGAATTTGTGAGCAAAATCCTCAACACGAATTCATCTTATTTTTTGATCGACCATACGACCTACAATTTATTTTTTCAGATAATGTAAAACCCGTGGTTATTTCACCCCAAACAAGGCATCCAATTCTATACTTAATTTGGTTTGAGTGGAGTTTGAAAAATGCTCTAATAAGAGAAAAAATTGACGTGTTTTGGTCGCCAGATGGCTTTAGCTGCTTAAGTTCTTCTGTTCCTCATATTATTACAATTCACGATCTAAATTTTGAACACAATCCCAAAGATTTACCATGGCTTGTTTCACGCTATTTTCGTTTTTTCTTTCCGAAATTTGCAAGAAAAGCAAAAAAAATTATAACGGTTTCGGAGTATTCAAAGGATGATATTTGTACTACTTATGGCATAAAGAAGGAAAAAGTTGAAGTGATTTACAATGCCGCTAATACAGCATTTCGGCAATTGACAGAACAAGAAATTTGCGATACCAAAAATGAATTTACTGCTGGAAATGATTTTTTTATTTTTGTGGGGTCTTTGCATCCTCGGAAAAATATACAAAACTTAATTTATGCCTTTGAACTTTTTTGTGTTTCAAATAAATCCATAAAACTTGTCATTGTAGGAAGCGACATGTGGAAAGAGAATAATTTAGTAATTTCCGATGAAGTTAGAAAACAACTTATCTTTACAGGGCATATTGAAAATACACAACTCACAAAATTGATGGGGTCTGCTCTCGCTCTTACTTATATCCCCTATTTTGAAGGCTTTGGAATACCGCTGGTTGAAGCAATGAATTGTGGAATACAAATTATTGCTGCAAATACAACTTGCTTACCTGAAATTGCTAAAGATGCTGCAATTTATTGCAATCCTTTTGATGTAAATGATATTGCAGAAAAAATGTTGCTAGTTAATAGTAATTCCATAATAAGAGAAGATTTAGCAACTAAAAGTTTGCAACGCAGTAAGTATTTTGATTGGGATATTGCTGCAGTAAAAGTAGAAATTGAAATAAAAAAAATAGTAGAAACATTGCCAAAATAATACAGACTTCGTAGTTCAACGGATAGAATAGAAGTTTCCTAAACTTTTGATCCAGGTTCGATTCCTGGCGAGGTCACAAAAACAGAGTGAGAGTGCAGTGCGAAAGCGATTTACTTCATTTTTTTTTACTTCGTACTCATTCTCATTCTTTTTTTGGAATTACTTGTTCACTCCCATTCTGTAATTTCATTCAAATCCTTCAAAAGATTCAATAATTCAGACCTGTGGCCCACAAACAATCAATTATTACAAAATGAAAAACTTAATAGCTTAATAATACACTTACTTGACTTAATACGAATTCTTAAGGTATATTTGCAATAGAATGCAGCATTGAACTCCTTGAGGTTTACTTTTAAATTTGGCGCCGAAACCAATGCAGTATTTACAGTCTAAAAAGTCAATGAATAAAGTTCTAGTATTCAGTTTTTTACTGCTTATCTCAAATTTATTGAGCGCGCAGCAATTAATCATTAATGAAGTCTCCCAGGGAACTGGATCAAGTGAATATGTAGAATTTGTTGTTATTGGAACTCAAACTTGTACCACCCCTGTTCCTAGCTTGGACCTAAGAAAGGTGATTATTGATGATAATAACGGGTATTTTGCGCCAGGTTCAGGAACAGGAATTGCTCCGGGTGCTATACGATTTGCAAATATTCAATTTTGGCAAAGTATTCCTCAAGGAACTTTCATTGTTATTTATAATGCTGGAAGTCCTAATACAAGTTTACCTGCAGATGATATCTCATTGATAGATGGGAATTGCCGGCTAATTATTCCTTCTAGTTCAACATTATTGGAGAAAACAACGCTCATTCCAAATACTAACGATCAAACTTATCCACTGAATGATAGCGATTGGACAAGCGGTGGATCATGGTCACCATTAGCAATGTCTAATTCAGACGATTCGTTTCAAGTTCCTAATATTCCTTCTACAGGGGTGCCTTTTCATAGCGTAAGCTGGGGAAATAATACAAGTAATACACTTGTTTATTTTCCTGGTTCTGCCGCAGGAATTGTTTATTCTTTTACAAACACTAATTCCAATGACTGGAATTTAGTTTCCAATTGGACAAGTGCAAATGTGGCAACTGGACAAACTCCTGGCACAGCTAATAGTGCTGTCAACGACGCCTGGATAGCAAGTATGAATCCTCTTTGTAGTGTTAATCCTGGGATGACGCTCACATCTTTTATTTTAAATGAAACATGTATAAATTCTTGTGATGGGGAAATCCAGACAAGTGTTAACAACGGCCTTGCACCTTTTACCTATAGTTGGTCTAACGGTGCCACCTCTAGCTCAATTATAAATAGTTGTTCGGGCACATACTCTGTGACTGTAACTGGAGCAAATGGTTGTTCGGTAGTTGAATCTTTCACAATAAATGCAGGGAGCCAAGTTGCTGATGCTGCAATTTCAACTGCAGGCCCATTCACAAACCTAGACCCAACATTCCAAATACAAGCATTAAATAGTGGAGGAGTATGGTCGTCTAACTGTGGAATGTGTTTAACAAGTTCTGGAATATTCAATCCGCAAGTTGCAGGAATTGGTACTTGGGAAATTTGTTATTCACTCGGATCTGGAAGCTGTTCAGATTTAGAATGTATAACTATTCTTGTTACAAATGATTGTTTACCTCAAACAACAACTGAGACCTATATAATTTGTCCGGGAGATTCATTGCTTGCAAATGGTTTTTGGGAAACTTCAACTGGACAATATTCTGCAACATACCAAGATATGAATCAGTGTGATAGTACACACATTGTAAATTTAAGTTTTTATGTTGTTTCTCCTTTGATAGAGGAAATCCTTTTTTGTGAATCTGATTCAGTATTTGTATTTAATCAGTGGATTTATACGCCACAAACATTAACGCAAGTTGAACAATCTGCTAATGGATGTGATTTTGAACACACCATCAATTTACAAATGGAATCCTGTATAATTGAAGAAGCATATATATACATCCCAAATGTTTTCACGCCGAATGGAGACTTGGTAAATGATACCTTTGAAATCGTAATTCAAAATGGAATTGTAGAACGCGGTTGGATTTTGAACCGTTGGGGGAATATCGTTTATAACTTGTCACCAACTCAATTAAAATGGAATGGAAGAGATGAGCGTACAGGAAAATCTGTTTTGGATGGTGTTTATACCTATGTGCTTTATTTCAAGCCAGCAAATACCGTTACTAAATTATATCAAGGTTTCGTAACGCTTATCAAATAATTATATTTTTACTTTGACAATTAAAAATAAGCTAAAAATTTATAGAAACCCATTCCTAAAAATCAAACTCAAAATTCTAAAAAAAATTAAAAAATCACAAAAACACCACTTTTTTTTAATTCTCAGCTATTTCTTAAAAATTTTGTTGTAAGTTCGATTACTTTACCTGCTCCATTTGGTGTTATTTGTATAGGTTGATCTGCACAAATAAAATATTAATTACGTCTACTCAATCTATTTGTGAATAAGAAAAAAAACTGAAAAATAATAAAAGAAAAAGTTTTATAAATTTTAATAATTACACTTTGTTTTTTTTAAACGAATATAAAAATAATTAGTTTCTTTTCAAAAAAACTTAAATCAGAGATACGATTTGATCTTCTTTTTATCTTTGAAGTTCCTTTTTTTTAAGAATTTTAATGAATTCTTTAATCCAAAAAATAATTAAAATGGGTAAAACTAGAAATGAAATTTTATTAAAATTATATGCTGTAGTAAAATCAAAGTGAATAAGATGCTGTATAGCCCTTGTCATTCCACAACCTAAACAAGGTTTATCAAATAATAGCACTGACAAACAAGTAGTTTGACCATTGTCAAAAAAATTAGGGGGAAGAATTATCAATACAATAGGTATGATAATCATTCCCCCTAAAAGCAAAAGAAATCCAATTCTTTTCAATAGAGATAATTTATGTTATGAATTTTTAGAAACAACAATAAACGCATGAATAATACCTGGTATTCCACACAACATTGTCCAAAGAATATTGATTATTACCTTCTTAATGTCCCAATCTGTAGCTAAACCAACTGCAAGCCAAGGTATAAAAAAGCACAAAACATATAATAAGCCGGTTGGTACATCACCACCAAGATTTGAATCTGATGCTTTTAATGCTTTTTCTTTACTTTTAATTGTTTGATTCTCATATTTTAAATCTGAGTTAGAAGCTTTTTCTTGTTGTACTACAGTTTGGCTACTTTTTTCAGTTTGATTTACTGGAAAAGATGCATGAAGATCGTTTGTTAAGATAGCGATTGCTACAACTAAAATTGACATTAATAATTTTTTCATTTTTTTTAAGTTTAAGTTAGAAATTAATTTATTTACATGCCAAAAATAATTAAAAGTTTTAAAAATTGATACATTTAAATAAAAATCTTTCTTTAATTTTTTATTGGTGAATATTAATTTAAAAACTAATTTTAATGCCTAATTAATAATTGCTAAATGAAATTTATTTATTTATTTTATTTTCTAATACTCAGTTCATCTTTTCTATCTCAAGAATCTAGCAAACAAGAATATATTGGTGTATTAAGAACCGAATCTGACGAAATAATATCCTATAAAATTTCATTTAAGGAATTAGGGAATAATAGTATAGAAGGAGAATCTATTACTGATTTTTATGGAAAAAATAATACAAAGGCAAAAATAAAAGGAACTTATGATAAAAATACAAATAGCATTTCGTTTTATGAAACAAGCAATCTAAGCTCTAAATCAAAAGTAGATGTTAGTCAATTTTGTTTTATTAAAATAGAAAATATTGAAATTAAGGAAATAAAAGGGAAAAATATAATTCAAGGTTCGTTTAAAGGTTTTTATCCATCTGGTAAAAGTTGTACTAACGGTTTTATTTACTTAGCTAAAACAAGTTTTTCAGAGATAATTAAAGAGGTTAAATCTGTTTCAGATTCATTAAAAAAAGCTGAATCTATAGAAATAGATAGAGCTAAAACAGTTTTAGTCAACAATTCTACTTTATCGTTAAATTGGATATCAAATAAAATTATTATAGAAGTATGGGATACTTTCGATGAGGATGAAGATAAATTAAAAATTGTTTTTAATGATAAAATCATATTAGATAATCTAGAAATTAAAAATGAAAAAAAAACAATTGAAATTCCTTTTACAGAAAAAGTTGGTATTCTCAAAATAATAGCAAAAAATGAAGGTGAAATTCCCTCTAATACCGTTAGCGTTAATATTGTAGATTCTAAAAAACTTACTCCTTTTATTTCTAAACTAAAAACAGGTGAATCAATTTCAATTAACTTTAAGAAGAAATTTTGAAAATTAAATATTTATTGAATTATTAATTACTTAGTACGATTTTAAAAGATGAATCATTTAAATAGGTTTTAAGCTAATAAAATGAAGACCGAAATTAAGTATGAAAGGTCACTGTTTTGTGAGAATAAAAAAAAAAGAAATGATTAAACTGTTCAGATTTAGTCAGAATAAAAATATAAAATCTACTTTTTTTTAATTCCGTGCTATTTTTTTAAATTTTTATTTTAATTTCGGTAATTATAAAATAAGAAGTGACATTAACTAAAATTGTTTTTTACAATCTATGACCAGTATTTTTGTTGCCAAATTAGATTTTGGCTTTGATAGCGAGCAATTACGAGAATTGTTCGAGCAATATGGAAAAGTCTTAAAAGCCAGTGTTGCAACCGACAGAGAAACAGGTAAATCTAGAGGATTTGGGTTTGTTGAAATGGATAACCGAGAGGAAGCTCTTAAGGCAATTTCAGCTCTAGATAATTTTGCTGTAAATGGAAGGCCTATTGCTGTTAAAGAAGCAGAAGACCGAGGTGCTGCACCTAGACCAACTTTTGAGAAAAAACCTTATGCGCCAAATAATGTCGATTTTCCAACTACGCAAGATGTTGATGCTCTACCTAGTTTAGAAATTTCGAAAATTGAACCTCGAAAAAAATTAAATAATTTAAAAGATCGCAAAAGTCCTGATTCCGAAGGAAAAAATAAAAAACCCAAAATGGATGCATACAAAAAAAGTGGTAAGCCTGGGAAATTTTTTGATGACGACGACTTAGACGAACTTGATGATGATTTGTTTTCTTACAAACGAAATAATGAAGATTTGTTGGATGAAGATGAAGATTAAACGTTTTGTCTATAATTAGACTCAATAATCTTACATTTGCAAACGATGAAATTGAATTACGCTTCAAGTTTAAAGCACCCTGTTTTTAAAGTTATTTCTCAATATATTGCTGAAAATAAAATTGAAGCATATGTTATTGGTGGATTTGTGCGCGACTTACTTCTTGAGAGTCCATCAAAAGACATAGATATTGTCGTTATTGGTGATGGACCAGAACTCGCAACTGCCATTGCCAAAATTATGCGTGTCAAATCTGTGAGTATTTTTAAAAATTATGGAACCGCTCATTTTCGCTACAAAGATTTAGATGTTGAATTTGTAGGTGCACGCAAGGAATCGTATGTTTCAGATTCAAGAAAACCAGAAACAGAGATTGGAACACTAAAAGATGATCAAAATCGCAGGGATTTTACTATCAATACACTTGCTTTAGACCTACGTCCAGAAACTTTTGGAAATATTCTAGATCCTTTTAATGGTATTGCAGATTTAGAAAAAGGAATTATTAGAACTCCCCTTGAACCTGAAATAACCTTTAGCGACGATCCTCTCAGAATGTTAAGAGCAATTCGTTTTGCGTCACGTTTAAACTTTAAAATTGAAATTTCATGCTTGGAGGCTATTCGAAAACAATCCAAACGCTTGGAAATAATATCAAGAGAAAGGATTAGTGAAGAGCTAAATAAAATTATACTAAGTGAAACTCCTTCTCGTGGTTTTAAATTACTAGATTCGACCTACTTATTGGAACAATTTTTTCCAGAATTTATTCAACTAAAAGGAATTGAAACAATTGATGGAAAGAGTCACAAAGATAATTTCGAACACTCCCTAGAAGTTTTGGATAACATCTCACAAAATACAGATTCGCTGTGGCTTCGTTGGGCTGCTATTCTTCATGACATCGCAAAACCACCGACAAAAAGATTTGACCCAATTGTAGGATGGACATTCCACGGTCACGAGGAATTAGGATCAAAATGGGTGCCTCGTATTTTTAAAAATCTGAAATTACCACTTGATCAGAAGATGAAATATGTTCAGAAATTAGTACGGCTTCACCTTCGACCAATTGCACTTATTAAAGGTTCTGTGACAGATTCTGCAATTCGCCGCTTACTGAATGAGGCTGGAGATGACATTGAAGATCTTATGTTGCTATGCAATGCTGATATTACCTCAAAAAATGAATTTAAAGTTAAGAAATACAAAAATAACTTTGAATTAGTGTCGCAAAAGCTAAAAGATGTTGAAGAGAAAGACCGTATTCGAAATTTTCAACCTCCTGTTAACGGTGAATTAATTATGAAGACTTTTAATATTGGTCCAGTTGCTGAAATTGGAACCATTAAAAGCAAAATAAAAGAAGCAATCCTAGAGGGTGAAATTTCAAATAATTTTGATGAAGCTGTTGCAGAAATGCTAAGATTGGGAAAAGAAATGGGATTATCTGTTGTAAAAACTCCTGTTTTTAATAAATAATTTTAATTTTACATAGATTGAAAAATCAAAAGTATGCCAGGACTAAAATTCAGAGTTTTATTGGATTCAGAGAAAAAAGAAGAAGTATTTCGCGATATTCTCATTGCAGATACTGATAATTTTGAGTCTTTTTATAAAATTATTTTAGATTCCTTTAATTTTAAAGGTGATCAAATGGGTAGTTTTTATGTTTCCAATGATATGTGGGACAAAGGACATGAAATTAGCTTAATGGATATGACCTATGATGATGATTCAATTGACGAGCCATCTACAGTTATGAATTCAGCCACTATTAAAGATTTTTTACACGAACCCGATCAAAAATTTATTTTAGTTTACGATTTTCTTTGCATGTGGATCTTTCTTGTCGAATTAATTGGATTTGA
>CAMCYF010000020.1 GCA_945883825.1 Chitinophaga pinensis
ATTATTGTACTATCCTCTACTGAAGGCAATAATTTTTTCTACGTCAATACAATTGGAATTGTCGAATTTAATTGTATTATACTTAACAGATGGGGGAATGTTATTTATGAATACAACGATCCTGAAGGTGGATGGAACGGAAAGACTTCGAATGGAAATCTAGTAGAAGAAGGAACCTATTTCTACAGAATTAAAGCTACCTATGAAGGTGGAGAAGATGTAATAAAACATGGATTTGTTGTCTTGAAATATTAAGAGTTATTTTAATTTACAGGTTAAAGAAAACAACAGATTCTTTCCAATAAAAAGGAAATTTCAAGGCAGGAAAGAAAAAAAATCCTATCCTAAAACGAAATTTATGACTTTCCCAGGAACGATAATCGCTTTCTTAGGCTGTTTTCCGTCTAACCATTTGCTTACTTGCTCGAGACCTAGAACATGAGATTCAATTTCTGCAGCAGTCATATTTAAAGGTAAGGTAACTTTTAAGCGAAACTTACCATTGAATGAAACAGGATAATCGTATTCTGAAACTTCTAAATATTTTTGTTCAAAAACTGGAAATGGCACATAAGAAATAGAGCCAGGAGTATGTCCTAATAAACTCCAAACTTCTTCGGCAATATGAGGTGCAAAAGGAGATAAAAGAATTGTTAGTGGCTCTAAAATCTGTCGCTTATTACACTTTTGATCTGTAAGTTCATTCACGCAAATCATCAATGTAGAAATACAAGTATTGAAAGAATAACGATCTAAATCCTCTTGAATACGTTTAATTGTGTGGTGAATTGTCTTAAGTGCTTCCTTACTTGGTTCTTCATCAGAAACAGAAAAACCAGTGTTTGCATGAAACAAACGCCAATATTTTTTCAAGAATCCGTGAACGCCTGTAATTCCTTTTGTATCCCAAGGTTTGCTTTGTTCTAAAGGACCAAGAAACATTTCATACATACGAAGTGTATCAGCACCGAATTTATCCACTAATTCGTCAGGAGTTTGAACATTAAATTTTGACTTAGACATTTTTTCTACTTCTGACCCACACAAATAGCAGCCATCATCTTCCATGATAAATTCTGCATTTTTGAATTCTGGTAACCAATTTTTAAATCTTTCAATATTCAAGCTGTCATTGTCTACTAAGCTAATATCTACATGAATTGGAAGAACATTTGAATTCCCTATTTTTCCTTTTGAGACATATGTATTTGTCCCTTGAATTCGGTAAACAAAACTACTTCTACCGAGAATCATACCCTGATTTATTAATTTTTGGAAGGGTTCATCAAAAGGCAAATAACCCAAATCAAATAAAAACTTTGTCCAAAATCTTGCATACAAAAGATGACCTGTTGCATGTTCTGATCCGCCGATATACAAATCAACATTCTTCCAATAGTCAATTTTTTCGCGTGCAACAAATTCATTTTCATTTGTTGGATCCATGTAGCGCAAAAAATACCAAGAGCTTCCAGCCCAACCCGGCATAGTATTGTATTCCATTCTATCGCCCTCAAAATAATTCCAATCTTTCGGATTTGATCGAGCTAAAGGCGGCTCACCATCTTCTGTCGGTAAGTATTTATCAACGAGAGGTAATTCAATCGGTAGATTTTTATCCGCAACTAATTGAGGTATTTCATCCTTATAAAAAATTGGAAAAGGTTCTCCCCAATAGCGTTGTCTTGAAAAAACAGCATCTCTTAAGCGGAAATTTATTTTTCCTTTTCCTAAATTACGCTCTTCAATAATTTCAATGCATTTCTCCATTGCAGCTTTTACCTCTAATCCATTTAAGAACTCAGAATTTGCAATAAGCGCCTCTTTTTCCGCATACGCATTTTTGGAAACATCAATTCCCTCAAAAATACAGCGAATCTCCAATTTAAAATGAGAAGCAAAATCATGATCGCGCTGATCTCCACATGGAACTGCCATAACAGCGCCGGTGCCATATGTTGCTAAAACATAATCTCCAATCCAAATTTGAATTTTTTCGCCTGTAAATGGATGAAGAGCATAGGCTCCAGTAAAAGCTCCTGAAATATTCTTCACATCTGATTGGCGATCTCTTTCGGTTTTTAAAGCTGCAGACTTAATATACTCTTCTACTTGCTGTTTTTGGGATGCCGTTGTAATTTCTTTTACAAATTCGTGCTCAGGTGCAAGTACCATAAATGTAACACCAAAAACAGTATCTGGACGTGTTGTAAAAACTTCGATTTTTAAAGCTGAATTTTCCACATTAAAAGTAAGGGATGCTCCTTTTGATTTGCCAATCCAATTTCGTTGCTGTTCTTTTATAGAATCAGACCAATCAATTGTATCAAGACCAACTAATAAGCGTTCAGCATACGCTTTAATTCGCATAGACCATTGGCGCATGAGTTTTTGTTCAACTGGAAAACCTCCTCGAACAGAAGAACCATTCACAATTTCATCGTTTGCTAAAACTGTCCCTAATTTAGGACACCAATTTACCCAAGTATCAGCCAGATAGGCTATCCGGTATTTTTGAAGAGTAGTTTCTTTTTGATGGTCGCTAAATTTTTGCCACTCAATTTCAGAAAAAAGATCACAATCGTCTGCAACAGCAAGAATATTACAATTCCCTGATTTCTCAAATTCATGAATTAATGTATCAATTGAAATTGCTTTATCTTTTGATAAGTCATAATATGAATTAAATAGCAATTTAAAAATCCATTGAGTCCACTTGTAATAACTTGGATCAGACGTTCTAAGTTCCCTCGACCAATCAAATGAAAATCCTATTTTATCCAATTGATCTCTGTATCTAGCAATATTATTCTCGGTAGTTTTTGCGGGATGCTGACCAGTTTGAATTGCATATTGTTCAGCTGGTAAACCAAAAGAATCGTATCCCATCGGATGTAAGACATTGAAGCCTTTTAAACGTTTATAACGCGCATAAATATCTGAAGCAATGTAACCTAAGGGATGTCCGACATGCAAGCCAGCACCAGATGGATAAGGAAACATATCTAAAACATAAAACTTTTCTTTCGAAGAATCTTCTGTGACTTTATACGTTTGGTTCTCAGCCCAAAAAGTTCTCCATTTATGTTCTATGTTCCGAAAATTGTATTCCATTTTGGCAAATTATTTTACAAAGATATAAAGTTCAACAAACTCCAAAGAGATATATTGCTAAAGTAATTCCAAAAGTTACCTAGATATATTAAAACTTAGCGCTAAACAAAAATCCTAGTCCTACTAAAACTAGACTAAAATCAAATAACTCAAGGCGAAAAGAACTAGATTTTAGTAGATAATACCGCGTTAATAGAATCAAGAAAAGTAGAATGCTTATTGAATAGAAAAGGTTTAAACGACCATTTATGCAATTTAATAGTAAGAAAAATGCCATGAGTACATTAAAAAGAATCAAACTTTTTTTACTGCCAATAAGTTGGGGGATTGTTTTAAAAAAAGCAGGGTCAAACTTTATATCTTTTAAATCACTTGGTAGCGTCAAGGCATAAAATAAAATGAGGAACGAAAAATCTATGTATTGGAAATTATGTCCGAAAGATTTTGGAATATAAACTAAAACAATAAACCAAGAGATAGTAACCAATAGTGCCTTTAAAAAAGGGATTTCTCTAATAATAAAATAGGAAAATAAGCCGCTATAAAAAGCCGAAAGCAGAAGAGTTATTCCCAATAAAAAAATAGCTGAAGAAAAAAGTGAAAATAAATGAATGAATAAAACGCAACTTAAAACCAAACCAAGTACCACAAAACTGCGAATAGCTAGAAGATTCTTGCTTAGCCATGCACTCATTTCTCTGGTTAACTTTTCTTGATGAAATTTCAATAAGCGATGGGCATTATAAACTCCAAAAACAGCAAGAGCTATAGCAGAAGAAAATTCTAATGAAAAAGAAGATTGTGATAGAATACCGAGAGAGAAAATAAAGGCGCAAAAAGACAGAAACCAATAGGAATGAAAGAAAAACAAGGGTGTTTTATTGCGCGTCATTAATTGCCGAAAGAACACTTTGAACGCTAATATTTTCAATACAAGAACATACTTTTCCTTTCTTGCAGTTACTACAAGAGGAATCAAAAACAAGTGCTACAGATTTATCCCCTAAAGCCTTCCACCGTCCTGGATGTATTGGCTTACGAGGAGAAAATAAGCCAATAGCTTTTATTCCGCTAATGCCAGCAATATGATACGGTCCAGTTGAACAAGCAACTAGTGCTTCACAACTTGCAATTAAGCAAATCAATTGATTTAGATTTAATTTCCCTGAGCTATCAAATATTTGCGGATGAACTGGGAGAATGGCGCTAAATTCTTTTCCCTCATTTTCTGTTCCTGTAAAAATCACTGTTTTTTTTTGTTGAACTAATACTTGTGCCAATTCAATATATTTTTCAAGTGGCCATTCCACAGCGCTTCCCTGAGATTTTGGGTGTAAAATAATTGTATTTGATAAATCAATACCAGAAAATTCAGTTGGTAGAGAAACAGTTGGAATATTAAAATGATTCAAAGATTCAAACAAAGCTTCAAAACTTGGAATTTCATTCAATCCTAATGGTTTCAGAAGTTCAAAATTTAATTGTGCCTCATGCAATAAAGATCGTTTTCTACTAAAATTCAAGCGGTAATTACACGTTAACAAATGAAAAACACGGTGTGCAGTTCCGATTCTCATTGGAATTTTTGCTTTTTTGGAAAGTGCCGCGATTTCTCTATTTGGGAAAACATGAATTATACAATCCGCTTTTAATCTCGCTATTCGTTCGCTTGTTGGAAGACTTGAAAAATCATCAAAATTCAAAAATTTATCAACTACATCAAAACAGGCAATGTTGTCTTTTGTATATGAACGACCTAAAAAAACCAATTCTGATTGAGGAAATTGCTTTTTCAACCATACACAAAGCGGCAAGGTTAAAATGACATCGCCAATACTATCTGTACGTGAGATTATTATTCGATATGGTGCAAGTACTTTCAATAAAATTATAATCCAATAAAATTAATATATAGTTTCTTTTTCTCGATACAAGCGTTGAAGTTCTTTGTATTTAACAATATTCGATTGAGCACTTATTTTGGCAATCATCAAGCCGCTAAAACCATCAAGAAATCCTAGCTTAAGGAAATACATAGAGCAAAATCGAATAAAAGCACTCAGATATGGACTTAAGAATGATACTTTTTTATTTTGGGTAAAATACTTCTTAGCTGTAAGTAATGAATATTTATCTGCTTTTTCTTTATGTTGATTGACTGAAAAATAAGAGAAATGAAATAAAAGCCCATTTAGTTTAGCTGTTTTTGTTACTTTTCCATGAATCAACTCTTCGTGAACTATTGCGTTATTCCAAGAGCTATTCATTTTTGAAAACAAACGTGTATTCCATTCTGGGAACCACCCGCTATGGTATATCCATTTGTTGCAGTAATTCGTTAATCGATTTACTGAATAATTTCCATCAAAACCCATTCCTTTTAATGAAATAAGTTCTTTTTGTAGTGATTCTGATAAACTTTCGTCTGCATCAATTGAGAAGATATAATCGTTCGAGGCTTTTGAATTTCCAAAGTTTTTGGCTTGAGAATATCCTTGCCAGGATTGCTCAAAAAAAACTATTGGATAAGTTGAGCAAATTTCCTTGGTTCGATCAGTTGAAAAAGAATCCACAACAATAATTTCATCTACAACCGGAAGTAACGATTCTATGCAGCGTTGAATATTTCTTTCTTCGTTGAAGGTAATAATAACTGCACTAAGTTTAGAATTCATTGGGTTTATAAAATTTCAACACTTTTCCAAATTGCTTGGATTTCGCGCAAGGATTGCGTCCAACTAGTTGTAGAAGGTGCGTCAACATAGCCGCTAATACAAATGAGTTTTTTTGACTTCGGATGAAGGAAATGAAAGGCCCAAAAAGCACCACCAGTTGAATGAACATCCTTACCAGTAAATTGAAACATTCCTCTAACTTCTATTCCTTTAATATTTTTTTTAAAGTTAGAAGTAACATTAGACTCCGGAAAAACAAATTTATTATACTGAGTTCCCATATATAAACCTTCAGTTTCATGAGTTACATTATAACGCAGCATTGTATCACGCGCTTTTAACAAATTATTTAATAAAAATTGAGATGAGTCGATAAAATCATATTGGTAAATCATAATACCTGTTAAAACCGAACCAATATCTTGCGTTCCTGTTCCAACAAATTCTATTGGTCGCGATGCAGTTGGCAATTCAATACGGTAGAAATTTGGTCGTGAAGTAACTATAGTGGAGGCATCGGGCAAAGCTAATTTAATACCGAAATTCTTGTTTAATTTAATTTGAACAGGTCTATTATTTTGTACCTGAAAATTAAGTAGAATTCGCTTCCATTCTGCATGATCAAATTGAGCGTGAACTGCTTGCATTCCTTCCTTACAAAGTTCAAGCAATTGATTATAATCCTTTGCCTTAAGATCAATAACTAATTGTCGATTTGCCCAAACATCTTTTCTAGACTGAATAAGCCCAAACTTTTCTTTTAGCTCAGAATCGATTTCTAAAAAAAGGATGTTACGATGTCTACGAATTGCTCCGTCAAAATTTTGAGTTTTCCTATGAATCAATTCAAAAGTTGTAACATCAGGAAAGTAGGGCATGATAAATTGTGTCAGTTGTGAGTCTAAGTGCGCTTTAATCTCAGAATTCCAAATTGCTTGATCACATACCACTAATATTTCTCCAACTTTTCCAGTTACATGAAGACCAGTATCCTTAAATTTTCTACCACAAGCAGACAAAAATAAAATGGAAGCAAAAAATAAAAAAAATGAATTTTTAAAATGCATAATAATCAATTATTTTATTCTTAATCTTTGCCCAACTGTAATTCTATTAATATTAATCCCAGGGTTTAAATTTTGAAGTTGACCTTGTGTTAAATTATGTTTTTGAGCCACACGAGAAAAAGAATCTCCGCTTTTTACGTTATAATATTTTTTAACGGGTTTTGGAACTACCGTTTCAATTACTGGTTTTTCAATACTATATAGTTTTAGTTTTTGACCAATGTAAATATTTGTTGTTCTCAATGCATTCCACTCCATTAATTGCTCAATCGTTACATTATATTTTAAAGAAATATTTTTAAGGTTCTCCCCAGATTGTACTTTGTGATACTTAAGATTTTCTATATTTATTAAACTATCTTGAGCATTAGCAACCTCAATTATCTTTAAAGAATCATTTGAAACCTCAACCGGTAAAGGTGGAAGTACGACAGGATCAAAAATAGATTTTTCAAGTAAATAAAGAGAATCTTCAATGCTTACCAAAAGTGATATTTTTTCAAGAGGTCCAGTGACACAGCGGGCAGGAGTAGTTTTTGGAATATACGTAGATTTATATACTGGATTTAAGCTTTTAATCTCATCCACGTCCCAAGCTAATATTTGTGAGATTGTATTCATGTGTACTCCTTTTTTAAAGCACATTGTATCCAATTGGGAATTATGAATTTTGGCTTCCATTGGGATAATGTTATGCTCAGCATGATAGGTCATGAGATATGCAGCTGCAATAAAATTTGGGACATATCCTTGCGTTTCAGTTGGAAGAAAGGGGCGAACTTCCCAATATGTTTTTTTATCACCTGATCGTCTGATTGCCTTATTTACATTTCCCGGACCAGCATTATATGCAGCAAGTGCTAAATTCCAGTCACCATAAATACCATATAACTGCTTTAAATACCTGCATGCTGCATCCGTTGCTTTATCGGGATCCATTCTATCATCGATATATGAATTTTCTTCAAGACCAAAATACAAGCCTGTTTTATACATAAATTGCCATAAGCCCAAAGCACCAGCCCTCGATTTTACCTGTGGTCTCAATCCACTTTCAATAACAGAAAGAAATCGAAGTTCGATTGGCAGTCCATACTCTACAAGCTTCTCTCGGAACATATCAAAATATAGCGCTGAACGACCTAAAGCTACACGGATAAAGCCCCTTCTTTGAGCAGCAAAGAATCGAATAGTTGAAAGTGTGAAAGCATTACAATCCATATGAAATGGACTCATAGCACTCATTTTTTCCAACCGAGAACAATAAATATCATCTGAAAAAGCTGGGGCTTGATTCGGTTCATATTTCAACGAATTGATAATAGAATCATAGGTTAAATCAGCTGCATAATCAGCATAAAATAAATTCAAGCTCTGTTGAACAGTATTTATAAAAGCAATTGGATTTAAAGAATCAGACGGTTTTATAAGGTGTGCAGGCCTTTGTCCAAATGAGAAAAAGACAGGAAAAATAAGTAATAAAGAAAGTAATTTATTCATTTATAAGTCCTCCAATATTTTAGCAAATTGAAATAATGCTGATTCATCAAAAGTAGTAGACATTATCTGTATTCCAAACGGCAAACCGTTAGAATGATTGCCTAGAGGTAAGCTCAAAGCTGGATTTCCTGTAAGATTTGCATGCACAGTAAATATATCTTGAAGATACATTTGAATGGGGTCTTTTATTGCATTTTTTTCAAATGCAGTGCCAGGTGTGGAAGGCATAAGAAGAATATCTGTTTTTTCAAACATCTTATCCGTTTGATTTTTCAATACGCGCCGAACTTTTTGAGCTTGTGAGTAATAGGCATCATAAAAACCATGCGAAAGCACAAAAGTGCCTGCCATAATACGACGCTTCACTTCCATTCCAAATCCCTCTGACCTAGATTTAATATAGGTTTCATCTACACCTTTTGCTTCTGAGCTGCGATAACCGAAATGTACACCATCAAATCGCGATAAATTAGAAGATGCTTCAGCGGTAGTGAGAACATAATAAGTAGGAACTAAATATTCTATAAATGGGAAGCTCAAGTCAATAATTTCATGCCCTTTAAGCTTTAAATCCTGAATAATTTTCTGAAGATGTGAGCGAATCTCTTCATCCAAGCCAGAATGATCAAAGCATTCTTTGATAATACCGATTCGATATTTCTTTGAAGAATCAGTATCCTCAAATTTTAATTCTTTTGTTGAACTTGTTGCATCAAATTCATCAGTTCCAGCCATAATTGAAAGAAGTAATTGCGCATCTTCAACACAATTTGTAAATGTTCCAATCTGATCGAAAGACGAAGCGTATGCGATTAATCCGTAGCGACTAATACGACCATAAGTCGGCTTCAAACCGTAGGTTCCTGTCCAAGATGCTGGTTGTCTTACAGAACCACCCGTATCACTTCCTAGCGAAACAGTACATAAACCTGCAGAAACGGCAACAGCTGATCCACCAGAAGATCCACCAGGCACATAATTCTTTTTAAGATTATTTTCAACCGGACCGAAAGCAGAATTTTCATTTGAACTTCCCATGGCAAATTCATCACAATTTAATCGTCCGATTACAATAGCATCTTCATCTAATAAGCGCTGTAGGGCAGTTGCAGTATAAATTGACTCAAAGCCTTCTAATATTTTTGATGCTGCTGAAACCTTATGATTTTTGTAACAAATATTGTCTTTGATTCCAACAATTACTCCTGCAAGTTTCCCTGCAGTACCATTTTTTATTTTCTCGTCAACACTTACAGCTGCTGCAATTGCAGAGTCCTCAAAGACTTCTAAGAAAGCATTTAAATGTAAATTCTGACTGATTTTTTCAATGTAAAATTTCGTAAGAGATAAAACAGTATCTCCGGAAAGCAAACCCTCCTTAACTTCTGTTATCGTACGGTACATTGTAATTATTTATTCTCTGGCTTATCTTCACTCTCAGGATTTGCGTCTTCTCCTTTTGATGCGTCTTTAAATTCTTTTACACCTTTACCCAAACCGCGCATTAATTCCGGAATTTTCTTTCCCCCAAAAAACAGTAATACGATTACTAGAACGATTATTAATATTTGGCCTCCGCCTACAACTCCTAAAACAAACATATTTCTCTATTTTTAATAGTTCAAAAATACAAATTAAATCTATAGCCACAGAAAATTAGAAGAATTATAACTTTCTTGCTACTTCAAACGATTCAAAAGCTTCAATAATATCTCCAACTTGTATATCATCAAATTTATCAATATTTAAACCACATTCATAATTATTTTTTACTTCCTTAACGTCATCTTTGAATCGTTTTAATGAGCCAAGAAGACCAGTATGAACAACAATTCCATCACGAATGACACGTACTTTAGAACTACGTTTTATTGAACCATCTAAGACATAACAACCTGCAATAGTTCCAACTTTTGTAATGTCAAATGTTTCACGAATCTCGGCAGATCCTGTTATTTTTTCTTCAATATCTGGAGATAGCATTCCCTCCATTGCAGCTTTAATTTCTTCAATTGCCTTATAAATTACTGAATACAGACGAATATCTATTTGTTCAGCCTCTGATAATTTCCGTGCAGCTATGGAAGGTCGAACTTGGAAGCCAATGATAATTGCATCAGAAGCAGAAGCTAAATTAACATCAGCCTCAGAAATTGCACCGACACCCTTGTGTATAATATTTACTTGGATTTCTTCTGTACTCAAATTCATCAATGCATCTGAAAGGGCTTCAATAGAACCATCCACATCACCTTTGACAATTACATTTAATTCTTTGAAATCTCCAATCGCTAAACGACGGCCAATTTCATCAAGCGTAATATGTTTTGTTGTACGAAGACCTTGTTCACGGTATAATTGCTCTCTTTTTTGGGCAATTGTTTTGGCTTCTTTTTCATCATCCAAAACATTAAATTTATCACCAGCGTTTGGTGCACCGCCAATTCCTAAAACGGAGACAGGTTGTGCCGGTCCAGCCTCAATAATGTTATTTCCAACTTCATCATGCATCGCCCTTACTTTACCGTAATAACGACCAACAAGAATAACATCACCAACTCGCATTGTACCTGCTTCAACCAACATGTTAGTAACATATCCTTTCCCTTTATCAAGTGAGGATTCAATTACTGTTCCAACTGCATTTTTATTTGGATTTGCTTTTAAAGCTAACATTTCTGCTTCTAAAAGAACTTTGTCCAATAAAAGTTCAATGTTCAGATTTTGTTTTGCGGATATTTCTTGACACTGGTATTTCCCTCCCCAATCTTCTACAAGAATATTCATTGTAGAAAGTTGTTCGCGAATACGATCTGGATTTGCTCCAGGCTTATCTATTTTATTAATGGCAAAAATCATTGGGACATTTGCCGCTTGAGCGTGAGAAATTGCTTCTTTTGTTTGAGGCATAACATCATCATCTGCAGCTACAATAATAATTGCAACGTCTGTTACTTGAGCTCCACGAGCACGCATGGCGGTAAAAGCCTCGTGACCCGGAGTATCCAAGAAAGTCATTTTTCGCTTGTCTTTCAAGGTAACAGAATATGCACCGATGTGTTGGGTAATTCCTCCAGCTTCACCTTCGGTAACATTCGCATTTCTAATTTTATCAAGCAAAGAAGTTTTTCCGTGATCCACGTGACCCATTACAGTAATAATTGGCGGACGATCAATTAAGTCCTCTTCACGGTCTTCAACAGTTTGAATTGCTTCCTGTACTTCAGCACTTACAAATTCAGTTTCGAAGCCAAATTCATCCGCTACAATATGAATTGTTTCTGCATCTAAACGTTGATTTATAGAAGCAAAAATTCCCAAGGACATACAAACAGAAATTACTTGAGTTGGTTGAACACTCATCATTGATGCAAGTTCAGAAACTGTTACAAACTCTGTAAGCTTAAGGATTTTATCATCCAATTCTGCCATATCCATTTCATCTTGACGGCGTTGGGCAACTGTATCTCTTTTCTGTCTTCTATTTTTGGAAGCCTTAGATTTACTTCCTTGATTTGAAAGCCTTGCTA
Source organism: Chitinophaga pinensis (assembly GCA_945883825.1). GTDB lineage: Bacteria > Bacteroidota > Bacteroidia > Flavobacteriales_D > Crocinitomicaceae > UBA952. Next base: position 11,887 of record CAMCYF010000020.1, read on the forward strand.
AAGTATCCTTAATTTCTTTTTGGATGTCACGCTCTGAGACTTCTTTCTTTTCAGTTTTTAATGGGCCCGATGTTTGATTTGTAGTGGCTCCTGGTGTACTTTTTGCCGGTTGAATTTCAACCTTTTTAATTCTTTTTCTTTTTCTTTTTGAATCGTCGGCAGAAGAAGAAGAGGCCTTCGGTTTTTCAACTGGTAATTCAATTTTTCCAACTACAGTTGTTCCTGTAAGAACTTGTCTTTGGAAACGTATTGTTTCAATTTCCGGAGCTTTTACTACTTCTGGTGATGAAACTTCAACTGGCTTATCTTGTTCTAATGGTACAGTTACTTTTTCTTTTTTTAGATCTTCGAGTGGTTTTTTCTCCGGCCGAGAGCGCAAATTCAAAGCATCTAAATCTATTTTTCCAACGATCTGAACTTTATTTGTCTCTTTTATACCAGAGGAATCCTCATTTTCGGATATGTCAGATTCTTTTGGCGGTATTGTTTTAGTAGTATCGTTTTGAGGCCCTTCAAATACTTTACGTTTTATTTCTTCTAAATTAATTGCATCGCCTTCATCTTCCTCCTCCTTAATTACTTTTTTCTCCTCCGGGGCGATATCGCTCATGGTAACAGTTTCTCTTCGCTCTCTGCGATTAGATGTTCCTTTGGCCTTCTCCATCATACTTTGGTCCGCTGCAAATTCTTTCAGCAATAGATCAAAATGCTCGGGCTCCAAACGCGTGTTCGGATTTGAGTCAATTTTAATTCCTTTTGTTACAAGGAACTCAACTATTGTTGGTAATCCAACATTTAGCTCTCCTGCTGCTTTTCCTAATCTAATCGGTTTTCCCGCCATATCTATCCTTTATTTTAGAGGATTATCTTATTCAAATTCCGAACGTAAAATACGGAATACCTCTTCAATCGTTTCTTTTTCTAAATCTGTTCTATTTGTTAAATCTTCAACGCTCATTTCCAACACAGATTTTGCTGTATCACAACCAATTGCTTTTAATTCGTCTATTATCCAATTGTCAATTTCATCAACAAATTCTTCTAAGTCAACATCTTCAACATCTACTTCACCATCTCGGTATACATCAATTTCATAGCCACAAAGTCGACCTGCAAGTTTAATGTTATTTCCACCTTTACCAATCGCCAAAGAAACTTGGTCTGGTCGAAGGTAAACTTTAACGCGTTTTTCCTCCTCCAAGATATCCATTGAAGTGACTTTAGCAGGAGAAAGTGCTCTTTGAATGAGCAGTTGGTTATTTGTAGTATAATTGATTACATCAATGTTTTCATTTCGTAATTCACGAACAATTCCATGAATTCGAGAGCCTTTCATTCCAACACATGCTCCTACTGGATCAACTCGGTCGTCATAAGATTCTACAGCGACTTTCGCTCTTTCCCCTGGTTCACGAACAATTTTCTTGATTGTAATAAGTCCATCAAAAACCTCAGGAACTTCCAATTCAAATAAGCGCTCTAAAAATTCAGGTGCTGTTCGAGAGAGAATAATTACAGGAGTACTATTTCTCATATCTACTTTAGAAACAACTGCACGGACCGATTCTCCTTTTTTAAAGAAGTCCATTGGAATCTGCTCAGATTTAGGTAAGATCAATTCGTTATCCTCATCATCCAAAACAAGAATTTCTTTTTTCCAAACTTGGTATACTTCTCCAGTTACAATTTCACCAATGCGCTCTTTGTATATTTTATATAAATGATCTTTTTCTAATTCTAGAATTCTAGAAATCAAATTTTGACGAAGTGAAAGTACATTTCTTCGACCAAAATCTCCGAACTTAAATTCTTCTGTTACTTCTTCACCTATTTCAAAGTCAGGAGATATTTTAATGGCATCGCTGTATGCAATTTCAGTATTTATATCTTCTACTTCACCATCGTCAACAATTTCTTTGTTCAAAAAAATCTGAACATCACCTTTATCAATATTTACAATGATATCGATGTGTTCATCAGTATTGAATTTTTTCTTCAACATAGCACGGAATACGTCTTCCAAGACATGTTGCATAGTTTGTTTATCAATGTTTTTTAATTCCTTAAACTCTAAGAAAGAGTCTGTTAGTTCCACACTATTCATAAATAATCATTTAAAGGATATTACAATTTTTGCTTCTTTTATATCTGAAAAAGCGAGGTCATATTTCTCCTCAACTAATTCTTTCTTTTTTTTTACTTCTAATTTTTTCATTTCTCGATGGCAAAGAATAACCGTATTTTCAGTTACTTCAACGATTTCACCACAAAACTTAGTTCCATTTTGCAGTACTACATCCAATTCGCGACCAATATTTTTTATGTATTGCTTTATATGGCGAAGTGACTTATCTAAGCCGGCAGAAGAAACATGTAATTCAAAATCTTGCTCTTCTCGGTCTAAATTATGCTCAACATTTCTAGATACCGACATACAATCGGTAACAGTTACTCCTCCAGAAACCTTATCAAGTTCAACTCGAATGACATTTGAAGGAGAAATTGTTAACTCAACAACATACAAGCCATTATTTAATTCTGCAATGCGCTCGTCAATCAATTTCGATATAAGTTCTTTCTTTATCATTTCTCAATAAAAGAGGGGACTTTCGTCCCCTCTCATTTAACCATTCACAATAGTGGTACAAATATACAGTTTTTTATTTGAATAAACCTAATTATGCTTCAATATCTAATTTCAAGCACTAATAATTGAAACCAAACTAGCTGTTTCAGAACTTTACACTATTAAAAATGTTAAAGTCTATATAGAATTCAAAAAATATTTATGACTACAACTAAAGTGCAAAACGGAGAAATTATGCATACTGATCTTTTTTTAGATAAACTTCAGGCGGACTCACTTTTCGAAAATTTTATATCAAGCTTACCATTTCAGCAAGGAACAATAAAACTTTTTGGTAAAACCCACTCTATTCCCAGACTCGAAGCTTTTTTTGCAAGTGAAAAACGTATTTATTCCTATTCTGGGGTTGACTTGCAAACCCATGATTTTACAAAAGAACTACTAGTATTAAAAGAGCAAATAGAAAAAAATTGTGGAGAAAAATTTAACTGTGTTCTTGTTAATCTTTATAGAGACGGTCAAGATTCAAATGGATGGCATGCAGACGATGAATTAGCATTAGGGAAAAATCCGATAATAGCATCTTTGAGTTTAGGAGCAACCCGGCGCTTTGATTTAAAGCACAACTTAACAAAAGAAAAAATAAGTTATGATCTAACTTCTGGTAGTTTATTAGTTATGAAAGGTGCTATTCAACACTATTGGAAACACCAAATTGCAAAGACTAAAAAAGTTAATGATCCAAGAATTAATTTAACCTTTCGTTACATTTATTAATTCTAGTAAATCTAATGCTAACTTTACAAGATGTTAATTGAAATTGAAGATAAAATAATATCAACAGAAATATTCTCAAAGAAATTTGTTTGTGACCTAAGTGCTTGCAAAGGAGCTTGCTGTATTGAGGGAGATGGAGGTGCTCCACTAAAGCTCAAAGAAGCAACACAGATAGAAAAACATTTCGAGGCAATAAAACCGTTTATGGAAGTAAAAGGAATTGAAGCGGTAGAAAAAAATGGGGTTTATTATTTGGATGCAGAAAAAGAACCAGCAACAAGCTTGGTAAATAATAAAGAATGCGCTTTTGTTTATTTTGATTCCTCAAAAACTGCAAAATGCTCAATAGAAAAAGCCTTTCGAGAAGGTGTGATTCCATTCAATAAACCAATATCCTGTCATTTATATCCAATTCGCGTTAAGGAATTTGACGATTATAAAGCGCTTAATTTTGAGGAATGGAAAATATGTGAGCCAGCATGCGCCTGCGGAAGTAAATTAGATGTTCCCGTTTACCGTTTTTTAAAAGAACCTTTAATTCGGGCTTTTGGCGAAAGGTTTTACGAAGAACTTCAAATTGTAGAAAGCGAGCTTAATTACTGAAAATTAAAAATCCCTATCGCAAAGCAAGAGGGATTTCGGAAGGTTAATTTTGATTAATGTTCTTCTTCCCCTTTTGCTAAAGGTACATTTTGGGGAATAAAATCAACATCTGACCCTGGTTTTGAATAATCATAAGGCCAACGATGAACTTCTGGTAAAGCGCCTGGCCAATTTCCATGAAGATGTTCTACAGGAGTTGTCCATTCTAAAGTATTGGAATCCCAAGGGTTTTGTGGAGCTACGGGACCACGATAAATACTATAGAAAAAATTGAATAAGAATAATAACTGTCCAAGGGCTGTAAAAATTGCAAAAATTGTAATGACTACATTTAAGTCCATAATCATTGCAAAAGTATCTTGATCAAATTCATTGTAAACGGTAGAATCATAATATCTTCGAGGGGCTCCAGCTAAACCAACAAAATGCATTGGAAAAAATACGCCGTAGGCACCAATAATTGTTATCCAAAAATGTACATATCCTAAGCGTGTATTCATCATTCTTCCAAACATTTTCGGGAACCAATGATAAACACCCGCAAACATTCCAAATACAGCAGACATTCCCATTACAATATGAAAATGTGCAACCACAAAATACGTATCATGTAACGCGATATCTAGAGCAGAATCTGCAAGAATTATTCCTGTAACACCACCAGAAATAAAAGTAGAAACTAGTCCGATTGCAAATAACATTGCAGGAGTTAATACCAATGAACCTCTCCAAAGAGTAGTAATGTAATTAAAAACTTTAACGGCGGATGGTATTGCAATTAGAAGAGTTGTAAACACAAAAACACTACCCAAGAAAGGATTCATTCCAGTTATAAACATATGATGTCCCCAAACGATAAACGATAAAAAGCCAATTGCTAATATTGAGCCAATCATTGCTTTATAACCAAAAATAGGCTTGCGTGAATTTGTAGCAATTATTTCGGAGGAAAGACCTAATGCAGGTAATAATACAATGTATACTTCTGGATGGCCTAAGAACCAAAATAAATGTTGATACAAAATCGGTGAGCCTCCATGATTTGCTAACATTTCACTTCCAACAACAATATCAGAAAGATAAAAACTTGTTCCAGCCAAGCGGTCCATTGTAAGCAATAAAGCTGCAGATAATAATACTGGAAAAGATAAAACACCAAGAATAGCTGTAACAAAAAACGTCCAAATAGTAAGAGGCATGCGTGTCATTGTCATCCCTTTTGTTCTTAAATTTAATACAGTTACAATATAATTTAAACTTCCAATTAATGAGCCAGCAATAAAAATTACCATCGAAATCAACCAAAGAGTCATTCCTAATCCTGAACCTGAAACAGCTTGCGGTAAGGCTGATAATGGAGGATAAATTGTCCAGCCTGCCATTGCAGGTCCAGTCTCAATAAACAGCGAGCCGAGCATTATTAATGAAGAGGCAAAGAAGAACCAAAATGAAAGCATGTTTAGGAATCCTGAGGCCATGTCACGAGCTCCAAGTTGCAATGGTATTAATATATTTGAAAAGGTTCCAGATAAGCCTCCTGTTAAGAGAAAGAAAACCATAATTGTTCCATGAATGGTTACCAATCCAAGGTACATATCTTCCTTTAAAACGCCATTAGGAGCCCATTGCTCACCAAGGAAAAAAGATAAAAAATCAGAACTTTCTCCTGGCCAAGCTAATTGAATTCTGAAAAGAATTGAAAGCAACATTGCTACAACTCCCATGAAAACTGCAGTCATTAAAAACTGCTTTCCAATCATTTTATGATCTTGACTGAATATGTATTTTGAGACAAAGTGTTCTTCGTGGTGGTGGTGATCGCCTCCGTGATCATGCCCGTGCGCGTGTTCTTCGTGTGCTGTTGAAGCCATCTTTATTAATTTAAATTAATGGTTTGATAATTAATGAATCTTTTGGAGTTGCAGTTTCTTCTGCTGCTGGAAAGTACTTCATTTTAAAAGTTTCTTTGTTTTTCTGAGCCATCCATTTTTTATATGATGCTTTATCCTTAACAACAACTATCATTTTCATTTTGTAATGAGCGCCTCCACAAATTTTATTACACATTAAAACAAAATTAAAGTTAGGATTGTTCTTTTCAGCTCTCATTTGCTCGGTAGTCATATTTGGCGTAAGTTTCATACGTGTAGTCATACCAGGAACTGCATTCATTTGAATACGGAAATGAGGGAAATACGCGGAATGTAAAACATCTCTAGCACGCAAATTAAACTCATAATTTTCTCCTTTACACAGGAATAAAGTGTCTTTTTGAATAATATCATCCCAAACAGCTGCATCTGCTTTTTTATCATGATTTTCTTTTATCTGAGTTACTAATCGAAATAATCTTTCCTTTACAGATAAGGTGTTTCTTCTTACTACAATAACTGAATCATTAAGAATTGTATCTCGATTATTTAATAATTTTGTAAGAGATAAAATTTCCTTGCTCATAATTGCAATTGAAGAATCAATTGTATTAGAAGTTATTAAGGCAAGCTCGTTGTTATCTGTGGTTAACTTATAATCGTACTTTCCTAATTCATTGTCAAGGCCAGCATACCTTGCCGTCCAATCATATTGTTTTGCAAATAATTCAATTCTTATAGCATCTGCTTCTGCAGGAGAAGTAATCTTTGTCCATGACTTTAAACCTAAAATTATGATAACCGCTAGAACTATTGCTGGAACAATGGTCCAAATCATCTCTAATTTATTATTATGCGGATAAAAATAAGCCTTCACTCCTGGCTTTCTAACGTATTTATAAGAGAAATAAAATAATAAAAAGTTAGTGATAAAGTAAGCAATTAAAATGATAATTAAATTTAGATTTAACAACCAATCTGTTTCTACACCTTGTGTAGAAGCTGCGGTTCCTCTTCCTGTCCAACCATATTTTAACATCAAATAAAAAAAGCCAACAAAAGTAAGTATCATAAAAACAAACATTAACAAGCCATTGATATGATTGTCTTTATTATTTATTTCATGCTCTCCAGATTTCCTCAGCTTAGAAGAGAGCTCGTATACTCTTATCAATTGAGCAAGGGCAATTGCACCTAAGATGATTACTATTAAAATTATTAATTTTTCCATTTTCTATTTGCTAATAGTCGTTATTAAATTTCATGATGAATACTTTCATCTAAGAAAGGGTGATTAACCGGGGTCAAAGGAGCTTTCGTTAAGTTTTTAAGGATGACCGCAATAAATATCCCAGCTGCCATCATTGCCATCCCAACTTCCAATGCACCAATTTTTGCATTAGCGCCTAAAGATCCTGCAGAAACCATAATATACACATCCAACCAATGACCTGAGAGAATTATTAGACCAACAAAGGTTAAAATGCCAGCATTTCTTTTAGCATCTCTTGACATTAGGATTAACATTGGGAAAGCAAAATTTATAATAAACATCGCAAAGTACAAGAACTTGAAATTTTCAATTCTCATTACATAGTATGTTACCTCTTCTCCAATATTTGCATACCAAATCAACATAAATTGCGAAAACCAAAGGTAAGACCACAAGAAAGATGTAGCAAAAGTCCATTTTCCTAAGTCATGAATGTGAGAATCATTTACTTTCTCCAAGTAACCCTGCTTTTTCAAGTAGAGCGTTGTCATTACCAAAATAACCATGGTAGAGCACCACATTCCTGCGAAAGTATACCAGCCAAATAATGTAGAAAACCAGTGTACATCAATAGACATCAACCAATCCCATGAAGAAGTTGAACTGAATACAGCAAAAAATACCAAAAAAGTTGCTCCTTTTTTATAATTCTTAAAATGTAATTCCGTGCCACCAATTCTATCTTCTTCTAGCGATCTTTTTTTGAATCCATTTAGGAAAATGATATATACAGCAAAATAAACTAAAGTTCGAAACCAGAAAAAAGGTTTATTTAAATACACCGATTTACCTTGAATAATTTCATCATTTGCAACTGTTTCAGGATCCATCCATAAATAAATATGTGCTCCATCCATAAAGGTAATTACCAATAGAACAAACGCAAGTATTGCTATTCCTGTAGGAATAAATCCTGCAACAGCTTCAATTACGCGTTTAACAGAGGCATACCATCCTGTTTCTGTAGCATAGGCCAAAGCCAAAAAGAACAATGCTCCCAAGCCTAGGGCGAAAAAGAAAAAGCCGTTAATTAGACCATTGGTCATCAGCCGTGTTTTAAAATGCGCATCACCCATTCCGGTAATCACACCAATAATACTTAATAAAAGTCCTGCTCCTATAAGACCGTATATTAAATTTTTGGCTTTTTTATTGATTTGAAATTCCATTCCTTCAGCTTATTTAATTTAATTCATTGTTGAGTCAGCAACAACTGATTTCATTGCGGTTCCATTAGCATCAAATTTTCCATAATTCGGATCTTGAAACTGACGAACATAATGCACTAAGGTCCATATTTCTTTTTTCGATAAGAGCGAATTATGTGCCCCCATCATGTTTTTACCATAATATATAGAATAATATATTTGCCCATCAGAAAGTGCAGTAAGCGTAGCATAAGCAGGTACACCAACATAAGCTCCACTTGCAACCATCGGACCATTTCCATCTCCTTTTTCACCATGACAATGCTGACACATTGCTGTAAAAAGTTCTTTTCCGTTCGTCATCATACTAGCAGAATTAACGGCTGTTAATTTATAGGGATTTATATCGTTTGCAGCAAGTAAGTATTCGTCATCTTTACTAAGATCAACTCCATAAAATCCGTGTGATTCTTTCCAAGCAGCGTTTGCTTTTCTAAGATTTGGAAGCATAAGTCTAACCTCTGTTGAATCTGTTCCACAAAAAGGAATAGTATTGCGAGGTGGGGTTAATGCTGATAATTTTGATTTTAAGTCCTTATTTTCTCGCCCCCTAATTTCACCGTAGTCTACATATGTTTCAATAGATGGTGATCGGTACATATCTGGCATGTATTCGTAGCCTGAACTATCTGGATCAGAGGTGCAAGCGCCAAAAAGCAAAATAGTGAATACTATTATTGAAAAATTGACTGCCATATTTATTGTTTTTTTCATCTTAAAATGAACTTAAAATTCTTAATCTATATTTTTTTTATCCAATTCTATATAACTTGTTTCATTTAATAACAAATCTAAATCAGCTTCCTTCATCGAGTTTTCACTCAAGCGAATTTCTATAACAAATTTATCATCTGTAGTTCGGGGATCAGGATTTTGAGCTGGCATCCCAGGAAGTGTTTTATTACGTAATAAATAAGTAATCGCCATACCGTGCGCTGCGCATAAAACTGTAAACTCAAACGTTACAGGAATAAAAGCAAGGATATTCTGTAAATAAGTAAAATTTGGTTTTCCTCCAACGTTTATTGGCCAATCTGTAACCATAAAAAACCTCATTCCTACAGTTGCAAGTGTTAGGCCCGTTAAACCGTACAAGAATGCCATAATTCCTAAGCGCGTATTTTTAATGCCGATTATTGGATCAATTCCGTGAATTGCAAAAGGAGAAAATACTTCTGAGATTTTAATTCCCTTAGAAACGAGTTTCATTGCGCCATCTTTCAGCACTTGATCATCGTCATACATTACATAAATTACCTTGTCTGTCATGTTTAAACTATTAATGGTGTTTATGATAATCCGGTGATTCTTTATAAGATTGCCCAGATCCCTTCAATATTGTCTTAACTTCATTTAAGGCTAAAACAGGGAAGAAACGAGCAAACAATAAGAAAAACACAAAAAACAAGCCAATTGTTCCAATATAAACTCCAATATCAATATGACTAGGATAATGCATGCTCCATGCTGATGGTAAATAATCGCGGTGCAATGATGTTACAATAATAACATAGCGTTCAAACCACATTCCGATATTCACAATAATAGAGATAAAGAAAGTGAATAATAAGCTTCTTCTTAATTTTCTAAACCACATTAATTGCGGGGATAAAACATTACATGTCATCATTGACCAATATGCCCACCAATAAGGACCAGTTGCACGGTTTAAAAATGCATATGCTTCATATTCAACTCCAGAATACCAAGAAATAAATAATTCTGTGATATAAGCCGTTCCTACAATTGAGCCAGTTACCATGATTACAATATTCATGTACTCGATATGTTTTGTATGGATATATGCTTCCAAGCTCATCGCTTTTCGCATTATTAGGAGTAATGTTTGTACCATTGCAAATCCTGAAAATACTGCTCCAGCAACAAAATATGGAGGAAAAATAGTTGTGTGCCACCCCGGTACGATTGATGTAGCAAAGTCAAATGATACAATTGAGTGAACAGAAAATACAAGAGGTGTAGCAAGTCCAGCTAAAACAAGAGAAACCATTTCAAAACGATTCCAATTCTTTGCTCGACCAGACCAACCAAATGATAAAATAGAATACATTTTTTTAGACAGTGGTTTCTTTGCTCTATCGCGGATAGTTGCAAAATCTGGAATTAAGCCAATGTACCAGAAAACAACTGAAACAGATAAATAAGTTGAAATGGCGAATACGTCCCATAAAAGTGGTGAATTAAAGTTTACCCACAAAGAACCAAACTGATTTGGTAAGGGCAATACCCAATATCCTACCCACAAACGACCCATGTGAATCAGTGGAAACAAGCCCGCCATAAATACAGCAAAAATGGTCATTGCTTCTGCTGAGCGGTTAATTGCCATTCTCCATTTCTGACGAAAGAGTAATAAAACTGCAGAAATTAATGTTCCGGCATGACCGATACCAACCCACCAAACGAAATTCGTGATATCCCAAGCCCAGCCAATTGTTTTATTTAAGCCCCAAACACCAACGCCAGTTCCTAGTAAATATAAAATACAGCCAACTCCATACAAACCAATAATGAGCGCTATTCCAAAAAGAATATACCACATTTTTGGAGCCTTGTCTTCAATCGGACGACAAACATCTTCCGTTATATCATGATAAGTCTTGTGACCTAAAATGAGGGGCTCTCTTATTACTGCTTCCTTTTGCATTGCGAGTTATTTTTCAATTAATGATGTGCTTTTTTTTCTCCATGATGAGCTTTTTTCTTGACAACTTGTAAATCATCAAGTAAAGCATTCTCCTCATTTCTAACCTTTACTTTGTACCACATATTTGGTTTGATTCCTACTTCTTCTAATGCTTGATATGAGCGTTTCTCATTTGAACTAGAATAAATTTTTGAATTTACATCATTCCAATCTCCAACGATTATTGCATTAGTAGGACATGAATCTGAACATGCTGTTGCAAATTCTCCATCTATAATCGGACGAAGTTCTTTTTTAGCAACTAATTTTGTCGATTGAATTCGCTGAACGCAGAAGGAGCACTTTTCCATTACACCACGAGAACGAACTGTAACATCTGGATTCAAGACCATACGACCTAAATCATCTTGTGCTGGATTCACTTCAGTAAACTTCTTGTATGACGGGTAATTAAACCAATTAAAACGACGAACTTTATATGGGCAGTTGTTTGCGCAATAACGTGTTCCAATGCAACGATTATAAGTCATTTGATTCAATCCTTCATTACTGTGAGTCGTTGCTAATACTGGGCAAACTGTTTCACAAGGAGCATGATTACAATGATGACACATCATTGGCATGTGAACTACTTTAGGATTTTCTGCCGCAAGCTCTGCTTTATCATACGAGAAAGTTTCTTTGTCTTTACGAAGTCCAACTGTTGCCTCTTCATCGGAAGCAAAATATCTGTCAATTCTCAACCAATGCATTTCGCGACCTCTTCTCACCTCATCTTTTCCTACAACAGGAACATTATTTTCAGATTGACAAGCAATTAAGCAAGAACCGCAACCAATACATGAAGAAAGATCAATTGTCATTCCCCATCGATGACCAATTTTTTCTACAGGATGTGCATCCCATAAATCAAATTCAGCTAGTGGAGCATCTTCATGATGTCCTTCTTTGTTTAATCTCTGTAATGTAAATGATGGATTGTATGCCTCTTTATCCTTATTACTAAAAATATCAAGGGTTGTTTCTCTTACAATCGAGTGGCGTCCCATCACCGTATGATGAATTTGAGTTGCAGCAATTATATAAGTTCCATCTACTTTTGAAAGTTTACCCGAACCATAATATTGATACGTTCCATTTTCAAATGATACACAAGGGAAAGCATTTGCACCAATTGGTTTTGAATTTCCATTTTCAGAAAGATCATAACCACCATATTCTTTTGTTTGATATGCAGCTTTACCAATTTTTTCTCCATTTCCTCCTCTACCATAACCAAGAGCAACTCCAACAGTATTTAAAGTTTGACCGGGCAATGGATAAACAGGTAAAGTTAGAGAGGTTCCGTTTACTGTAACTGTTGCTAAGTTTAATCCATGTTCTTGGTCATAAGTAGTTACAAATCCACCTTTTTCCATATCAAGTGGATTCATGGTAATGTAATTATCCCAAGTTACCTTTGTCATTGGATCTGGCATTTCCTGTAACCAAGGATTTCCAGCATTCAATCCAGTTCCAATAGCTGTTTTTTGATAAAAAACAACTTCCAAATCCCCTGCTTGCGGTAAAGAGCTTATCGCTGCATCCTGAAAAGTTAAAGCAGCTGGCATTACAGAAAGGGCAGCGCAACTATTGTGTGTTGTAAAAGCAAAATCTCCAAGAGGAAATAAGCCCTGAAATGTATTCTTAATATAATCATAAGCAACTGCTGAGTCTTTTCCTCCTCGTGTTGCTTTTCCCGACCAAACTAATATCGATTCTAAAGCAGATGCAGTATTGTGAAGCGGGCGAATTGTAGGTTGAGCAATTGCATACTCACTTGATTTAGCTATGTAATCATTCCAAGCTTCTAGTGCATGGTGATCAGAGCAAGTATAATTACAAAGACTTGCTGTTTCATCCATATGGGAAGCAAAAGAAACGCGTGTTTTTATATTTTTCAATGCTTTTCCAAATTCAACGCCATTTGGCAAGGAATATACTGGATTTGCACCCAACACTAAAAGAACATCTGGGCCTTTTCCTGCTATTACATTGGAAACAAATTTTTGGACTTTTTCATCCTCAGACTTATATAATTGAATCGGATTATTTGCGTCTATTGTTGTACCGTAAGCACGCAAAATGTAGTTTAATTTATTTGTTAAAAGTTGAAGTCCAACATTGTTAGCACCGCAAACTACAAGAGATTCTTTTTTAGAAAACTTTAGAGCTTTCAAGGCACGAGCAGCAATTAATTCAGCTCCAGGGTTTAAGTTAGAAGATACAGAAGTACTTCCACCCATTCCTTTAATTAAGTATGCTAAAACAGAAGCTTGTTCAGAAGGTTTAATCATTCCTCTACCATCAGCATTTGAACCAGAAACTGACATAACTGATTCAAAATGGAAGTGTTTAGACATCCACTTATTGTCAGGATTTCTAGTTTGTCCATACTGCCCTGCAAATTCTGTTGGTAATAACCAAGTAGCTAAGAAATCCGCATCAATACTTACGATTGTTTTTGCTTTCGAAAAATCATAACTTGGTATAATTGCTGCCCCCCAATTTTTTAAATTTGCTTCGCGCATAGCGGCATAGGAAATGGCATCGTATTGAATGTGTTCAAATTTTGATGGAGACTGTGCATTCATGGAAAGCTCCATTTCAGAAATTGCCCTAGTTAAAGAAGGACTAATAATCGTATTACTTAATAAAACAACTTTCTTCGCAGATTTTATAGCAGAAGAGACTGCAGAATCTACTGAAGACCAACTTTTAGATACGCCATCAATTGTTGGTTCTGCTAATCTTTCGCTATCGTATAGACCCAATACAGAAGCAATAATTTGAGGATTTACTCCACCATTTGTAAAACCAAAATCCTTGTTTCCTGAAATAAAAATTGGTCTACCTTCTCTAGTTTTTACTTTTATGCTAGTGTAAGAGCAACCATCGTAATAAGTGGAAGCATACCAAGTTGGCATTCCTGGGGTAACATTTTCAGGTTTTACAACATAAGGAACTGCTTTAGTAACCGGCGCCTCACAAGATGCTATTGTTGCTGCAGCTACAGAAAACCCTAAAAATTTTAAGAAGTCTCTTCTTGTTGTAGAGGATTCATTTAAACTATCATCGCCCAAAAATTCCTCAATTGCTTGTTGATTCGGAAATTCTTGATCCTTACTCTTGATAAATGCAGGTGTTTCCTTTAATTCTTCAAGACCCTTCCAATATTTTTTCGTCATTCCCATAGTCTATATTTCGACAAGAATATTAATAATTAATAGTGACATTTTGCACATTCCCAACCTCCCAATTCACTCACAGAAACTTTACCATCTTTCAGGTATTTTCTATACAGTGTTTTGTCGTTGTCTTTTAATCTTCTGTGAATTTCATCGTAATATGCATTCTTGCCATTACCAAGAGGAACATCTTTTGCTCCGTGACATTCAATGCACCAGCCCATTGTTAAAGTAGGCTTTGATAATTTAATATTTCCTTCAATTTTATTTAATTCAGATACAGGTTGCACTTTTACTGCTTCTTGCATTTGAGTCATATCTCCATGGCATTGCTTGCAATCAACTCCACCCACCACAACATGCTGAGAGTGATTAAAATAAACGTGATCAGGGAGGACATGTACTTTATTCCATACAATTGGTTTAGTATTATTATTGTACGCTCCAGTTGGGCCATTTTTAGGATCCCATCCAGCTGCTGCATAAATTTTTTGAACTTCAGAAGCATACGGTTTTCCTTCACCTGAAATTTGTTTGTGACAGTTCATACAAACATTTACCGTTGGAATACCAGCAGACTTAGATTTAGTAACTGAGTTGTGGCAATACTTACAATCTATTCCATTTAATCCAGCATGTACACTATGGGGGAATGCAATTGGTTGCGAAGGTTGATAATTCTCCACAACATTTATCCTTGATAAACCTTGTAAAACTCCTACAACTAAAGAAATAACAATTACGAGTGTTGAAATTCCTACATACAATCTATTTTTCCATGCCCAAGCCCTAAATTCTTCTCCGTAAGTTAATTTTTCTTGAACATCTAATTGATCTGAAGTTGCAATGTTTAATTGACGGCGAACACCACCAACTGCCATAATGATTACAACAAACATTACTCCTAAGATTATCCATATCCAAGATAGTGCGCTTTCTTCTTCCGGATCCATTCCTGGTGTAACTGCCCCTCCAGTTGTTGGTGGTGCTGCTGTTGCAGGATCTGGTTGCGCATCTACCCAATCAAGAATCGAAATGACTTCTTCGTCCTTTAAATCCGTAAAGGCAGTCATTACCGAACCTTTGTATTCATTAAAAATTTCATTTGCACGAGCAGACTTACCGCTTGCGCGCAATTTCGCATTATTTTTTACCCATTCAATTATTAAAGCTCCTTCGCCAGCTGCCTCCCAACGTTTTCTGGCCTCAAATAATTTTGGGCCCGTACCATTCTTATGCGGTTGGTGGCAAACTGCACATTTTGCCTTAAATAAGCCTTCTCCCTGAGCAAAAAACTCATTACTAAAAGTGGAAATAGCAACCGTTAAAACTAAAAATATTAGTTGTTTAAAACGATTAAGCTGTTGAATATTAGATATTTTCATCAAAATAATTACTAAATTCTTTTATTTAATACGAATTCAAAGCGTTTTTACGACTGCAAAATTAGAAGATTAAGACTATTCAATGACACTATTGTGACAAAAAAAATAGAGAAATAGCTAATTTAAAATGATTCTAAATAATATGTTGCGTTTAGCTTTTCATTTCAAAAAATTGATTAATTTTGAGTGAATGATTTTGAAGTTAAAGAATTTACTCGTTTTACTGATTTTTTTTATCGTTGGCAAGACCACTTTAAATGCCCAAGCAATTATTATCAAGGATGATCGGATCGATTCTTTAATTGAAGATAAAGTAAAAACTAAGCTTGTAGGTTTCCGAATACAAATCTGTTTTGATTCAGACAAAAACATAGTAAATGCTGCGCGCACAAAGTTCTCAAATCTTTACCCAAAAATTGATACTTACATGAATTTTGAAGCCCCCAACTTTAACTTATTAGTTGGGGATTTCCGAACCCGTATTGAAGCAGAAAAATTACTTGAAAAAATTCTTGGTGAATTTACAATTACAATTATTCGAAAAGAATATATTCATCTTCCAAGAGTGGACTAAAAATGCTTCCAGCCTTGAGCTTTTAAAGTTAAAGCAGATCCGTTTTTGTCTACTAAATAAATCCCTTCCTTTTCATCCGTGATATGCCCAATCACTGTCATGTGTGGATTTCCCTTTATCTTTTCGAAATCTTCCTGCTTAATCGTAAAAAGTAATTCGTAGTCTTCACCACCATTTAGAGCGCAGGTAGTGGGATCCATATTAAATTCTATCGCGGTCATAGAAGTTTTAGTATCAATTGGAATTTTCTCATCGTATAAATGACATCCAACTTTACTAGCTTTGCAAATATGCAAAATCTCTGAAGCCAAACCATCCGAAACATCAATCATAGCGGTAGGTTGAACACCTAGTTCTTTTAAAAAACCAATAACATCTATGCGCGCTTCTGGTTTTAATTGGCGCTCAATAATATAATCGTGACCATCTAAATCAGGTTGAATTTGTGCATTGGCTTTGAAAACATCTTTTTCTCTTTCCAATAATTGTAAACCCAAGTATGCGGCACCTAAATCACCAGTTACAACTAATAAATCAAATTCTTTAGCACCACTTCGATAAACAACATTTTCTTTTTGGGCTCGGCCTAAAACAGAAATACTAATTGTGAGACCTGAAATAGAAGTAGTTGTATCTCCTCCAACTAAATCCACCTTAAAATTTTCGCAAGCCAAATGAATTCCAGAGTATAATTCTTCAAGAGCTTCAGTAGAAAACCTACTTGAGACTGCGATTGAAACAGTTATTTGTTCTGCAATTCCATTCATTGCACAAATATCAGAAACATTAACAGAGACTGATTTATAGCCCAAATGTTTCATCGGAGTATACATCAAATCAAAATGAACACCTTCAACAAGCATATCAGTAGAAAGAAGACAAACTTCAGTTTCAGAAATCGAAATTACAGCCGCATCATCGCCAACACCAAAAGAACTTGATGCATTTTTTAATGAAAAATTTTTCGTTAAATGATCAATAAGGGCAAATTCCCCAAAATCTTTTATATCGCTTAGTTTCTTAGACTCCTCCATAATAGTTTTATTAAAAATCTGTTTTGCTAATATATAGCCATAGAATTTCATCAAAAAAAGATGCTTGCAAAGATAATTAAAGTTTCAGGACATTTCTTATTGAATAACTTTTACTTCTTGGTGGTCTATTTATATTGAATAAATTACCTTTGTAACTAGAATTAAGCCGTATTACCATGAAAATAGAACAAATTTATACACGATGCTTGGCTCAGGGAGCTTATTATGTAAGCAGTGATGGCGAAGCTTTTATTATTGACCCCTTAAGAGAAACCGATCCTTATATTGAGCGATTGGAAAAAGATAAGGTAAAACTAAAATATATTTTTGAAACACATTTTCATGCAGATTTTGTTTCAGGACATTTGGATTTGAGCCGAAAAACAAATGCTCCCATAATTTTTGGTCCGAATGCTGCGCCCGAATTTGAATGCATAATTGCCGAAGATGAGCAGATTTTTGAAATTGGAAAAATAAAGTTAAAGGTGCTTCATACTCCAGGACATACGATGGAAAGTACTTGTTATTTACTTATCGATGAAAATGGAAAAAATACAGCGCTTTTTTCTGGCGACACCTTGTTTTTGGGAGATGTTGGTCGACCAGATTTAGCTCAAAAAGCAGCAGATATTACGCAAGATCAATTAGCGGGCATTCTCTATGATAGTTTAATGGAGAAAATAATGCCTCTTGAGGATGATATTATTGTTTATCCTGCTCATGGTGCGGGATCTGCATGCGGAAAAAATATGATGAAGGAAACGCTTGATACCTTAGGCAATCAAAAGAAGATGAATTATGCCCTAAATCAAGTTAATAAAGCATCCTTTGTAGCAGCTGTAACGGATGGTTTACTTCCTCCTCCTGCTTATTTTGGCGCTAATATAGCGATGAATAAAAAGGGCTACGAAAGTTTTGAAGTGGTAAAAGAAAAAGGGTTGAAGACCTTTTCTTGCGTTGATTTTCAAGCATTAGCAGAAATTAGCAGCGCACTTATTCTTGATACGAGAGATAGCAGTGTTTTTTATCAAGGTTTTATTCCTCAATCGATTAACATTGGCCTAAATGGTGAATTTGCACCTTGGGTTGGCGCAATGATTGGAGATGTAAAACAAGCTATTTTGGTGGTGGCAAAGCCTGGCACAGAAGAAGAAGTTATTACTCGCTTAAGTAGAGTTGGTTTTGATACTATTCTTGGTTTTCTTGATGGAGGATTTGAAACATGGAAAAATTCAGGGAAAGAAATTGATCAAATTCATAGAATTAATAGCAGCGAATTTTCTGAAAAATTTATCCCTGAGAAATCTGTAGTAATTGATGTAAGAAAAGACACTGAATATGCCGCTAACCACGTTGCTGAAGCTTATAGCAAACCACTTACTTCTATCAATAATTGGATTAACCACCTAAATAAAGAAGAGCATTTCTTTCTCCATTGTGCCGGTGGTTACCGAAGTATGATTGCTGCTAGTATTCTTCAAAGTAGAGGCTACAGAAATTTTAGTGAAATAGATGGTGGTTTCACAGCAATTGCTAAAACAAGTGTGCCAACAACTAATTATATCTGCCAAAGTAAAGTTTAGAATTAAAATTTTAAAATTGCATGAAAGCTTCGAGATAGAATAGTACTTGCAAAGAATAACCAACTTGCAGAAAGACGCCATGAGCAATTAACTTAAAGTTTAATATTTAATTGAAATTACTCAACCCATATATACAGGTTTCTCACTTCCACCTCAAAAGGTAATTACACCTTTTTATCCAAGGAATATTACCCTAACCATACATTGATGTACCCTTAATTATTCTTCAAAAACATATTTTTGGGAAAGAAATAATCTAATAACTAACTTTAAAATAAAATTATGTCTACAACTGATCAAATGGGTGAATTTATTTCTTTACAAGAAGCTTCTGAAATGACAGCTCGTTACAGGGCAACCATTCAACCGGGTGAAACAATTGCTGTTGCTGGTTCTAGAGAAATTTTTGACCAAATTTTAGCTCAATCTGGTTGCGAAGGGCTAAGAATGTATTTTGCTATTGAGCCTGACGGCACAAAAACATTGGTTGTAGTAGGTATTGATTCAGCAGAAAACGATATGACCAAAGGTTTAATCGCTGAAAACTTTGGCCCTTGTCCTAAACGTTGTCCTCAACCTAACGCATTAAATTCTTAATGTTATTTTATTTTGTTTTCTACACGGTTCTATTTTCAAGTAGTTTTCCATTAATTTCTATTTATCAAAAGACAACTAACAAAGCTTTTCATTCCTATGAAAATAAAGCATTTGTTTACTTTCTACTAGCACGAGTACTAACAGATTTATCTGTTTTTATTTTTGGGAGGTATTTCGGCAATTCAATGCCTGTTTTTCACTTTTCCGTGCTAATCGAATTCATTCTGCTGATTATTATATTAAACAGTATCCATACCATCAATCCCAAACAGTTAATCATACTTTTTGGGGGTGTTTCTTTTGTAGCTGATTTAACCTTGACTTCAGATCTTTTCTCTAATAATCTGTTCAGTTCTATTGTTACTTTCGGTTTAGTAATTGGAATTACGGGAAAAATGATAATTTCAAACAATACAACTCCCAAAAATGAGTTGTTAATCTATTCATTATTCTTGTACTATATTTTAGCATTGTCTTATACCTTCTTTCAAAAATTCAATTTTCAAACAGAGTTATTAAATGATATTGCTTTTTATATTTTTGCATTGGCTACATTTGTTTTTAATATTTCATTATCCTTTGTCGTATGTACAGTGAAGTCGAAATAAGTATATTGATTTCACTTGTTATGATCT
This sequence comes from Chitinophaga pinensis, assembly GCA_945883825.1. Classification (GTDB taxonomy): domain Bacteria; phylum Bacteroidota; class Bacteroidia; order Flavobacteriales_D; family Crocinitomicaceae; genus UBA952. The sequence goes on from CAMCYF010000020.1 coordinate 31,909, forward strand.
TTACCCTGAGTTTAGGGGTAAGCATAATAATATTATCTCGGAAAAATAAAAAAATTAGAATTTTAAGTGCAAAATTGCTCAAAGAAGAACTTGAAAAAAAAGAACTTGAAAAAGTTGGTATAGCAATAACGACGCAGGAAAAAGAAAGAAGTGAAATTGCACGTAAATTACATGATGAGATTGGGGGGATATTATCAATGGCGCAACTAAATCTTTCCTTGGCGGCTCAAGTAAAAAACAACGAGGATGATCAAAATTATGTGCTAAAAGCAGCTAATCTTCTCGATATTGGCAATGAACAACTGCGTACAATAACAAAGGGATTAGTGCCTCATTATTTGGTGAAGTTCGGCTTATCAAAGGCCTTAGAAAAAACCATTTCTCAAAAAATGGAGCAGCTAACAACCAAGTACACCTTTAAATCAAATCTGACTGAAGATGTTGAAATTGAGGAGAATAAAATGATTCATTTCTTCAACATATCTAATGAATTGATCACAAATTTAATGAAGCATAGTAGGCCTGAGAAAGTAGACATTGTGCTGAGTCTTGACGGTAATCAATTACAATTACACATAAAACATAACGGACTGGCTTTGTCTCAAAATGATTATGAAAAATTCTCCCAGGAATCAGATAGTCTTGGGCTAATGAATATTCGTTATAGACTTCATTTGATAAACGGTCAATTACATTTCTCTAGATTGAAATTCGATGGTGAGATTCTTCTAAACACAACACTAACCTTATCTTAATATGCCTGGATTTATAAGATTTGCACTAGTTGAAGATCAACATATTGTACGAGATGGTCTAGTAAGTATTATCGGCAACATTCCAAATGTTGAATTCGTTTTTAGTGCTGAAAATGGGCAGGTTTTCTTAGATGAATTACCTAAACATAAAATCGACATCGTTTTTCTAGATCTTGAAATGCCAGTTCTTGATGGAATTAAAACCTTTCGAAAATTAAAATTATACAACCCAGACATTCATGTAATCATGCTCACCACGCACAGCGATCCTGATATTGCAATGGAACTCATTAAAGAAGGTGTGTCTGCGTATCTCTTAAAAACGAGCAAAATCCAAGAGATCACACTAGCTATCAACCAAGTAATGGAGAAAGGCAGATATGTTTCTGAATTTGCCGAAAAGATCATATTTGAAGAAATGAAGGAGCCAAATAAAACCAACCCTCATCAATTCACGGAACGTGATGTGCAAATAATTAGATTCATTTGTGACGGCCTCACAAGCAAAGAGATTGGAGTTCGATTATGTCTGGCAAGAAAAACAATTGAAAATGACCGATTAAGGATTTTAAGAGCATACGACATAAAATCCTCTAATGAACTCATACGCCTGAGCATACTTGATGGACTCTATAAACCAAGAACAAATCAAGAAATCTTGAATGAACTTCAACAAAAAAAAGAAGCCTCACAGTTGCGAAGATTCTCTACATATAAATAGAATATATTTGATTTTTTTAGGTAATAACACCTTGTCAAAAAAGGTGTCGTATTTTTTTCTCTGACAGAAAACTCAAATAGATTTGGCAAATTAATAACTAAATCTATCTCTATGAAAAAAATTTACTTTCACTTCAGAAAGCGGCTAACTAAAAAATCGGGCGCAATTTTGGGTCTTTTTACAATTCTAAATATTAATGCCCAAACTCAAAACAACGTTTGGAGTTTACCTCCAAATTATTATAACAACGCAACTACTCAAAGTCTTCCTATTGGTGGAATCTCCAGTTTTGACTATCAAGGAGAACAAGCCCTATATGCACATAACGCAATGCAGGATGCCAATGGTAACTTATTGTTCTTTGTGTTGGATGGCAAAATCTACGATAAAGATGGCTACTTTATTGATGAAATGTATCATTCTAGTTACGGTACGATTCTGGGGGGACAGGAAATCGCAATAGTCCCTGACCCGGGTAATTGCCAGCGGTATTACATCTTTTCATCGACTCAGGGAAATTTCCCTCGTCCCCTTTATGCTGTACTTGATTTAGACCTCCCAAATCAATGGTCTATTGGTAGATTTGGTGCTTTAGCAAATTTCAGCAATGGCACGGCTCAACCCTTAAGTTTGCCGAGTAATGACTGGTTTAGAGGAAGAATCGGATTTGCAGCTTCAAAATTACGTTCAGACAATAGTAGGTTTCTATTTGTGCATGACGGGCTTTCTAACATTTATAGAATGCGAATAACTCTTTCAGGCCCTATATTTGACAATTACATTATTAACTGTGGCGGTGAAGAATCATCATTACAGCGATCAGAATTGGAACTTATTGAGCTACCTAACGGCGAATACAAACTCGCATCTTCCTCAACTCAAACGTCTGGAATCAATAGTCCAAGTCATGTATTTCATACGACTTTGAATACGAGTGGAAATATTGTTCCTGGCACAAATCAATTATATTATTTTTATAATACTACAGGAAATTCAGTAAATGCAACCTATCCGTTTGGCTTGGAGTTTTCACCGAATGGAAATTATTTGTATGTGACACACAATATCACTCCGAATCACCCGAATCCAATCGAATATATTGACATTGCAACAAACATTGCTTACCCACTAACGGTTACCGGTCAAAATGATTTTCAACGGACTCAAATTGAACTAGGAAAAGATAATAAACTCTACTTTGCCACAAGTAACCGAATGGCATCGTTGAGTAACACAAATGCCCCGAATGCTGCAAACTGGGCGAATTCCGCACTTTCGATTTCATACTATCAAACATTTGATTATGCCGGTCCGCAATATGTTTCATCTTATACTTTACCCGACCAAATAGATGGGATGGATTATTCAACCCATTTCTTTGTGAATACCCAATGTTGTATCGCGAGCACTTATTTTGATGCAGGTGTTTTCTCAGCACCATCGACTGCAACATGGTCACCGGGATTGGGTACAAATCCTTTTGCGTCAAGTACAGGGACGGTATTTATTGAAAAAGAATTAATTATTCCAGCGGGCAAGATCATAACAATTGAAAATATGACTTTTAAGTTTGCTCCCGGAGCAAAAGTTGTCGTGGAAAGAGGTAACGGTCTGGCAGGCGGAAAATTGATTCTTAACGGATCGACTTTTACAGCCGATACAAGATGTGACCCAAATGCAATGTGGTTAGGCATTCAGGTACATGGATATAACAATCAAAATCAATTGCCTTATTCTACAAGCTTGCAAGGCTGGCTTGTAATGAAAAATGGATCCGTTGTTGAGCATTCTATAAAGGGTGCCGTCGCCGTCAAAATTAATTCAAGTTCAACTTTTCCGTATACCTTCACTTCGTATGATTTCAGTTATACCGGTGGTGTAATACAAGCAAGTAATTCTACTTTCAAAAATAACCGCCAAGATGTTGAGTTTAGAAAGTATAGCACTCCAAATGGAAGTAATAACCAAAGTCGATTTACTAAATGTGAATTCAAAACAGATGGACTACTAAATAATCAAAGTTTTTACCCTACTTATCATGTATTAATGCATGACATAGTTGGCATTACATTTTATGGGAATAAATTCAAAAACCACACCCCGAATCTTTACAATTACTGGCAACAGGGATGGGGGATTTACAGCGTTGATGCACAGTATTTTGTAAATGCTGCATGCAATAGTCTTACATATCCTTGCACCAGTTTTGAACCTAACGAATTTAACTCACTTTATTTTGGAATTAGAGCTTTATCAGGAAATGGATTAAGAACACTCAAGGTCGATCGAAATGAATTTACAAATAACTTCTTCGGTATTTATCTTGGAGGGCCTGATTTCGCTACCATTACGAGGAATGAATTTGAAGTTTATAGGTCGGCGGCACCTAATCAAACTTTCAATACATATGGTTTATATCTCAATGGATGTTCGAGCTATATTGTCGAAGAAAATACCTACACGGAATTTAACGATCCGTTCGTTTCAACCAATGGGAATACATATGGAATCATCGTTAATAATTCCGGATCATCTGATAACATTATTTATCGCAATGATTTCTTTGATATAAAAATTGGAGGTCAATCCCAAAATATTAACAGTGTTGCATATAATCCTGGAGATGCCAACCCAAACAATAAAGGCTTACGTTGGAAATGCAATGATTTCACCAATAACATTTTTCAGGCTGATCTTGCTGTAACTTCAGGCCGAATAGCTTTTCAACAGGGATATTGTGTAAGTCCAGTTACACAACCTTTAAATGCAACAAAATCTCCGGCAGGTAATCGCTTTAGTCATTCGACGTTTGATCCTCAAAACGACATTGCAGTTAATAATAGTGCCTTGGAGTTTGAATATTCTCATCATGCAGATTTGATTACCTCGCCACTTTACTATAATGCTGCCTTCGTTGCACCTCAACAATGTTTCAACTCAAATTATCCAGTATATTATAACAACACAAATTCCTGCCCATCAAATATTAAGGATGGAATAATCTTATATGCTGTTCTAAAAGAAAAATCCGATTCTTTAAAGCAAGTTGTTTCAAATTTGGAGAATCAGGTTGATGCAGGCAACACAAATGATCTTCTAAGTGTAGTTAATACATTGAGTGCGGATGATGTTAAAAACGCTTTATTAGCCGCTTCACCTTATTTATCAGACGAGGTATTAATGGCTTATTTGACGACCAATCCTCCCTCTAATAATATTCAACAAGTAATAATAGCAAACTCACCGGTATCTGATTTAATTATGTCTGAGCTAAACACTATTTCTTTGCCAAAAGGAATGAAAACCCAAATTAATAATGCTCAGAAGGGAGTTTCAGCAATGACTTATTTAATTAATGAAACAGGATACTTTAAGAGTGAAAGAAATGGGTTAATTGACAATAGAATTCGGCTTTTACTAAATGATACATTGATATCGAATCCCTTGGATAGCGTTGCACTAATTCTTAAAGAAGAACACATCGAATTTCGAAAAAAACAATTGTGCGATACATACATTGCTAAAGGTGATTCGTTAAAAACTGCCGAAATCAGGGATAGCCTTGTTGCTGAATTTGGCTATGATAATTATGTTAAAATGGCTGACCTTTATCAGATGTTAAGAGAAGAACCATCATCTTGTTATGCGGTTAATACTGACGTAAACATTAAGCAAGAAGTTGAATATGTGGCATATGATCAAGATGATCGAATCAATTCGGTTAGAGGCGAAGCCTTGCTCTCCGTTGCTTTTGACAGCTTGTTCTTGGCCATTGTAGAACCATTGGAAACAATTGGAAGCGGATTACGAATGGTAGAAAATAGAAATAGTTCAGAACTTCCTGCCGAAAAAACTAGTTTTCTTTCCATTTATCCTAACCCGTCTAATGGAGAAAGTCAGATAATCGTTGAATTACAAGATTTGAATGGGGAGTTCATGGAAAATACATCAATTGAAGTATTTACCATTTCAGGGCAGCTTATAACCACTTATCAATTTAACGGTAAGAGCAATCAAGTATTTATTCAGACTGGTAAAATACAGCAGGGAATTTATTTAGTGAAGTTGTATAATAATGATCAGCTTTTGGAAACCCAAAAACTTTTGATTAATTATTAATTTTAAAACTCATCAAGGGGCGAAACGCCCCTTGATGTATTTTATGAAACAGGACTTTTTACATATCTTCCTACTCACAAGTTTCTTCTTTTTTAAAGATCATTCTTTGAACGCACAAAATTTATTTCACCAAGACATTTTCTATGGTGGTGTTACTGCTGCTGGATTTTCTACTGGACAAGGTTTTGGAGATGGAGCTTTAAATCTCTATATTGAACCCGGCAGTACGATTAGAAGAGCATATTTGTTTTCGTATAGAATTGGTTTCCCTCCTTCTGTTCCTATTACAGTAAATAATCATCCTTATTTATTTGATACACTGAATTGCGTAATGTCCGTTCATCATACAAACCCATATGCAATTCCGATTAAACTATATTATTTTGACATAACGGAAGATTTAGTGCTTAGTCCAACAACTTCGTTTAATATTATTATTCCAAATCAGTTTGGACTTCCAATTAATTGGGGGTGGTGGACTGCTTTTTTGTATGTCGAATATGATAATCCGACGCTGTCTAAAATAGCAACATCCGTATGGATAAATAATCAGGACTATATTGGATATGAGAACTATTCCATGTCCGGAATGAATCCTATAAACACGAGTAATCCCGTGGGTTTATCCTTAATGTTAGATAGAGGTTGTAATAATACAACAGAAGGCAAAATTGTAAATGTCAATGGGAATACGCTCGGTACAATTGGAGTAGTAGATGCTGTTAATCCTCTACATAGTTGTGCCGGAACGAAAGGTCATTTCTATTATCAAAACGATTTTTTATTCGGCCTCGACGATGATTCATCTGATGTGACGATGAGTGGTGCTGATGCTTTAGCAGATATTTCGTCCATTATTTCAAATGGATCAACTGAATATACACTCAACCTAACACATACTAATCCCAATCCGGCTCCTAATCAACCTCAATTTAATCTTCTTTTCTTCAATGCCTATACCACTCCTTGCGATACCTTTTCAACAAGTATTATCGCTGATACAGTCATTTGCAAAGGAGATAGTATAGAACTTTTTGCAAGTGGTGGAACGAATTACTATTGGCAAGAACCAACATCATTAAATAATCCTAACATTGCCAATCCAGTTGCATCACCTGATAGTTCAATACTATATCTAGTTCGCATAGAAAATGTACTTGGGTGTTCTCGAACTGAAAAAGTATTTGTAAAAGTCAACAATAATCCCAAAATAACGGATATTTCGATTGTTGCATCCGTTTGTGGGAATGATGATGGGCAAATAACTATTGTAGGAAGTGGTGTAAATCCATTACAATATTCAATCGGAAGTGGTTTTCAGAATATGAATCATTTTTCAAACCTTTCTAGTGGAAATTATACAATTGTTCTTAAAGACAACAACGGGTGTACTTCAGATACAAACCTCTTTGTCCCTGAAACAATTCAGGTGAATGCATCCTTCTCAGCTAACCCACAATCAGGTCCGAAGCCATTACTTGTTGACATCACTAACCTTTCATCAGGTGCTAATCATTACTCCTGGTATATGGATAGTAATTATTTTTCTAATTATTTTAATGAAAGTCAATTTTTTACAAATTCGGGTGCCTACTCAGTTGTACTGATTGCCTATAACAACAACCCTCAATGTGCCGACACTTTTTCATTACAAATAACCGTTTTTGATTCATTAATGATTCACATTCCTAATGTGATTACCCCAAATGATGATGGCATTAATGATGTATTTTCTATAACAATTAATGGAGCAAAAGAGATCAAGTGTGCTATTGTAAACCGATGGGGTAATATCGTTTATGAATATGATGCACAAATTCCAGTTAATCTTGTAACACTCGATTTATGGGATGGGAAATTAAAGGATGAAAAAGTGGTTTCTGACGGTGTTTATTTTTATGTTATTGAATTAAAGGATATGAATAATGATAAACATAAATTAAATGGTTTTTTTCATGTTTTTAAATACTAATGAGAGTGGTTTTCCCCAACACGTCAGACTGCTTTTCAGACAATTCTATTTACCTGAGTGATCAAGCGCCTGGAGTGTATTTTGCGCATATTTCACAAGGTGAAAACCAATGGGTGAAGAAGTTGGTGGTGAGGTAGTTTTTTTAAAAATCAATTATGACAGCTAAAACAAATACAAAAATGGATGCCCTTGTATTCATTGATACTAATATCTTTCTTGACTTTTATAGGATAAGAAAGACAAATGTTTCCATGAAGTATCTAGAAGAAATTGAAAAACACAAAGAGTTGATAATAATAAACTCTCAAGTGGAAATGGAATTTAAGAAAAATAGGCAAAGTGTAATTTTAGAATCATTAGCTGAGGTTAGAAAATTTGACGTTCCTAATTTAAGTGTTCCGATGATTTTAAACGACACAAAAACAGTTGATCTTATTAGTAAGTCTAAGAACGAGATCAAGCTAAATAAGAAAAAACTAACAGATAGAATTGAAAAAATTCTTAAAAATCCCAACCAAGATCCTGTTTATAAAAGTCTTGAGAAGTTATTCAGGCACAAATCAGAAATTAACTTAAGCCGAGAAAATAAGCTCAGATTTTCAATACGAAACCTAGCAAAAAAAAGATTTGTCTTGGGTTATCCACCTAGAAAGAAATCAGATAATTCTATTGGCGACGCCATTAATTGGGAATGGATAATTTACTGTGCACAAAAAACAGGAAAGCAGATCATTTTGGTTACTAGGGATACAGATTTTGGTGCAATTGATCCAACAGAAAGTTATTTAAATGACTGGCTCAACCAAGAATTTAAAGAACGAGTTGGCCGCAGGAGAAAAATTATTCTAACTGATAAGTTAAGCCAAGCTTTCAAATTACTAAAAATCCCAGTATCCACAGAAATGATAGAGGAGGAACAAAAAGTAAGTCAAATAATTATGAAAAATAAATTTCAATATCCTAATTATCTTGAAAACCTTCAAAGGATTTTTGAAATTGAAACGGCTATCTCAAATTTGAACAAACTATCCTTCCCAAATATTTCAAATAATGATTTAGATGATAGCAAGGATTAGTTTACTTTGAACATCTATTTATCATTCCTCTACCTAAAATGGAGCAGTAATGACGATCTAGGGTTAGATTAAGGGACTAATTTATACTATCTCAATTTGAGAAAATGTATATGTTTACTAGATTATTTAGAAAACGCATTTCAAGATTAAAATATGCCTCAATTCCTTCATCACGAGAATATCAAAAAGGAACTCCTTAATTTATTCAAAGAAGCAGAAGAAATTCTTTTTTTAGTTTCTCCATATATCCAGTTAAGTGAAGAGATGAAAAGATCTTTGAGCCGAAAGAAAAACGATGTGGCCTTTGAAATAGTTGTTTTGTTTGGGAAAAATGAACATAATTTATCCAAGAGCCTTTCTCGAGAAGACATGGAGTTTTTTAAGCAATTTCAAAATGTACAAATTTTCTATCAAGCAGACTTACATGCAAAATATTACGGGAATGAAACGAAATCAATTGTTAGCTCATTGAATTTGCATCAATTTTCCGTGAAAAATAACATCGAGATTGGGATTCTTTTAGAACGAAAATTTTTGAGTCTAAATGGAGACAAGCAACTTGATACAGAAATATTTGAGTACATTCAAAAAGTAATTGAGCATTCAGAAATTGTATATGAGCACACTACAAAACAGAAAAACTCATTTTTTGGACTTATAAAAGGTGAAATAAAAAGAAAAGTAACCTATGACGCCACAGAAATTGTTTATCAAGATCAAAAACCTCAAGCTAATAAAAAAGGTTATTGTATTCGAACAGGGTTAGAAATTCCGTTTAATTTAAATGTACCTTTTTCCAAAGAAGCATATATCAGTTGGTCCAAATGGAAAAACAAGAATTTTAAAGAGCAATACTGCCATTTTTCTGGCGAACCCACGCATGGGGAAACTTCATTTACAAAACCAGTTTTACCAAAAAACTTTTCCGCTGCAATTCGCTTGCAAAAAGAGATATTTGATTAATTTTTTTGAATTTATACGCTTGCGAGAGAAAAATTACTTGAATAAATGTCGTTAAACTTTTAATCTCTGAAATCCATGGGAATTTTACGGTAAAATCAACGGAAAAACTCGGAATTTTCAACAAAAAATGGAATATTGATGTAATTTCATGGGAATTTCCAGTAAATTCTTAGGAATAATCCGGAAAAAGATCTCAAATACAAGGCAAACGTACTTGATTCGCTAGAAAAACAGCTGCAGAACCACCGAATCCCAACTAATCATCCCAAATTTCACAAACAACTCCTACCCTGTTTTCCACTCATACTATCATTAGCGTGCTAAATCTTCGTTTCCCTAAGGTTTATGAGATTAAACCTTTCAGACAATGCGCTTGAACGTTATTTTGGTATAAATACTAATTAATTCGGGTATTTATACCATTGGATTGGTGGAGGGGAGTGGGTATATTGGGGCCTGAAAATGATGAGTAAAAAGTTTTGTAATTGTCACTATTTAATTTTTTCGCCACGAAGTAAGTCTGCAATTGACCAAATAAAATTTGCTGATTCTTTTACGTTTTTCATTTTAATTATTTCTTATGTAAAGATAGAAAAAGCATACTCAAAATCACGATAGTTTATGATCTGAATAAATTAAGTTGTCTTTACATTCATTGTAGATTTTGAAAAAAGGTAATACGTTCAACATCTTAAGACCTTTAACATTTGTTCTCTTAATTACGACAAATAACCTTCATTCCAATCGATTATCCAAGTGGTTGGCCTGAGTTGTCAAACTATTTTTTCGGGCTTGTTATCAAATTTATGAGACATTGATGTTTCTCTTACATTAAAATCAACGAAAAATAGTTATTAATTAAAATCGTTCCATCTCAACTTGTTCAGAATAATAAAATGTAATAAAAACAGCTCGATCCCGTTGCCAAGCTATCCAAAAGTATTAGAATCAATGACAACAGGGTATTAGACATATAATTCATTCGTTTACACGTCATTTATAAACATGAAAAGTCAAGAAAATGAATAGAGAAGAGAAATTGAAAACTTTCAGATTTATGAAGTTAAAACACTCCATTAGGTATGTGTATCTTAATTTGCCACTTGAAATTAATTCATTCAAGGACTTTCATCTTCAAAATCAATATTTTTTAGATGGAAAAACGTTAAATGAGATGCATCAAGATTTCATACACTTTAATATTATTGAACTATCTAAGAAATGGATGGTTTATCCTTGTCTTTCTAA